>JAGHUQ010000045.1 GCA_018064725.1 Candidatus Cryptobacteroides caccocaballi
GCATCCTTCGTGTTCCCCGGGAGGGATGTCGAGGAACTCCGTGCCATGGTGCGCAGCTTTACCACGGCCGACGAGTTCCAGAAGATAGTGATGTACAAGGCCCATGAGGAGATCATCAGGAACAGCACCCAGGGTATCACAGTCACAGGCCTTGAGAGACTGGACAAGGATAAGCCGTACCTGTTCGTCTCCAACCACAGGGACATAGTCCTGGATGCATCCCTGCTCCAGAAGGCCCTGGTGGATTACGGGATGGAAACCAGCGAGATCACCTTCGGCGCCAACCTGATGACCAGCCAGCTGGTCGTGGACATAGGAAAGTCCAACAAGATGTTCAGGGTCGAGAGGGGAGGAAACCCTAGGGAGTTCTACCTTTCTTCCGTGCATCTTTCCGAGTACATCAGGCATGCGGTCACGGAGAAGAGGCAGTCCGTCTGGATCGCGCAGAGGAACGGAAGGACGAAGGACGGAAACGACCAGACCGACCAGGGCGTGATCAAGATGTTCGGGCTCAGCCGTCCGGATGACAAGATAGAGTCGCTGGTCGAGCTGAACATCGTCCCTGTCGCCGTGTCCTATGAATGGGAGCCTTGCGACATTCTGAAGGTGCTCGAGCTCTATGAGTCTTCGAAGAGAGCGTACACCAAGAAGCCGGGTGAGGACCTGAACAGCATCATCACCGGAATCATGGCACCCAAGGGACATGTCCATTTCACCGTCTGCGAACCTGTCGGCAGGGAGGAGCTCCTCCGCTACGACGGTCTCACCAGCAGTGCATTCAACAGGGAGGTCGCGGCTCTCATAGACAGGAGGATACATGCCGGATACCACCTCTATCCGAACAACTGGATCGCGCATGACATACGCTACGGGCAGAATCTCCATTCCGACAGGTACACGCCTCAGCAGAAGGCCGCCTTCAGGGAGCATCTGGCGAAGCTGATGAAGTATGACAGCTACGAGCTGGAGACCCTGCGTGACCTGCTCCTGGCGATCTACTCCAATCCGGTGGACAACTGTATGAAATACAACAACTGAACTATATGAAAAAGATTCTTTGCGCAGCAGCGGCGCTTCTTATCGCTGCCGGCTCTGCATGGGCCGACGAAGGAATGTGGCTCCTTCCTCTGCTCAAGCAGATGAATGCCAAGGCTCTCGAGGAGGCGGGCTGCCGTCTTACTCCTGACCAGATCTATTCCATCAACCACTCTTCTCTCAAGGATGCCATCGTCCAGTTCGGCGGCGGATGTACCGGAGAGGTCGTCTCTGACAACGGTCTTCTCCTTACTAACCACCACTGCGGCTATGCAAGCATCCAGAAACTCAGCTCCGTCGAGCATGACTATCTCGCTGACGGATACTGGGCGATGAGGATGAGCGAGGAGCTTCCGGTCGACGGACTTTCCGTGACCTTCCTCGAGAGCATGACCGATATCACCAGCGTGATCGAGAAGTCAGAGAAGAAGTTCCGCAAGGAGCTCAAGGACGCTCCTAATTCAGAAGAACTCGTGCAGCAGGCCCTTGCCCAGCTTTTCCAGGACCTCGTGGAGGCCGTGGAGAAGGACAAGCCTGAGTGCCACGCGGAGATCGAGAGCTTCTACAATGAGAACGTATACTATCTCATCGTCTACAAGACCTACACCGACATCCGCTTCGTAGGTGCACCACCTTCATCAATCGGTAAGTTCGGTGCCGACACCGACAACTGGATGTGGCCACGTCACACCTGCGATTTCTCAATGTTCCGTATCTATGCGGACAAGGACAACAATCCTGCTCCGTATTCTAAGGACAATGTCCCTTACACTCCTAAGCAGTCGCTCAAGATCTCGCTCAAGGGTGTGCAGGAGGGTGACTACACCATGATCATGGGCTATCCTGGAACCACCACCCGTTTCCAGACTTCTCCTGAGCTCGAGCAGCAGATCCGTACCAACGACATCCGCATCGCGGCCCGCACCATCCGTCAGGACATCATGATGGACTACATGCTCGCAGATCCTGCGGTAAAGATCCAGTACGCAAGCAAGTATTCCAGCAGTTCCAACGGCTGGAAGAAGTGGCAGGGCATGAAGCTCGCCTTCGACAAGCTCGGCATCATCGAGCGCGCTGAGAAGCAGGAGGCAGAGTTCGCTGCATGGGCAGCCGCAAAGTCTAAGCGTCAGGAGGCATACGGTTCAGCTATCCCTGCCCTCAGGAAGGGTATACTCGACGCACGCGTGAACCATGAGGCCTTCACTCTCGCATACGAGTCTCTCTACCAGATCGAGCTCGTACAGATGGCCACTCTCGCAAACGCCGGTCGTCTCGACAGGCTTGAACCCGCATACAAGGATTACTGCGCCGCACTCGACAGGGATGAGGCTAAGGCTCTCGTCGCATTCTACAAGGAGCATGCTCTTCCTGAGTATGCCTTCAACTGCGACATCGACATCGATGAGATGTTCGACAAGAGCGTCGTCACTTCGTGGGAGAAGGTCTCTGCTGCCGATTCCACCACCATCGCCAATGACCCGGCTGTAGCGTTCGCAAACGCTGCCATGGAAATCGTATATGGCACATATTACATCGACCGTGCTCCAAATCCGGAGTTCGATGCTGCCCAGAAGGCATATACCGCTGGTCTCCTCGAGTGGAGAAAGGGTCAGCCAAGCTATCCTGATGCGAACTTCACCATGCGCCTCACCTATGGCCACGTGATGCCTTATTCTCCTAAGGATGCAGTCCTCTACCGTCACTATACCACTCTCGACGGAGTGATGGAGAAGGAAGATCCGAACAACTGGGAGTTCGTCGTACCGGCAAAGCTCAAGGAACTCTGGAAGGCAAAGGACTATGGCCAGTACGCCATGCCAAACGGTCAGATGCCTGCCTGCTTCCTCAGCAACAACGACATCACCGGCGGTAACTCCGGCAGCCCTGTGATGAACGCTGACGGTGAGCTTCTCGGTCTCGCATTCGACGGCAACTGGGAGTCAATGTCAAGCGACGTGATGTTCGAGCCTGACCTCCAGAGATGTATCAACGTGGACATCCGCTATGTCCTCTTCATCATTGACAAGTTCGGTGGTGCCGGCTGGCTCATCGATGAAATGAATATCGTCAGATAATGGAAGTAAACGAAATCAAGAAATACCTTACCGAGGTGCAGCATCCTGCGAAGGGCGACAAGGATATCGTCGCCCTCGGTATGGTTGACAATATAGTGGTCACGGAGGGAAAGGTCAGAGTGACCCTCGCGTTCCCCAAGCATCGTGATCCGCTCGCGGAGTATCTCATCGGAAGCACCAAGGCTGCGCTCTACCGTAACTGCCCGAAGGGTACTGAGGTCGAGGTGAAGACCATCGTGAAGGATGAGGCTCCGAAGAAGAAGCCCGGACTCGACCTCGGAACAGAGGAGATCGAGCATGTGAAGCATATCATAGGTATCGCTTCCGGCAAGGGCGGCGT
>JAGHUQ010000146.1 GCA_018064725.1 Candidatus Cryptobacteroides caccocaballi
AATAACCATATAAAATAGGATACAATGACAAACAAATTCTATACAATCGCACTTGCCGCTCTTGCACTTTCTGCCTGCGCGCCTGTGTATGATACTGACAAGCTTCCTATCGAGCCTCTTCCAGAGCCAGTCATCGTTTACGAAGGCTCAGGTGCGCTCCGTAATGGTGATGAGGCAGAACTCAAGTCTACCTACTCATGGAAGGCTGACGGGGATGCCATTAATTTCGAATTCAACGTCAACACTGACGAATACGCTGAGTCTGGCGCATGGGAGATTGGTCATTTCATTCTCGACGCAGCTTCAGTAGGCGAGTTCCTCGGCTGCAGCGTTATGGATCTCAACGATGACGTGTTCACCGCTGTCCAGCCTGACGGTTCAGCTACCGCTTGGACTTCATATGCTCCAGGTATGTGGGTTGATACTGAAGGTGCATCAGCAAACTGGTCAACCGGTTCTCTCTATTGGCAGTGGTACCTCTATGAGGCATCTGATCATGACTATGACTTCGCTACTCACAAGAGTCTCTTCGTTCTCGGTGGCAACCCTTCAAACACTCCTAAGTGTGCAGGTAGCACTATCGTGACAAAGGCTCTCATCACTCTCGGCGACAGGAAGATCGACTTCGTAGTAACTGTCAAGTTCTCTGCTTCTGAAGGTGGCGAAGAAGGTGGCGAAGAAGGTGGCGACGAGCCTGCAGAGCCAGAGGCATCTATGGATTACCTTACTGAAGGTAACGGCGGTTACGCTTACCAGGGTGCAGCTCAGGGCAACCATCAGTACATGTGGATCATGGACGAGAACGGTATTACCGTAGACGTTGATGCTCACATTCCATCGATCGAGGATTATGTTTACCTTACCATGGCTATTGACCCAGATCTTCTTAAGGAGTATCTCGATATCGACGACATCAACAAGCTCGCTGACTTCGATTACTTCTACCCAGTTGATGCAGAGGGCACCAAGGGCGAGAAGTGGACAACTGGTTATACCGGTAACTGGGTACTCGAGGATGGTTCTCCTTGTACATGGACTGACGGTAGGGCTTACTGGTTCCTCAACTACGGTGACCACATGTATGAGAACCACTACACTGACGGTCTCCTCTGCATCGGTACCAACCCTGGCAACATCTCTAAGCTTGACGGCAAGACCGTTACAATGAAGTCTGTCCTCGGCGACAAGACATTCACTGTGAATGTTCACTACCACGATTCACTTCCTACCTCTGGCGCTGGCGTCATCGGTGCCAACTCGTACAGCTGGGAGCTTGACGGAACCGCATTCAACATCAATGCGACTGTCTCAAAGGCTGGTCTCGACGATTCATGGGGTCTCCTCGGTTTCCCTATCAACTCAGCTTATGTCAATGACTACTTTGACATCAATGTCGATGAACTCACCATCGAGGATTTCTATCCAGTAGATGCTGAGGGCAATGCATACGAGAAGTGGTCTTCATATGCTCCAGGTGAGTGGTTCGCAGCTGACGGTTCTGCTGCCGATTCGAATTCTGGCATCGCTTTCTGGCAGTGGTATAACGCATCCAACTACAACTACGATCTCGACAATCTCGTATATCTCGGCAAGAATTCTGGTATCGCGAGTGCACAGTATAAGGCCGGTGACGTGTATGTTGCTAAGGCAAAGATGGCCGGTAATGACCTTACTGTGACTATCACTGTAGCAGAATAATTTCTGATTCAATATTCTCAAGGCCGCGAGGATCATACCTCGCGGCCTTTAAAAAATTAAAAGATGAAACAATTAAGGTATCTTCTCTATCTCGTTCTCCCCGTGATCATGCTGGCGTCATGCTCGCATGAGGAGCCTGTCGTCCCTGCTGACGTGAAGATCAGCAAGACTGAATTAGAACTTCCACACAAGGCAATCCAGGCCCAGACTTACGTCACTATCAAATCGGACCAGCCATGGACGACCATGATCAGTTCCGATTGGGTTTCCATGTCCTTTACCAGCGGTGAGGCAAACAAGGAGTATAACGTCCTCATCAAGGCAACCAACAATGAGAACACTGAGTCCAGAGAGGCTACCATTACCGTGAATTCAGGAAGTACTCATGCGAAGATTCATGTAAAGCAGGAGCGTGGCTCCCTTACTGTCAAGCCTGAGGACATTCCTGACTATAACAAGATCTACAATCCGAGTGGCTCGGAGCACATCTCTTTGTCAAGCGATGGCAACTGGTTCTTCGGACGTAGCGCACAGTCTGAACATTTCATCGCCTTCTGGCAGCCGGATTACGGCGAGTTTGGCGATACTACCACCCCGTCTAACTATCCAGAGTCTAAATACAGGGTGGATCTCAATGCTCTTCTCTCATGGTGCGAGGAGTGCTATGACGGATATATCAAGACAATGAAGTTCTCCGATGAGGGGCACTCCATCCTTGATGTCCACAAGATCAATATCTATATCACATATCCGCCAAACTGGGCTGATCCGAGTGCTGCTGCTTATGGCTCCGGTGTGGAGGATCAGGTCGGTTGTCTCTGGCTCAATGCGACCTGGGCTAACGACAAGGCAATCGTGGCCCATGAGGTCGGTCACTCTTTCCAGTACATCGTCGGATGTGACAAGATCTACAACAAGGAAACCTCTAACGTAAGCTCTATGGCCTTCCGCTATGACGTCGGCCAGGGCAACGGTTTCTGGGAGCAGTGCGCGCAGTGGATGGCATATATGATGCTTCCTGCGCAGACTTTCACTGCATATAATTTCGCTGACTATTGCAAGGCTACATACAAGCATCAACTTCACGAAGATACTCGTTATAGCAACTACTTCATACATCATTACATGACCGACAAGTACGGAATCGACGCTGTTGCAGAGATCTGGAAGGCTGCTCGTGCTCCTAAGGATGCTCTCGAGGTGTACATGGCGATCCATGACCTTTCTGTTGCAGAGTTCAATGCCCAGATGTACGAGTATGCAGCACATGCTGCTACCTGGGATTTCGAGGGTCTCAGCACCTCCGGCCTCAATTATGTCAACAAGATTTCATACAAGTCAGCAAAGGGCGATGACGGCTATTACAAGGTGGATGCGTCATGCTGCCCTGAGGCTACCGGATTCAATGTGATCAGGCTTCAGAACTATACTAAGGGTAATGAGATCAGCATAGATTTCGTCGGTCTTCCTAACGAGCCGGGATACAACAAGTCCGGTACTGCTACTGACGGCGGCTGGACCATCGGTTTCGTGGCTCTTTCAAGTGACAATACCACTAGGTACTATAGCGAGACAGCCATCGCAACTTCAGAGACTGACTATAAGACCAGCATAAGCTGGACAATCCCTGCTGACACCAGGAGACTTTGGGCAGTCGTCTCGGCTACTCCTGTGAAATATATCAGCCACAGGTGGGACGAAAATAACAGTAACGACCGTCACTGGCCATACAAGATGGCAGTGTCCGGCGCTACTCCATCCAATATCTAATTTTAAATAATTCAAAATTAGATTATTTGGTTTTTCGTGTGAAATTGCCTATATTTATGGGCTAGAATCAAAAACTAATACTATAAGATATGAAAAACGCTATCGTTACTTTCCCTTCTCCGGCCAACGAGCCGGTAAAGTCTTATCTCGCTGGTTCTCCTGAGCGCATCGCACTTGACGCAGAGCTCGCTCGTCAGAGCTCGGAAGTCGTTGATATTCCGCTTATTATCGGCGGTAAGGAGATCCGTACAGGCAATACTATCAAGGTCGTTTGTCCTCACGATCACCAGCATGTGCTCGCATATGCACACCAGGCTACCGAGAAGGAGATCAAGATGGCTATCGACGCTGCCATGGAGGCACGCAAGACCTGGTCTGAGACTGATTGGACCGTTCGCGCAGCAATCATGATGAAATGTGCTGAGCTTCTTGCTACCAAGTATCGTCCTATCCTCAATGCGGCTACCATGCTCGGCCAGAGCAAGAACATCTTCCAGGCTGAGATTGATTCTGCTTGCGAGACTGCAGATTTCTTCCGTTACAACGTTCACTTTGCAACCAAGCTCTATTCTATCCAGCCAAAGAACGGCCAGGGTATCATCGACTCAGCCGAGTATCGTCCACTCGAGGGCTTCGTGCTTGCAGTGACTCCATTCAACTTCACTTCGATCGCATCGAACCTCAATATGTCTCCTGCACTCATGGGTAACACCACAGTGTGGAAGCCATCTACCACTTCGCTTCTCTCCAACTACTACCTCATGAAGCTCTATGAGGAGGCTGGTGTTCCTGCAGGTGTCGTTAACTTCGTACCTGGCAAGGGTTCTCTCATCGGCAAGATCTGCTGCGAGAGCAAGGACCTCGCTGGTATCCACTTCACCGGTTCTACCGGTACATTCCAGAGCCTCTGGAAGTCAGTTGGCGCAAATATCGAGAAGTACGTAAGCTATCCTCGTCTCGTAGGTGAGACCGGTGGTAAGGACTTCATCTTCGTTCATCCATCTGCAAATGTAGCAGCTGTGGCTCACGCAGCATTCACCGGAGCATTCGAGTTCCAGGGTCAGAAGTGTTCTGCAGCTTCACGTATGTACATCCCTAAGAGCCTCTGGCCAGCTGTTCTCGAGAAGATGCAGCAGTTCGCAGCTGAGGTCAAGATGGGTGATGTCAAGGATGCAAGTAACTTCATCAACGCAGTCATCGACGAGGCTTCTTGGAACAACATCGACAGCTACATCAAGTACGCAGAGGAGTCACCTGAGGCTAAGATCGTCATTGGTGGTGGCCGTGACAAGAGCGTCGGTTATTTCGTGCAGCCTACCGTCATCGAGACTACCAACCCTAAGTTCAAGACCATGGAAGAGGAGATCTTCGGCCCTGTACTCACCGTTTATCCTTACGATGATGACCAGGTTGAGGAGGCAGTCAAGCTCTGCGACACCACTTCTCCATACGGCCTTACCGGTTGCGTATTCGGTCAGGATCGTCTTGCAGTCGAGAAGATCACCGATCAGCTCCGCTATGCTGCAGGTAACTTCTACATCAACGATCGTCCTACCGGTGCAGTCGTAGGTATGCAGCCATTCGGCGGCAGCCGCGCATCTGGTACCAACGATAAGGCAGGTGGAGAGCACAACCTCATCCGTTGGGTCCTCCCTCGTTGCATCAAGGAGACTCTCGTGAGCCCAACCGACTATCGTTACGCATACATGAAATAATTTTTCTGGATCATTAGAACCCGAATGAAACTCAGGCACATAATTCTCGCCGCAGTGGCGATCATGACAGTGGCTGCATGCCACAACAACTCTGGGGAGGACGTCGCTGTCGCTCCAGTGGAAGGAGACGGAACCGTCAGCAGCCTCAATCCTTCTGACCCGGATTACGATACCTACTTCTCGAAGGAGCGTCTCCGCATAGACCTCGTCCTCGCCGGAAACCGTACGGAGCAGTATGCATACCTTGAGGAACTCCACAAGGAAGCAAGCTGGTCAGGTTCTCCAAACAGTCTGATCGACCGCTCAGGTTATGGCCAGTACTTTTACGAAGCCTTTGTGGGGGAGACTCTTGTCTTCTCCAAGGGCTTCTCGACACTTTTTGAGGAATGGAGGACCACCCCTCAGGCTGATGCTGTGTCGATGGCGGCAAACCAGACGGTGTGGATGCCTTTCCCTAAGCAGAAAGTGCACTTTGTTCTCTATCAGAGGGTACGTGCTACAGGAATGCTTGAGAAGTTCTTCGAGTTCGACATCGATCCTGAAGATACACACATCATCCCAGGTCCTGACAACAACTATGGCGTGGTGGCTCTCCAGTACAAGGGAGAATCATCGCACAAGGTGGACCTTGTCTTCGCTGGAGAGGGTTACACCGAGAAGCAGATGCCTAAGCTTCGTCAGGACGCCAGGAGGATGATGGAATACCTCTTCTCGCTCGATCCATACAAGAGCCGTCGTGACGACTTCAACGTTTGGCTTGTACAGAGCATCTCAAAGGATCCGGGCGTAGATATCCCTAACTGGGGACAGTGGCGCAACACCGCCATGGATTCAATGTTCGACACATTCTATGAGGATAGGTATCTTACCATCCAGAACCATAAGAAAATCGCATCCGTCGTTTCCGGAGCAAACTTCGATACCATCATGATCATCGCCAACGAGACCAAGTACGGTGGCGGTGGAATCTATGGATCATACGCCATGGGCACTTCTGATAATGAACTCTCGGACATCGTGTTCGTACATGAGTTCGGCCACAGCTTCGCTGCCCTCGGTGATGAATATTACACATCAGCCGTTGCGTACGAGGACTATTACCCTGCAGGTGTGGAGCCATGGGAGCCTAATATCACCAACCAGACCGACTTCAATGCGAAGTGGGCAGACATGGTTGCCGAGGGTACTCCGCTTCCAACTCCTGACGAGCCTGAGTATGACAATGTGGTCGGCCTCTTCGAGGGAGCCGGCTATATGGCAAAGGGCTGCTGGCGTCCTTACAGGGAGTGCCGCATGCTCAACAACACCGCTCCTGGCTTCTGCCCAGTCTGCCAGAGAGCTATTTCAAGAATGATTGACTACTACACTAAATAACCATGTTCGCAAAAGAGACATATATCAGCCGCAGGGCCGCTCTCAGAAAGGAGCTCGGCACAGGCGTACTGCTCTTCCTCGGAAACGGAGAGAGCGCAATGAACTACGAGGACAATACCTACCACTTCCGTCAGGACAGTACTTTCCTCTATTTCTTCGGTCTTGACTATGCCGGTCTGGCAGCCGTCATGGACCTTGATGAGGACAAGGAGATCATCTTTGGCAACGACCTTACCATCGACGACATCGTATGGACAGGCACACAGCCGACCATCAAGGAGAAGAGTTCTCTCGTAGGCGTCAGCAGCACCGCACCGATGTGTGAGCTCGGTGCATACCTCGCAAAGGCAAAGTCTCAGGGACGTACCATCCACTACCTCCCGCCTTACCGTGGCGAACATCAGGTCCAGCTTCTCGACCTCCTCGGAATTGCACCAGCAGAGCAGAAGGCCGGCGCATCCGTACAGCTCATCAAGGCTGTGGTCGACATGCGTAACCACAAGACTGCCGAGGAGATCGCAGAGATCGAGAAGGCTGTCGACATCAGCACCCGCATGCACCTCGCAGCATATCGCATGATCAAGCCTGGCATGCATGAGGCTGAGGTTGCTGCAGCAATCCTCAAGATCGCGAACGAGGCAGAGGGTACTTCTCTCTCTTTCCCTACCATCGCGACTACCCATGGCCATGTGCTTCACAACCATGGATTCATCCACACCGCGAAGGACGGCGACCTCTTCCTCGTCGACGCTGGTGCGGAGAGCGCAGAACATTACTCTGGCGACCTTTCGTCTACTTTCCCCGTAGGAGACGATTTCTCAGAGCGCCAGAAGCTTATCTATAACATCCACCTCGACAGCTTCCAGGCAGCAGTGGATACCCTTGCGATCGGTGTTCCTTTCCGCAACGCGCACATTGCCGCTGCAACCAGGATCGTTGAGGGAATGAAAGACCTCGGCCTCATGAAGGGCAACGCAGCTGATGCAGCTGAGAGCGGTGCCTATGCACTCTTCTTCCCATGCGGTCTCGGTCACATGATGGGACTTGACGTCCATGACATGGAGAACCTCGGTGAGCAGTACGTAGGTTATACCGGCGGAATGCAGAAGAGCAAGCAGTTCGGCTTCAAGTCGCTCCGTCTCGCCCGTCCGCTCGAGCCAGGCTTCGTGTTCACTGTCGAGCCAGGTATCTATTTCATGCCAGAGCTCATCGACATGTGGCACGCAGAGAACAGATTCTCCGAGTTCATCAACTACGACAAGGTTGAGGAGTGGAAGGACTTCACCGGCCTTAGAAACGAGCTTGACTATGTAATCACTGAGAACGGTCCTAGACTCCTCGGCACAATCAAGAAGCCGATGACCATCGAGGAAGTTCTTGCAGCGAAGAATGGCAAGACCTTTTAAACAAATACAACAATTATTAAGATAAAGAAATGAATTTTCCTATCAAGTACCCCCAGAATGAAGGGGGAATGAATGATCGAATCAAGAGACTCCATCAGGAGAGCCTTGACACTCCGGCTACCCTTACCATTGAAAGGGCTCTTATCGAGACTGCGTTCTACAAGGAGAATTATGGTAAATATCCTATTGCGATCCTCAGGGCAAAGAACTTCTATGAGATCTGCAAGAAGAGAACTATCTACATCGGCAAGGACGAACTCATCGTCGGCGAGCGTGGACCAAAGCCAAAGGCTGTCCCTACTTTCCCTGAGCTTACCTGCCACTCTGTAGAGGATCTCAACGTCCTCAATACCCGCGAGCTCCAGCCTTATTTCATCTCTCAGGAAGATATTGATACCTATGCCAACGACGTGATTCCTTACTGGGAGGGCAAGACCCAGCGCGAGAGAATCTTCAACCACGTATCCAAGGAGTGGGAAGAGGCATACCACGCAGGTGTGTTCACCGAGTTCATGGAGCAGCGCGCAGCAGGCCATACCGCAATGGACGGCAAGATGTACTATCAGGGTCTCAATGACCTCAAGAAGAAGATTGCCGACACCATCGCATCTCTCGATTATATCAACGATCCTGAGGCTACTGACAAGCAGCAGGAGCTCGAGGCAATGGATATCTCATGCGATGCGGCAATCGTACTCGCCGAGCGTCACGCAGAGCTCGCAGAGCAGATGGCAGCAGAGGAGAAGGATCCTAAGCGCAAGGCAGAGCTCGAGAAGATCGCAGACGTATGTCACTGGGTACCGGCAAATGCTCCTAGGGACTACTGGGAGGCAATCCAGACATATTGGTTCGTACACCTCGGAACCGTGACCGAACTCAACGGATGGGATTCAATGAACCCTGGTCATATCGATCAGCATCTCTTCCCATTCTATCAGAAGGGCCTCGAGAACGGTACTCTCGACCGCGATAAGGCAAAGGAGCTTCTCTCTTGCCTCTGGATCAAGTTCAACAACCAGCCAGCACCTCCAAAGGTAGGTATCACCGCCAAGGAGTCAGGTACATACAACGACTTCACCAACATCAACATCGGTGGCGTAGACCGTGATGGCAATGCTGTTGCCAACGAGATCTCATACATGGCTCTCGAAATCCAGGAAGAGCTCCATGAGCTTCAGCCAGGCCTCAGTATCCATATCGCAAAGAATACTCCGGACGAGTTCCTCCATGCAGGTATCAAGGTGATCCGCCAGGGTCACGGCTATCCTTCTATCTTCAATCCTGATACATATGTACAGGAGCTTGTAAACCAGGGCAAGTCTCTTGAGGATGCCCGCGAAGGTGGTTGCTCAGGATGTATCGAGGTCGGTGCTTTCGGTAAGGAGGCATATCTTCTCACCGGTTATCTCAACACACCTAAGATTCTTGAGATCACCCTTCACAACGGTATCGATCCTGAGACAGGCAAGAAGATCGGTCTTGAGACTGGCGACCCTCGCAACTTCAAGTCTTACGAGGAGCTCTACGATGCATGGCACAAGCAGATGGTCTACTTCGTGAACCTCAAGCTCGGCGTCAACAACTACATCGAGAGAATGTTCTCTCTCTATGCACCTGCAACCTTCCTCAGCCTCTTCATCGACGATTGCATCGCGAAGGGTAAGGATTACTACAGCGGTGGTGCACGTTACAACACCACCTACATCCAGTGTACAGGTCTCGGTACAATCACAGACTGCTTCACCACTATCAAGAAGCACGTATTCGAGGACAAGAAGTACACAATGGACGAGATCATCGCTGCTTGTGACAAGAACTTCGAGGGTGAGGAGAAGATGCGTCTGTATATCCGCAACCATACTCCATTCTTCGGAAACGACGATCCATACGCAGACGATATCGCTGTAAAGGTATACGACGACCTCGTAGTGGCTATCAAGGACCATCCAAATACTCGCGGCGGCAAGACTCAGCTCAACATGCTCTCCACTACCTGCCACAACTACTTCGGTTCGGTCTGCGGTGCTACTCCTAACGGACGTTTTGCACACTTCGCGATCAGCGACGGTACCTCTCCTTCACATGGATCAGACTCACACGGTCCTACCTCTGTGGTAAGGTCTCTCGGTAAGCTCGATCAGACCAAGGGTGGTGGAACACTCCTTAACGTGAGGTTCCTCCCTAACCTTCTCAGAAGGGATCAGGACGTGGCTAAGCTTGGCCAGCTCATCCGTGAGTACTTCAGGCTCGGTGGTCACCATATCCAGTTCAACGTCGTTGACAGCGAGACTCTCCTCGAGGCTCAGAAGAATCCTGAGAACTACAAGGATCTTCTCGTCAGGGTTGCCGGCTACTCAGACTATTTCAACGATATGTCTTGCCAGCTCCAGAACGAGGTCATCGCGAGAACAGAGAACTCTGAGATCTAAAAATGAACAATCTGATATTCGATATCAAGCGTTTTGCACTGAATGATGGTCCGGGAATCCGGACCACCATTTTTCTAAAGGGGTGCCCACTCAGATGTGTCTGGTGTCACAACCCTGAGAGTTGGTCTCTTGAGAGGCAGAAGTCATACAAGAAGACCAAGTGCATTGGCTGCCAGAGTTGCGTTGAGGCCTGCCCTGTAGGTGCGATCAAGCTTACTTCTGACGGTATCGTTCCGACTTCAACGCCATGCATCGCATGTGGCAAGTGTGCGGAGGAATGTCCTACTCTTGCAATGGAGATGACTGGCAAGGTTTGGAACATGGATGATCTCATGGAGATCGTCGAGAAGGAAAGGGGAGTGATGGAGAATAGCGGCGGTGGTGTGACTCTCTGTGGAGGAGAGCCACTCATGCAGCCAGAGTATTGTCTGGAGATCCTCAAGGAACTTGGCCGCAGAGGTTTCCACAGGACAGTTGACACCACTCTTTTCGCTTCTGAGGATGTCGTGAGAGAAGTCGCTGCCAATTGCGAGCTCTTCCTCGTCGACTTGAAACACATGGATTCAGAGAAACATAAGTTCTGGACAGGTGTTCCGAATGAGACCATACTCAAGAATATCAGGCTGATTGCAGACCTCGGATGCGACTTCTTCATCAGGATTCCTCTTATCAATGAGGTCAATGCGGACGAGGCTAACATTGAGGCTTCCGCTGCGTTCCTTGCATCGACTGCATGGAAGAGAAAGGAGGTCAACCTTCTTGCATACCATGATATCGGTAAAGGTAAGCATGAGAGGATGTGGACAGAATATAATCCGCAGCATTACGAGCTCACGACTCCTTCTCCAGAAGTCCTTCAACGCTGCGTCGATCAGTTCGCGGCTCACGGCATCACCGCCACCATCGGCGGCTAGCCACTCCGCTGTGAGGCAATATTGCTTCAGAAATTGCGGTCGGCAGGTGTTCTGAAGTTTGTAACATGCTGATTCATAGCTATGTCCTATACGGACGGCTCCCCTTTCCGGGGGAGCCGTCCGTCTGTTATATTGCTGATAGTCAGCAATTTGCGATATGGATATATGCCTGCGCCCACCGGTTCCACTGTGCCCGGAGGTCGTCACAGACATCTTCGGGACTCCTCGGCCCTCTGTGCCTCGTCGACCTTCCCACAGTCTCCTGCGTCATCGCTGCGCGATAACTTGTATCCTGCGGGCCCCTCCCACTCTATCTGGCCGTGGGTTGGCCAGACCCTCAGATTGTCTGTGACGACCTCCGGATCCCGCTAGTCCTGAAGATATTCGGCGGTGCGTGAAGTAGGGCAGGACGCGAGCTCTGAAGGAGTGCCGCAGAAGGTGACTGTGCCTCCTTCCTCTCCGGCTCCAGGACCGAGTTCTACGACATAGTCGGCAGTCTTGATGACATCGATGTTGTGCTCGATGAGATAGACTGTGTTACCATTCTCGACCATCTTGTCGAAGAGACCGAGTATGTGACGTATGTCTCGTATGTGCAGACCGTCTGTAGGCTCGTCAATCACGAATACCTTGCCCTCGTCCTGCAGGTATGAAGCAATCTTCATCCTCTGGAGCTCACCTCCGGAGAGGGTGCTGAGCGCCTGGTTGAGATGCAGGTATGAGAGACCTACGTCCATCAGCGGACGCAGTTTCTGCTCGATCACAGTACCTTTGAAGAACTCGCTTGCTGCCGCTACGCTCATATCCATCACCTCGGCGATGTTCTTGCCTTCGTATGAATATTTGAGGGCTTCGGGAGAGTAGCGCAGACCTCCGCATGCCTCACATGTGGTCTCGATAGAATCCATGAACGCCATTTCGGATACGATGACACCCTTTCCTCCACATACTGGACATGCTCCCTTTCCGTTGAAGGTGAAGTACTCCTCCTTCAGTTTATGTGACTTTGCGAAAACCTTCCTTATGTCACCGGCAACTTCCATATAGGTTGCGGGAGTGCTGCGGAGGCTGACTCCGATGTTCTTCTGGCTGATATAAACGACCTCATCCTGATTAGGCCAGGCGTTCCTGAAGCATTCCATCAGCGAACTCTTTCCCGAACCGGCGACTCCCGCGACGACTCCGAATACTCCGGTAGGGAGGTCGATGGTGACGTTCCTGAGGTTATGGAGAGTCGCGTCGGTGATCCTGAACCATCCCGATGGTTTTCGAGGCGACGGCTTGAATGCGCATTTCTCCTCTATGAGTCGACCAGTCTCGGTGTTGCTGCGAAGAAGCTCCGGGTAAGTGCCCTGGAACATGATCTCGCCTCCGAGTGCACCAGGTCCAGGACCCATGTCCACGATGTTGTCGGCTATCTTGATCATCTCCTTGTGATGCTCTACCAGAATAACGGTATTTCCGTGGTCTCGAAGCTTGCGCACCGAGTTCTTCATGAGAATTATGTCGTGGTTGTGCAGACCTACACTTGGCTCGTCGAGTATGTAGAGTACATCTGAGAGAGACGAGTTGATGTACTTTGCAATCTTGCAGCGCTGAGCCTCGCCTCCGGAGAGAGTTCCGATAGGACGGTCAAGGCTGAGGTAGCCCAAGCCAATCTCTTCAAGCGCATCGAGCCTTTCTCCGATCGCTGCCTTGAGGTCAACGGCTAGCGGGTCGCAAATGGACTTTATCCATCGGCTGAGCTTGGTGATCGACATGGCACATACCTCAGCGATGTTCAGGCCCTCGATCTTGCAGCTGCGCACCTTCTCGTTCAGGCGTGTTCCGCCGCAGTCCGGACAGGTGCCCATGGTGAGCATGGGATTGAGCACGGCTGCGTGGAGAAGACCTTCCTCAGAGTTGATGATGCTTCGGTACATTCGAGGAATAAGACCCTCGTATTTGGCCGTCTTAGGCCAGTTTGACGGCGGATTCTTTAGCTTTATCTGAGGACTGTTCAGGAAGAGATCCAGTTCCTCGGGGCTGTAGTCCTTGATTTTCTTGTCGAGGTCGAAAAGACCGCTGTGAGCATATCTTATCCATCTCCATCCTCCCTTGCCGAACGCAATATAATGAATGGTGTCCTCATCGTTGAGACTCTTGTCGAAGTCAACCAGCTTGTGGATGTCCAGCTCCCTGATCTCTCCGAGACCGGAACAGCGCGGACAGCTTCCCTGAGGATGGTTGAACGAGAAAGTGTCAGAGTAACCGACGAAAGGCTTTCCGACCCTGGAGAACAGCAACCTTATCAGAGAGTAGATGTCGGTGTATGTACCGACAGTCGAGCGGCTGTTCTGCTGCGGCTTCTTCTGGTCTATCACGATTGCGATAGGGAGGCCCTCTATGCTGCCTACGTGCGGACGTCCGTACTTCGGAAGGTACTGCTGGACGAAGGTAGGGAAGGTGTCGTTGAGCTCCCTGCGGGACTTTGCTGCGATGGTGTCGAGTACAAGAGACGATTTACCGGAGCCTGAGACTCCGGTAAACACAGTGATCTTGTACTTTGGTATTTCGAGTGAGACGTGCTTGAGATTGTTCTCTGTGGCGTCCCTGATTATGATCTTGTCTGATGTCATAGCCTGGCTGCTGCCTCAATCTCAAATCCTTGCTGCTACTTCCATCTTATGGGCAATCTCCTCGTTGCAGAGCCTTCCGATACTGCCCTCGTGGGTGTGGTGGAGGTCAGATGCCTTGAGCTTGCCGAGGTCCTCGCTGCCGTTGTATGTGAACCTTCCTTCGTTAACCTCGATTCCCACCTGCTTGTATGCGTCACGGAAAGGAGTGCCTGCGAGAGTCCTGCGGTTTACTTCCTCTACTGTGAAGAGATACTTGTATTTCGGGTCTTCGAGGATGTGGTCATTCACGCTTATGCTCTGAAGCATGTAGTCGGCCATGTGGAGGCATTCATGCATCAGGTCGAGCGCAGGGAAGAGTATGTCCTTGAGAAGCTGATACTCGCGATGATATCCATGTGCCATGTTGCTGGCGAGAAGCGAGATCTCGTTCTCGACAGACATGATCCTGTTGCATTTTCCGCGCATGATCTCCCATACGTCAGGGTTCTTCTTGTGAGGCATGATGCTCGAGCCGGTAGTGAGTGAGTCAGGGAACTTGATGAATCCGTAGTTCTGGCTCATGTACATGCAGCAGTCCGCAGCGAACTTGTTGAGCGTGAGTGCTACGCTGCCGATGGCGGATGCTACGCACCTCTCAGATTTTCCGCGGCTGAGCTGAGCCGCTACGCTGTTCCAGTTGAGTTCTCCGAATCCGAGAAGTTCTGTGGTCATTGTCCTGTTGAGCGGGAATGAGTTGCCATATCCGGCTGCGGAACCGAGAGGATTGCTGTCTACGACGCGGTATGCGCCCATGAGCATGTGCATGTCGTCTACAAGGCTCTCTGCATAAGCTCCGAACCACATGCCGAACGATGAAGGCATTGCGATCTGTGCATGGGTATATCCAGGCAGGAGCACTTCCTTGTGTTTCTCGCTCAGGTTCTGGAGGGTCTTGAAGAGAGTGAGTACTTCCTCCCTGACCTCAAGAATCTGATCCTTGAGGAAAAGCTTCACGTCGACGAGCACCTGGTCGTTGCGAGAGCGTCCGGAATGGATCTTCTTTCCGACCTCTCCGAGTTCGCGGGTGAGCAGGAGCTCGACCTGAGAGTGGATATCCTCCACGTCGTCCTCGAGACGGAACTCTCCTTTCTCTATGGTCGCGAGAATGCGGTCAAGAGCTGCGGTGAGCATCTCCAGCTCCTCTGCGGTGAGGAGACCGATGCTCTCGAGCATTTTGATATGTGCCTTGGAACCGATGACATCGTATCGTGCAAGTTTCATGTCAAGGATCCTGTCGTTTCCGACTGTGAAGTTCTCGACCACGTCAGTGGCCGCCGTGCCTTTACTCCAGAGTGTTGCCATAGCTTTCTATGAATCTGATATATGTCTCGATAGCGTCTGCTATCTCGCTTGTGAGTACGAATTCGTCTTTTCTGTGGGAACGTGCCGAATCGCCAGGTCCCATCTTTATTGCATCGCAGCCTATTCTCATCCAGTCCGATGTTGTCGGAGAGGAGAAGGTCTCGATGCCGAGCTCCTCCAGGTGACTTACCAGAGGTGAATCAGGCCTTGATGCTGATGATCTGTTTAGGAGATTTCGAGGCGTGATGCTGCTCTGGATGAGAGTCTGGAGCTCATCTACGATTTCCTCGTTCGTATACATTTCTGTAGGGCGGATGTCCACGACGAACTTGCAGCTGTCAGGTACCACATTGTGGACTGTTCCGGCGTTGACCTGAGTGACGGTCATCCTCACCGCACCCATGACAGGGGATACTTTCTCGAACACATGATCGCGGAGCAAGGCGATGTCGTCCATGGCTTTGTAGAGAGCATTCACGCCCTCCCCGCGGCCTGCGTGTCCGGCAACTCCGTGTGCCTCGCAGTCAAGTACGAGAAGACCTCTTTCGCTGGTCGCCGCCTTCATCTTGGTAGGCTCTCCGACTATTACCCATGTCGGGTCGGGAAGATCACAGGATGCGTCCTTGAAAGGACCGTTCTCCCCGTAAAGCCAGCGTGCACCGTTCATTCCGGAACGCTCCTCCTCGCAGGTGAGAACGAGCATCAGGTTGAACGGAAGTTCCTTGTCGTAGAAATGGCGGAAGGTCGCGATCATCGATACGACGCTTCCTCCGTCGTCGTTGCTTCCGAGTCCACGCACGACTTCCGGATCATTTCCGGCATCATGCGGGTCGAAGCTGTATTCCTGATTAGCAGGTACCGTGTCGATATGGGCATCGAGCGCCAGCGTCTTCTTGGAAGGATCGAAACATTTCTGAAGCGCCACTATGTTGTTGCGCATCACACGATGCTCCAATCCCCATTCTCTGAGCTGAGAGGAGATGAGATCCCTTACCTTATCCTCTTCAAAGGAAAGGGAAGGGATAGCCACCATGCGGCGAAGAAGATCGGTGTAGTCGCTTACCTGCATAAGGTTGTGCCTGTTTCGTTCAGAAGGTTCGATGCGTTCTTGATAGTTACGTTGCCCGCTCCCTTGCTCATGGCCTTGAAAGCGTTGTCGAGCTTAGGAATCATTCCGTCGGCGATGATGCCCTTGGCCTTAAGCTCGATGTAGGAGTCATAGGTGATGGTAGGGATGATGCTTGAATTGTCATCCTTGTCCATCAGTACTCCGTCTTTCTCGAAACAGTAGATGAGCTCGGCGCCGAGTGCGATGGCAACCGAAGACGCGATGGTGTCAGCGTTGGTGTTGAGAAGATTGCCTTCTCCGTCATGGTTGATCGCGCAGAGTACCGGAGTGATGCCCTGGGCTATGAGAGATTTGAGGAAATCCGCATTCACGCTGCTCTCGGTCACGTCTCCCACAAAGCCGAAGTCGACCGGCTCACCGTCTATCATCAGAGGCGCGCGCTTCTTGGCGCAGATGACGTTGCCGTCGCAGCCGCTGAGACCTATTGCGTTGCATCCATCCTTCTGGAGAAGCGCCGCGATGCTCTTGTTGCATAGGCCTGAATAGACCATGGTCACGACCTTGAGCGTCTCCGCATCGGTCACACGACGTCCCGCAATCTTTATCGGCTCCTGTCCGAGGGCTTTCTGGATGTGGTTGGCTACTGCTCCGCCTCCATGCACCAGGACCTTAGGGCCTTCGAGTGCTGCGAAGTCCTTGCAGAAGCTCTCGAGCGCCTGCTGGTCATCAACGACGTTGCCGCCTATCTTAACTACCTTGATCATCTTACTTGCTGAGCTCCTCGAGCATTCTCTTCATGACAACCTGGATTGAAACCACACGGTTCGCAGCCTCAGGGATTACGAGGCTGGTAGGTGCGTCGATCACCTCGTCAGAGACGATCATGTTCCTGCGTACAGGGAGACAGTGCATGAAGTATGCGTTGTTTGTCACAGCCATGTGTCTGGCATCTACTGTCCAGTCCATGTCCTTGCTGAGAATCTGGCCGTACTGCGATGGGTCGGTGACGCCTGGACAGCTCCAGTTCTTTGCATAGATGAAATCGGCACCTTCGAATGCCTTCATCTGGTCGTACTCCACCTTCGCGTTTCCGGCGAACTTAGGGTCAAGCTCATAGCCGTGAGGATGAGTGATCACGAAGTCCACGTCTGCAGCATTCATCCACTCTGCGAAAGAGTTAGGCACTGCCTGAGGAAGAGCCTTCGGATGAGGTGCCCAGGTGAGGACGACCTTAGGTCTTGCGGTCTTCTTGTATTCCTCTATGGTGATGAGGTCGGCAAAGGCCTGACCTGGATGTACAGTTGCAGACTCGAGGCTGATCACCGGCTTTCCGCTGTACTGGATGAACTGCTGGAGTATGCTCTCCGCATAGTCGAACTCGCGGTCCTTGAGACCGGCGAAAGAACGTACGCCGATGATGTCGCAGTAGCTTGCCATGACAGGGATTGCCTCACGGAGGTGCTCCGACTTGTCTCCGTCCATCACGACGCCGAGCTCAGTCTCGAGTTTCCAGCTGTCCTGACCGATGTTGAGCACGATAGGGCTCATTCCGAGGTTGAGAGCTGCCTTCTGGCTGCTCAGACGGGTACGGAGGCTGCTGTTGAAGAAAACGAGCATGATGGTCTTGTTCTCTCCGAGATGTTTCCATGCGAACGGAGTCGCCTTTACCTGCTTTGCTTCCTCGAGGGCTGCCTTGAGGTCGCCTATGTCTGATACGTGGAAGAATGTCTTCATATCCTTATCCGAGTATTTCCTTGAGTGCCGAGATGAATGTTTCCGCCTGCTCCATGCTGAGGCAGAGCGGTGCGAGGAGTCGTACCATGTTCTTGCCTGCGACTCCGGTGAAGATGTGCTTGTCGAAGAGGAGGGCCTTGCGGATTGGAGCGACTTCCTCGTTGAACTCGATGCCGAGCATAAGGCCCTGACCGCGTACCTCCTTGATTCTTGGAGATGCAGGGATGTTTGCCTTGATGTATTCTCCTACCTTGAGAGCGTTCTCCACGAGATTCTCCTTCTCCATGATGTCGAGTACCGACAGGGCAGCTGCCATTGCGAGGTAGTTGCCGCCGAAGGTGGTTCCGAGCATGCCCTTCACTGCCGTGAACTCTGGAGAGATGAGGATGCCGCCGCATGGGAAACCGTTGGCGATACCCTTACCCATGGTGATGATACCCGGCTTGATGCCGTACCACTGGTGTGCGAAGAACTTTCCGGTACGTCCGTATCCGCTCTGTACCTCGTCGAGGATGAGGACTGCGCCGTACTTCTTGCAGAGAGCCTCGAGGGTCTGCATGAACTCTGTGGTAGGGCAGTTGATGCCGCCGCAGCCCTGGATACCTTCGATTATTACTCCTGCGACGTCGCCGCCCTTGAGCGCAGCCTCGACCTGCTCTGCGTTATTGAGCTCGCAGAAGGTCACCTTGTGGTTTGCGTTGAAAGGGGATACGATGCTGGGGTTGTCTGTGATTGCGACTGCACCAGAGGTGCGGCCGTGGAAACTCTTGCGGAAAGCGATGATGCGGTCCTTGCCTGTGTGGAAGGATGCAAGCTTGACAGCGTTCTCGTTGGATTCCGCTCCGGAATTGTCGAGGAAGAGGGTATAGTCCTCATATCCGCAGGCCTTGCCGAGCTTCTCGGCGAGTTCCACCTGGAGTGGGTTCTGGACGCTGTTTGAGTAGAATCCGATCTTGTTGAGCTGGTCGGTGATGGCGGCCACGTATGCCGGATGGCTGTGTCCTACCGAAATGACTGCGTGGCCGCCGTAGAGGTCAAGATATTCCTGACCGTCCTTGTCCCAGACCTTGCAGCCCTGGGCCTTGACCGGAGTCACGTCGAAAAGTGAGTATACGTCGAAAAGATTCATGTTTCTTTGTTGTTAAAAGGCTGATGCCTTCAGTTTGAGTCCGGTACTCTCAGGAAGTCCGAAGATGAGGTTCATGTTCTGGACAGCCTGACCGGATGCACCCTTGAGAAGGTTGTCGATCACCGAAGCAATCACGAGCTTGTCCCCGTGTTTCTCGAGGGAGATTATACATTTGTTCGTGTTTACTACCTGCTTGAGGTCCACAGCCTTGTCTGAGACGAATGTGAACGCGGCGTCGCCGTAGTAGTTCTTGTAGAGGGTCACGGCCTCCTCTGTGCTGAGATCGCAGCTGGTGTATACGCTTGCGAAGATTCCTCTGGCGAAGTCACCGCGCACGGGCACGAAGTTTATGGCCTTGTCGAAGTCCTTCTGGAGGTTGCAGATGTTGCGGCCGATCTCCTTGAGATGCTGGTGCTCGAATACCTTGTATGCGGAGATGTTGTTGTTTCTCCAGCTGAAGTGGGTGGTCGCACCAGGTTTCACGCCTGCTCCGGTAGATCCGGTGATGGCAGTGATCTCAACCTCGTCCTTGAGGAGCCCTGCCGCTGCGAGCGGAAGGATGGCGAGCTGGATTGCGGTAGCGAAGCAGCCCGGGTTTGCGATGAGATCAGCCTTGCGTATCTTCTCTCTCTGGAGCTCCGGAAGTCCGTATACATATCCGGCGCTCTCGTCGCGGAAGTCCTGTGCGAGGTCCACGACCTTGAGACCTGCCGGACGCTCATTCTCGTTCCAGAACTCTGCGCTCTTTCCATGTGCCGAGCAGAGGAAGAGTACGTCTACGGCATTGAGATCATACTCGGCGCTGAAACAGAGCTCCGTGTCGCCGAAGAGACCTTCGTGTACTTCATAAAGCTTGTTTCCTGCGTTGCTGGAACTGTGTACGAAAGTGATCTCCACCTCCGGATGGTTGATGAGGATGCGGAGAAGTTCTCCTGCAGTGTAGCCTGCGCCTCCTATGATGCCTGCCTTGATCATGCCTGTATTATTCTGTGAATTCGTCCTTGTGGTTGCCGTAGTATACGCGGAGAGGGTTGGATGTGATCTTGATGAATCCCTTTGCCTCTTCTGAGGTCCATCCCTTTGCGCCCTCGCCGTACTCTCCGAGCTTGCTCTTCACGAGGTCATTCTCGGAATCCACGCCGATGGTGGAGAATCCGTATGGACGGAGCTCGAGGGTGACCGTACCGGTGACGTTACGCTGGCTCTCGGTGAGCATGGCCTCGATGTCACGCATGACAGGCTCGAGGTACTGGCTCTCGTGGGTGAACATTCCGTACCAGTTGGAAACCTGGTCCTTCCAGTACTGCTGCCACTTTGAGAGGGTGAACTTCTCAAGGAACTTGTGAGCTCCGATGATGAGCATAGGTGCTGCTGCCTCGAAACCTACGCGGCCCTTGATTCCGATGATGGTGTCGCCTACGTGCATGTCACGTCCGATTCCGTATGCTGCGCCTATCTTCTCGACAGCCTGGATCGCTTCGATGCTGTCCTCATACCTGGTACCGTTGACGCCCTTGAGCTCTCCCTTGACGAAGTCGAGAGAAAGGACCTCGCTGCCGGTCTTCTCTACCTGCTTGAGGTATGCGCTCTCAGGAAGGCCCTGCTTGGAGTCGAGAATCTCGCCACCGCAGATTGAAGTTCCCCAGATACCGACGTTGTATGAGTACTTGAGCTTGGTGAAGTCTGCGAAATATCCGTTTGCATTGAGGTAGTCGACCTCTTCCTTGCGGCTGAGGTTGTTGTCGCGGGTGAGGGTGATGATCTCCATCTTAGGGCACATCACGAGGAAGGTCATGTCGAAGCGTACCTGGTCGTTGCCGGCTCCGGTAGAACCATGTGCGATTGCATCTGCACCGATCTCATTCGCATAGCGTGCGATTGCGATGCCCTGGAAAATACGCTCTGACGATACTGATACAGGGTAGGTGCCGTTTCTGAGTACGTTACCGTAAACCATGTACCTGATACTCTTCTCATAGTACTCCTTGGTGATGTCGAGGGTCACATACTGCTTTGCTCCGAGCTTGTATGCGTTCTCCTCGTTGGCCTTGAGCTGCTCTGCGCTGAATCCACCGGTGTTCGCGCATGCCGCATAGACCTCATAACCTTTCTCCTTTGCGAGATACATCACTGTGTAGGATGTATCGAGTCCGCCGCTGAATGCGACTACAACTTTCTTTTTGCTCATATATCTGTGTCTTTTTATTTCTGATCAGTCCTTGTCTGGATTGTGGATTTCGATGTGCTCCTTAGGGTCATAGAGGAGACCGGTGCAGATGCACATCTTGTAGTCGTGGCTCTCGAGGATGTCGAAGTGACGGCATCCCTGGCAACCCTTCCAGAACTCAGGGTCGTCGGTGAGCTCGGTGAACGGTACAGGTCTGAATCCGAACTCGTAGTTCATCTTCATTACGGCTGCACCTGTGGTGATGCTGAAGATCTTGGCGTCGGGGAAGAGCTGTCTGGAGAGACGGAATGTCTGCTCCTTGATCCTCTTTGCCAGGCCGAGGCCTCTGAACTTGTGGTGAACGATGAGTCCTGAGTTTGCGACGAAGCTCTTGCCGCCCCATGACTCGATGTATGAGAAGCCGGCAAACTCGCCATCTTCCGACAATGCTATCACAGCCTTGCCGGCAAGGATCTTCTCGCAGATATACTCAGGCGTACGCTTGGCTATACCTGTCTTCCTCTCCTGAGAGGAGATGTAGATCTCATCGCAGATCTCCTGAGCATACTTGGTGTGGCTTTCGTTAGCCACTGTAACATTGATTTCCATTATGTTAAGTAAACTTTTCTTTCTTTTTTTCCATGTCCATCCATCTTCAACCACGGCACATAGCTAGCCTAACGGCAAGACAAACCTCGATTGTCAATTGCAATTGTCACTGGGGAATTCGAAGAGGATTTGTTGACTGACGTCGCATCGAGATTCCTGAATTTGGGAGGGTAAACCCCTCCTAGATTCGGACTCGGACTATAAACGATATGTTCTGCGACTCTTTCATAGAGCCACAAAGTTAAATATAATATATTTATTATCCTCGCTTTTCGACGGAAATTTACTTGCAGACCATGATTTCAAGTATCATTGAATCAGTACTCTGCATTCCGACAGAACCGATGCGCCCGAGATTCTGAATGGTCTTCTCGATGTCGTCCTCGATGATACCGTCGTTGGATGAGATGCATGTGCCGTCCATTGCCAGAACGGCTGCCTGAAGCGAACTGCTCACGCCGCTGGCCACCTTGAGTGCGCAACCCACCTTTGCGCCGTCACAGACCATGCCGGTGATGTTGCCTATCATGTTCTTGATTGCTGAACATACGTTCTCATAGGAACCCCCGCGCAGGTATACGATACCGCACGATGATCCCGTTGAGGCGATCACGCATCCGCAGAGGGCAGAGAGCTTTCCGAGGTAACCTTTGATATGGATGGCCACAAGATGGGCGAGGACGAGCGCCCTGGCCAGTCTTTCTTCGCTCACATCATGCTTCAGCGAGTAGGCGATAACGGGCATGGTGACTGTGATTCCCTGGTTTCCTGAACCGGAGTTGCTCATCGCAGGCAGAGTACATCCTGCCATTCGGGCGTCGGAAGCCGCTGCAGTCATTGACATCGCATAGGTGAGGAAGTCTTCGCCGTAGATCTCGCGGTACAGAGGGTTGCATAGTGTCTTGCCGACCTTAAGTCCATAGTCTCCGTGGAGACCCTCCTTCGCGAGTGCGAGGTTCATGTCCCTGGATGCGAGTATGAACCTGATGTCCTCGAAGGATACTGTGTTGGCGAAGTCATATATCTCCTTGACCGTCAGATGGTAATCCAGGGTCGTCCTCTCCTCCGTGCCGCCGCCCTTGACCTCTTCCTTGCTGCTGAGGACCGAGTGGTCGAACCAAGTTCCGGTGATGTTGTCATGGTCGTTCTTGATCTGGGCAGATGCAGAGTGGGGACCGCAGGTTATGGTAGCCTCCACAAAGAGTTTGAGGGGAGTGTCGGCGAGCTTGACGGTGACCTTACCCTTCTCGACCATCTCCTTTGCCTGGGCTATCGACTCATCGTCGAGGTCGTGGAGGACCTCAAGTCCGTATGACGACTTTCCGCATACGGAACCGAGCGCGGCTGCGATATGCAGGCCGACCATGCCTGTGCCGGGGATGCCGACTCCCATTCCGTTCTTAAGGATGTTGCCGCTGACTTCCACGAGTATGCTGGCATTCCTGGCCTCGCAGTGGTCGCAGATGTGGCCCTTGCGGTCCGGGTCCTTTCCGCGCCCGTCCCTGAGGATTTCGGCAGCCTTGGCTACCGCGAGGGCGACAGCGATAGGCTCTGTGCAGCCGAGCGCAGGCTTTACTTCCTTATTGATGAGCTCAAGAATTTCTCCTTCTCTGCGTGTCATTTTCGACTTGTTTTAAATAGTACTCAAAGATAGCAAAAATGCAATAAAATGAAAGCAGCGAAGGCCGTATTGTTGGGAATGTCTATCTTTCGAAATATCTGATCGAAGATCCGATGAGTTCCTTTATCGCCTCGTCATCCGTTATGACCTCGATAGGGAAGCCAAGGCATACGGTCTTATACTTGCCCGGGTTGTAGCATATACCCGCTGTCGTACCGCTGTCCGCATAGCGGAGGAAACCGCGTCCTTTTCCGTCAGCCGGTGCGATTGCATCCGCAGATTCCACGCAGTACCTCTCTGTCGAAAGCGCATTGTTGAAATGGAAATCCCTGATCTTCATCGATGTCTCAGGTGATTTCCTTCCTCCGTCCGTGGTTACGTTGGCGCTGCGCGTTCCGTGTGAAGACATG
>JAGHUQ010000074.1 GCA_018064725.1 Candidatus Cryptobacteroides caccocaballi
TTCAAACTTGTGGATGCTCCGGTTGAGCTGATAGAGAGGGGATCCCTGGAAACAGACTTCATCGTGGAAATCGGCCTCGGTAACGGGAAACAACTTAAGGGTACCACCCATGTCAAGCTCCTGATGCCGGACGCAATCGAAGAGAAATAGTATTTGTATTAAATATTTCACCTTGCATGTATAATGGAATTGGACAAGCAAGGTGTAATTTTGCAGCACTGAGCTCGGGGAAGGCCCGAATTCAGTGCTGAATTATTTGCTATTTTTTACTAACTTTGCCGAACGTGTGCGAAAATGGTTTTCGCCGCGAAAGCATTATTAAACACAAAACATTTATGGCTAAAGAAGTTGAAGTCGCCGATGTGAATGCCGCCAAGTTGAAGGCATTGCAGGCAACACTGGACAAGATCGAGAAAGACTACGGTAAAGGTACGATCATGAAGTTGGGAGATCAGCCTAAATGGGATGTTTCGGTCATTCCGAGCGGTTCCATTGCCCTTGACCATGCACTGGGCATAGGCGGATATCCGCGTGGAAGGATCATCGAAATCTATGGACCTGAGTCTTCCGGCAAGACCACCCTCGCTATCCATGCGATCGCCGAGGCTCAGAAGACAGGAGGCATCGCCGCAATCATCGATGCGGAGCATGCCTTCGACAGAACCTATGCGAAGAACCTCGGTGTCAATCTCGACACCCTCCTGATCTCGCAGCCTGACAACGGTGAGCAGGCACTCGAGATCGCTGACAACCTCATCCGCTCCGGCGCGATCGACATCATCGTCATCGACTCCGTGGCGGCCCTTACTCCGAAGGCGGAGATCGAGGGCGAGATGGGAGACGCGAAGATGGGCCTCCATGCGAGACTCATGAGCCAGGCTCTCCGCAAGCTCACCGCCAATATCAGCAAGACCAACACCTGCTGCATCTTCATCAACCAGCTCCGCGACAAGATCGGAGTGATGTTCGGCAATCCGGAGACCACCACCGGAGGTAACGCTCTCAAGTTCTATGCTTCAGTCCGTGTCGACGTTCGCAGGACCACCCAGATCAAGGACGGCGAGGAGGCTCTCGGCAACCGTACGAAGGTGAAGATCGTGAAGAACAAGATGGCACCTCCTTTCAAGAAGGCCGAGTTCGACATCGTGTTCGGAGAGGGTATCAGCCGCATCGGCGAGATTATCGACCTTGCTGTAGAGATGGATATCATTCACAAGAGCGGCAGCTGGTTCAGTTACAATGACGCGAAGCTCGCACAGGGACGCGAGGCGGTCAAGAACCTCCTCATGGACAACGTCGAGCTCTGTGACGAAATCGAGGCGAAGATCCGTGCAGCTCTCGCTGAGATCAAGGACTAGGCTCCCTAAGGACAAGCAAACAATTCAGACAAATAGATGGCAAAGATTATCTTGACCGGCGACAGACCGACCGGAAGACTTCATATCGGACATTATGTCGGATCCCTCCGCAGGAGGGTTGAGCTCCAGAACAGCGGGGCATTCGACAAGATCTTCATCATGATCGCCGACGCGCAGGCGCTCACAGACAATGCTGACAATCCGGAGAAGGTTCGTCAGAACATCGTCGAGGTCGCACTCGACTATCTCTCATGCGGACTTGATCCGGAGAAATCCACTCTCTTCATCCAGTCGCAGGTGAGCGAGCTCACGGAGCTGATGTTCTTCTACATGAACCTCGTGACCGTGCAGCGTCTCCAGAGGAACCCTACCGTGAAGGCTGAGATCCAGATGAGGGGCTATTCCGACAACGGCGAGGAGAACAAGGCGGGTACACCTGTAGGCTTCTTCTGCTATCCTATCAGCCAGGCTGCGGACATTACCGCATTCAAGGCCACCACCGTGCCTGTGGGAGAGGATCAGGAGCCGATGATCGAGCAGACCCGCGAGATCGTCCGCAAGTTCAATTCGGTATATGGCGAGACTCTCGTGGAGCCGGAGATCATGCTTCCGGACAATGCTGCGTGTCTCCGTCTTCCAGGTACTGACGGCAAGGCCAAGATGAGCAAGTCGCTCGGAAACTGCATCTACCTTTCGGACTCCGCAGAGGAGGTAGCAAAGAAGGTAAAGGGCATGTTCACCGATCCTGGCCATCTCCAGGTCAGCGATCCAGGTAAGGTAGAGGGTAACACCGTGTTCACCTACCTGGACGCTTTCTGCAAGCCTGAGCACTTTGATAAGTTCGCTTCATGCTTCGTGGGCAAGAAGGTAAGCTTCGAGTTCCACAGCCTTGATGAGGTCAAGAACCAGTACCGTCAGGGCGGTCTCGGCGACATGATGATCAAGAATTTCCTTGCAGCGGTGCTCAACGATACTCTCGAGCCTATCCGCGTGCGCCGCAAGGAGCTCGAGCAGAACCTTCCGTATGTCTATGAGGTGCTCCGCAAGGGCAGCGAGGTTGCCCGCGCAGCTGCTGCGGAGACTCTCGCAGACGTGAAGCGTTCGATGAGGATCAACTATTTCGACGAGGGTGTGCTCGAGCAGCTCATCCAGGAACAGTCAGAGAAATATAACAAGTAGAAAGGGTGAAGACGAAGCTTCTCGGAATGACTCCGGAGGAATTGCAGAATGTCGTCCTGGAGATTGGCCTGCCGAAATTCACGGCGGGTCAGATTGCTCAGTGGATGTATAAGAAGAAGGTCCGCAGCATAGATGAGATGACGAACATCAGCAAGGCCGGCAGGGAGAAGCTTAAGGAACGTTACGAGCTCGGAGTGGTTCCGTATGCAGACCTTATCCAGTCCACGGATGGTACGAAGAAGTATCTCTTTCCTGTCGAGATTGAGCGTCCCGGCGGATGGAAGAATGTGGACGGCAGCCCGGTGACCGAGGTCAGCGCGATAGAAGCGGTGATGATTCCGGATGAGGACAGGGCGACTCTCTGCGTGTCGAGCCAGTCGGGCTGCAAGATGGCCTGCCGCTTCTGCATGACCGGCCGTCAGGGCTTCCACGGCAATCTCAGCGCTGCTGATATACTGTCGCAGTATATTGCGGTCGACGAGGCCGAGAGCCTTACCAATACCGTGTTCATGGGCATGGGTGAGCCGCTTGACAATTATGAGAACGTCATGCGCGCAATCACCGTGCTTACCGCGGATTGGGGTTTCGGATGGAGCCCGAAGCGCATAACGGTGTCGACCATAGGAGTGCTTCCAAACCTCAAGAGGTATCTTGAGGAGTGCCGCTGCCACCTCGCCGTGAGTCTCCATAATCCATTCCCGGAGGAGAGGGCGATGATGATGCCTGCCCAGAAGGCGTGGAATGAGGAGGATGTGGTCGCGCTGATCAAGCAGTATGATTTCACCGGCCAGCGTCGCGTGAGCTTCGAGTACACGATGTTCGCGGGCTTCAATGACGACAAGCGCCATGCGGATGCGTTGGTGCGCATGCTCAGGGGACTGGAGTGTCGTATGAATCTGATCAGATTCCATAAGATACCGGATTTCCCCTATGACTGCCCTGCGCCAGCCGTGATGGAGGCCTTCAAAGATAGACTCAACAAGCAGGGGCTCACCACCACCATAAGAGCCTCGAGAGGCGAAGATATATTGGCTGCGTGTGGAATGCTCGCAGGAAAACATAAGGATAAAAGCTGCTAGTTTATGAAACGACTTTTGGCATTTTTGATGGCAGTGGCATTGCTCCTGCCTTCTTTGCGTTTAGATGCAAGGGGAATAGATCCTGTCGCTGATTCTCTCTCGAGAGAGAAGCTCCGCCATTATCTGGATTCTGTCAGGGTTACGAAGAACCGACCTACTGTGGCGTTGGTTCTCAGCGGCGGTGGCGCCAAGGGTGCTGCCCATATCGGTATGGTGCGCCGTATCGAGGAACTCGGAATTCCTGTCGACCTTGTCGTCGGAACCAGTATGGGTGGTCTCATTTCTGGACTTTTCGCCATGGGCTATGACTCCTACGATATGGAGGACGTCATCACGAATGCTGACTGGGGACGTCTCATAACGGACAAGATGCCTATCGAGTACAGGTCGCTTCAGGAGAAGCAGTTCAAGGCTCAGCATCAGCTTATCCTTCCTCTGTATTTCGAGAAGAAGCAGTTCGTGCTGATGAAGCAGAATGCTTACGACGACGAGGGCGACAGCTATGTGCCTCTTTCTCTCAAAGCGAAGAAGGAGGATGAGGCCCAGCTTCTCAAGGACAATATTCTCGAGAGCCTTCCTTTCGGCGCGGTGAAGGGTATGAATGTATACAACCTCATCAGCAGCCTCACTGCGGGCTATCAGGGTGACATCGATTTCATGGATCTTCCGATTCCGTACGTGAGTGTCGCTACTGACCTGATCTCATTCAAGGGAAAGTATTGGTTCGACGGACCTCTTCCTCTCGCGCTTCGCTCCACCATGTCGATTCCTTTCCTCTATGCTCCTGTGAAGTATGACGGTATGGTGCTCGTGGATGGTGGTATGAGGGATAATTATCCTACAACCTTCGTCCGCAGCCTTGGTGCCGACTATATCATCGGAATGGAGCTTTCTGACCCAAAGAAGACCTATCAGGAGGTCAATAATGTCGGCGACGTTGCCGGACAGATGATTGACCTTCTCATCGCGGACAACTATGAAAGAAACAAGGATGGCGCGGATGTCAAGGTGAAGCCGGATCTCCATGAATACAACATGTTGAGCTTCAGCGATGAGAATATTACTGAAATCATCAAGAGGGGATATGCGACTGCGCAGGCTGCCGATTCGCTTCTCCTGGAAGTGAAGGCGGCGGTCAACGGTGATACACTCAGCTTCAAGGGCCACAAGGCGGCTAACCTTCAGAAGAATAAGTATCTCTTCGATCAGATTGTAATCTCTGGCGTTACTGATTCTGAGGCGGCGATGCTGAGGAAGAAAATCAACCTTAAGGAAGGAAAACGCTATAATGATGCTGACATCCAGGAGGCGGTGAATGTCATCTTCGGAACTCGTGCCTTCGATAAGGTGACTTACGAGGTCTATGGTGAGTGTGAGCCTTTCGTGCTTGATCTCAAGTGCGACAGGGGACCTATTCACCAGATTGCCATGGGCGCGCGCTTTGATAACGAGGAAGTTGTGTCACTTCTTGTTGACGCCGGCCTTGCCGTGCGCAAGCTCAAGGGTCCTAAGGCAAACCTTACCTTGCGTCTGGCTGAGAATCCGTCAGCGAGACTCAGGCTTTATATGGATATGGCCAAGTTCCCTACGGTGAACTTCTCGGCTTTCGCACAGTATACCAATGTGGGACGTATCATTGCACAGGCCGATATTGACGAGCTTTCAATCCCTGGCGTCGGCGGTGCTTTGAATGGCTCTGTCTCAAATAAGGCTCCGCAGTCGTCCTGGTATGCCAATGCTGACATCTATTTCTCTGGAATCAGGTGGAAGGTAACCGATTTCAGGCTTGGAGCTCGCCTGGATTACTACAATATGATGAATTCCGACCTGCGTATGTATAGGGGAGAGTTCGATATGCGTTCGAAATCCAATGCTTATGCGAACGTATATGCTGAGATGAAGGCGGAGAAGTACGATCGCGTATATTTCCCTGAGAGAGGTTACTCTTTCGGAGCATATTATGCATTCAACATGTATGACCTCGTTGCCAAGAGGTATAATCCTTTCCATGTAGTGTACTTCGGCGGTAAGGTGTTCATCCCGATGGGATCGCATTTCACCCTTATTCCGTCATATGATGCCAGGATGGTGTTCGGCGAGGAGGTTCCATACACTTACGCGAATTTCATCGGAGGTTCGATCACAGGTCGATACATGCAGCAGCAGCTCCAGTTCATAGGAATCAACAACTATGCGGCGATGGGCAACATCCTTACTCAGGTAAGGCTCGATCTGCGTCTCAAGGTCAAGGAAAGCCATTATTTCACGCTCACCGGCAACTATGCCCGTGACTGTGCGGATTTCTCGGGTTATCTCAAGGGCCCTGGCTTCTACGGTGTGGGACTTGAATATGGATATGACTCAATCGTCGGTCCTATCACGCTCAATGTGCACTATTCGAATATCTCGCGCAAGCCGGGTGCTTATCTCAGCATCGGTGTGATATTCTAGTCTATGCGTCAGGGCAGCTTCGAGAAGGCCAAGGTGCTGGATAATCTCAGACGTCAATGTTCCCGCAGGGAGTATTGCACTTCAGACATACGCAAGAAGATAACGGATGCCTATTCCAAGGCTTCTGCAGCCGACTGTACCTTGGAAGATGCTCTTACTTCGATTATCGGCAGCCTCACTGAGGATAAGTATCTTTCGGATGTCCGCTATGCTGCAGCCTTCGCCCGCGACAAGGCGTCGCTGAGCGGTTGGGGAGAGGTGAAGATACGCTATATGCTGTCTGCTAAGGGTATCTCGAAAGAGACCATTTCGGAGGCTTTGACGCAGGTGGATGAAGATGGGGCTGCCGGACGGCTTGAACGCCTCCTGGAGGCAAAATACAGGACATTACGCGAGGACCCTCAGTGCAAGCTGAAAATGCTGCGCTACGCTTTAGGGCGCGGCTATTCTTATGATGAGGTTTCTGGCATCGTTGAACGGCTTGTACGTGGTGAGTGACTATGAGCTATCCTGAGCATTTCCACTCGATATTTGCGCGTAACTGTGAGGTCCGCCATATCGACAAACCGACAGCTTCCGCATTCCTTTCCTCAAATCATCTGTATGGAGATGCAGCATGCCGTTATCGCTATGGAATCTTCGTCAGGCGCTACAGCGGTGCAGAAATGCGTCAGGCAGATGCTGTGCATCCGTATCCAATCGGGACATTGGTAGCAGTCGCAGAGTTTTCTTCGGCAAGGAACTGGCAGAAAGGGGAGGCCCTGATACGTTCTTACGAATGGGTGCGCTATGCCTCTCTCCCGGAGGTCCGCGTTATCGGTGGCATGGGAAAGGTTCTGCAGGAATTCATCGACGAGGTGAATCCTGATGACATCATGAGCTATGCGCCTGCTGAACATTATGATGGCGAAGTATATCAGACGTTAGGCTTCTCCAAGGTCGGTGTTAAGCAGTTCGGGGATTCTTCGAGTATAAAATACCGTCTGAAGCTTACTCCGTACGAAGAGTAGCCATGTGAGACGGTTTTCGGTGAAATAAGAAAGCCAGGGCCGACGCCCTGGCTTTGCTTTATTCCTTCAGGCTCCTGACGAATGCAGAAGGAGACTGGTTGAATTGGTTCTGGAAGCATGTCGCGAAGTACGAAGGAGAAGAGAATCCTACGAGGTATGCGACTTCGTTCACCCTATATTTCTGCGACGAGAGCAGTTCTGCTGCCTTCTTGAGCCTGCAGAGCCTGATGTACTCGTTGATGTTCAGGCCGGTGTTCGCCTTCACCTTCCTGTAGAGGGTTGACTTGCTGGTTCCGAGTATGGAGGTGAGTGTCTCAATTCCGAGATCCTGCTCCTCAAGGTGCTTCATGATGGTCTCATGGAGCTTGTTCATGTACTCATCGTCTATCTTGCTGGTCTTGACGTTGCTGAAGTGGGCGAGAGGTGAGCTTGTGAACTGGCGGTATGCAATCTCCCTGTTCTTGAAGAGGGATGCGATGGTGGCGCGGAGAAGTTCGATAGGGAAAGGCTTCTCGATATAGCTGTCAGCTGCAACCTCGAGTGTCTCAATGCGAGTGTCGAGTCCGATTACGGCGGTCATGAGAATCACAGGGATGTGGCTGTAGTCAGGGTTGGTCTTAATCGCGTTGCAAAGCTGGCATCCATCCATGAAAGGCATCATGATGTCGCTGACGACGAGGTCGATCTTGCCGCTTTCAAGTATCTCAAGTGCATCCTTTCCGTTTCCGGCAGTAGATACCTTATATTCGTCTGAAAGCTCGTTGGAAAGATATTCCCTGAACTCTATTGCGTCTTCCACGATGAGCAGATGCTGGAGGTTGCTGTCTTCGCTCGCAACTGTCTTCTGCTCTTTCTTCTCGGAACGGCGCAGAGTAACCTGTTCCGGCTGCTCTACAGGAAGCTCGAGGACGAATGAGTTCGTGTCTGTGACGTTCTCGTCCACATAGAGACGTCCTCCGTGCATCTCTGCGAGCGTTCTCGCGAATGCAAGGCCGAGTCCGGTTCCCTTTCCTCCATGGTAGAATTTCTCGAATATCCTTTCTCTGTCGTTTTCAGCGATCTGCTCGCCGTTGCTGTTCACTGTCAGGTAGACTTTCTTCCTGTCTTCAGACGCTCTCACGTTGACGTCGAGCTTGTCCTTTCCATATTTCATGGCATTGGACATGAGATTGGTGATAATCTTTTCTACCGCATCCCTCGCACACATGATTTCTATGCACTCTTCAGGGATGTTCAGGTTCATTTCGACGTGCTGGTCATTGAGCTGCTGTTCGAAAAGCTTGCATGTCTTTCTCGTTATCCTGCAGATGTCGTCCTTCGTGAAGCTGAGTCTCATGTCATCCTGCTCTATCCTCTTAAGGTCCAGGAGCTGGTTGGTAAGATCGAGCAGCCTGTCGGCGTTGTTCTTGATCACAATCATGTCCTTTTCTGCGGCAGGAGTATATTCGTGCTGGGAAATGAGCTTGTCCAGAGGCATCTTTATCAGTGTAAGAGGTGTCCTGATCTCGTGCGTGATGTTTGTGAAGAAGTTGATCTTCGCATCGTAGATCTCCTTCTCCTTGTCATGTTCGAGCTGCTCTACCTCTATCTTCCTCTTGTTCCTGTTGTGTATGAAGAGTGCGTACAATACAAGGCCTGCGATTATCGCCATTCCGATGATGTAGAGCAGATATGCCGTCAGACTCCTGTAAAATGGAGGCCTGACGTTTATTATGATGCTTCTGTTGGTCTCGGGAAGCGTTGAGTTGTAGAGACTGACGTTGAAAAGAATCTTGCCGGGCTTGACAGATGTGAATTCGATTGAATTGCCCTTTGCCATGGTCGTGACTGAGTTCTTTCCCTGTGTGAACGTGCAGACATACTGACCAGGGCTCAGGTTCGAATACACAGGATCGGCAAATGATATCATCAACGAGGCTGCATCCTTGTACTTGACGGTAACCTCGTTGGATTCCAGACATGATTTTCCTTCCTCCTTGAGATGAATGGTCCTGTCTCCTGAGGATGCCACAATGTCAGTGATGAGCAAGGCGTTGCTTACGAAGTTGGTTTTCATCTTCGACGGCGAGAATGAAATCAGTCCGTTTGTCGTTCCCATCAGGATATTGCCATTTGCGGAAAGCAGGCCGGAGCTATATGAATACTGGTCTCCTGTCACATGGCTCTTTTCCGTGAAAAGCCTTTCGAATCCAAGGTGTGAAGGGTCTAATAGTATTATTCCCTTGCTTGTTGAAATCCAGAGGCTTTCGTCCCTGTCTTCGACTATTGCGCTGGTGATGTTCGATGAAAGGCCATTGTCTCTGGTGATCTTGCTGAACTTTACGTCCTCGATCTTATATCCAGGCTCGCTGTAGCAGACACCACCGCCCTCAGTGGTTACCCACATCCTTCCTTCGCTGTCCTGCTTGAATGATGTGATATAGTTGGAAGAAAGACCGCTGTGCCCGTCATTCTCCGTCATAGATGCTATCAGCTTTCCCTTTTCGTCCAGACACCTGATGCCGGAGCCGAAAGTTCCTACCCAGATGTTCCCGTTTCTGTCTTGCGCCAGACAATGGATGAAATGTTCCATGTCCTCTCCGAAAGGAACGATTTCGTCCTTGTCTCTGTCGTATCTGAAAAGCCCTCTGGAGGCTCCGATAAGCAGCTTGCCTCCCTTGGTCCTGCACATGCTCACTGCTTCCTGTGTAGAAGATGGCAGTGTATAGTGCTTGATTATCTTTCCGCTTGTTCTGTCGAAGGTATATACACCGTAATTGAATGATGTCAGCCAAAGTTTGCTGCCTTCTGGGATTATGCTCTGAATGTTGAAGCCCTTGGTCGATGGATATCCTGTCATCTGCCTGAGCGTCTGATCATAGCGGTTGAGCTGGCCGTCCTCGGTGCCTATCCATATCATTCCATCGTTGTCTGCGGCAAGGGCTCTTACGATGCGGCCGTTGATCGAGTTGTTCGAAGGATTCTCGTAGAATACTGAGTAGGCATCCCTTTGGTTCAGCCACAGGTTGAGACCACCGAAGTACGTTCCCACCCATACGTTGCCTTCCTTGTCGACCATGAGATTCCTGACTGATTCGGAGGAAATTGAATGAGGGTCGGTAAGTTCGTATTTCATGAAGGAGTACTGCTCTCCCTCCGTCATCGCGTCGAAAATGTAGATGCCCTTATCCGTTCCGCACCAGAATTCTCCTGGCTGTCTCTCAATTACGTCGTATATTTCGGTCTTGGCTGTAAAATACTGGTGCTTGAAGATCCTTCTGCCGCTGAAGTCTCCGGTATTTACGAGAATGACGTCCTGCTCGGAGTTTGATACAAGCAGATTTGAATCAGAGATTGCCCTGATCCTGTTGAAGCGTATGTCTGGTTCCGGCTTGCCTTCTATTGAGACTATATATTTCTCGAACTTGTCTCGTCTCGAGTCATACCTGTAGAGTCCTCCGGCCCTTGCCGTCATCCACACTGTTCCTTCGTTGTCCGTGACCACGTGGGAAGGGCTGATTTCACCAAGTTCATATGCGCTGACGGAGCCGTTCATCTTGTCGTACCTGTATACATCGTCGCTGATAATCCACAGGTTGCCGAATGGGTCATTTACGATATCTGAAGCTCGCGTTGAGCCGATAGGCCCTATCATGTGCGTGTCGTCCGTTGCCGGATTGTATGAGCCGACACCGTTCGTGGTCGAAAACCAGATGGTTCCGTCGTTGTCGAGATCCAGGTCTGCGGTTACTCCGTTGAGTGGCTCGTATGGGCCTTTTCCTCCGACCAAGACAAATTCATGTCCGTCAAATCTGCATATTCCGTCTTTTGTGCCTATCCAGATGAATCCGTAGTTGTCCTGGACGGTGCATGTTATGCTGTTGTTTGGCAGTCCTTCAAACGTGGAGAATCTGTTGAAGTAGTAATATCGTGCCGCATCTGCTGTTGTACAGCAGATAATTGCAAGAATCAGTGAAAATGTGTATTTTTTCATCTCTGTTATCAATTCGACCGCAATTTAATCAATCTGACTTTAAATTTCGGTTCATTCGCTTTGGAAATTGGTTCATTATATAATTTTGGGGTCAATTATGGTGCATTTTTAATTGTTTGAGGAGTAAATATTAAAGAATTCCTCCACTTTTATAAATAATTTTGCCCTTGCCACTTAAAGGCAATTATTAACACAAACTAACTTTTATTTCCTGATTTATGACAAGAAATTGTTTAGCTAAAGTAGCATCGGTCGTCTTGGCCTGTGCTATGAGCGTTTTGGGTTTTGCCCAGAACCGCGCGATCAGCGGAACTGTTGTTGACGCCCAGGGCCCTATCATGGGTGCTACTGTAATGGTTGTCGGCAACTCTAGCATTGGTACCGTTACCGATATCGACGGTAAGTTCGCAATGCAGGTTCCTGCAAACTCAACTATCGTAGTTGATTGTCTTGGTTATACTTCACAGACTATCTCTGTAGGTAACCAGACAACTTTCAACGTTGTTCTCGTAGAGGATTCAGAGTTCCTCGAGGAGACTGTCGTCATCGGTTACGGTGTCCAGAAGAAATCTGACCTTACCGGTTCTGTCGCTTCTATCCGCGAGGACGCTCTCAAGAACCAGTCTACCACTGATGCAGCTCAGGCTCTCCAGGGTAAGGTTTCAGGTGTGCACATTCTCTCGAATGCAGCTCCTGGTTCGGGTGCAAACATCCGTGTACGTGGTTTCTCTTCAAACTCTGATAAGATCGCTCCTCTCCTCATCGTCGATGGTCTTCAGGTTAGCAGCATCCAGTACCTCGATCCTTCAATGATCGAATCTATCGAGGTCCTCAAGGACGCGGCTTCTGCAGCTATCTATGGTGCTGAGGCAGGTAACGGTGTCATCCTCGTGACTACAAAGACCGGTTCAGACGGCAAGACTTCTGTAAGCTATACTGGCAAGGCAACTCTCCAGACTGTCAATAGAAGAATCATGATGGGTCGTGATGAACTCCTCCAGTATCTCGCTTATGAGAATGGTCAGGCTTGGGTAGACGATTATGTAGGCAAGTTCGACTATAGCCACCCAATGTATAAGGACGGTGTCATCGACCAGGACTGGATGGATGCTTACACCGAGCCAACCTGGAGCCAGCAGCACTCAATCAGCTTCACCGGTGGTAACAAGGCAGGTCACTTCTTCACTTCTCTCAACTATGTGAAGGACAACGGTATCGTTAAGGGTGACAAGGACGTCTACACTCGTCTCACCGCACAGGTAAATGCTGACTACCAGATCTTCAAGTGGTTGCAGGTAGGTACCACCAACTCTATCGAGAAGTGGTCTACCCAGTCAGTATCTCAGCGTGGTTACTCTACTTCATTCGAGTCTATGCTCCTCATGGACCCTCTCACTCCAGTTTACTGGACTACCGTCAACGAGATGTCATCTGACGTGAAGACCATGTATGAGCGCGTTCAGAGCGGTGATCCAAAAGTTCGTCCATATCGTTTCTTCTCAGACGAGAATGGTTGGTTCGCAAACACCAAGTACTCTGATGCTGAGGGTTCTGCACTCGCAAAGCGCGATGCGACTGACTCTCAGAATGGTGGTTTCAACATCAACGGAACACTCTTTGCAAACTTGACCCCAATCAAGGGCCTCACCATCACCTCTCGCCTCGGTTATCGTATCTCACAGAGTACCTCACACAGCTACACCGCTCCATACTATATCGGTCCACGTGGTTCACAGGATAACTATTCCATCTCAGCTACCGCCAACACCGGTTACTACTACCAGTGGGAGAACTTCGCTAACTATATGAGGACTTTCGGTAAGCATGGTATCACCGCTATGGTCGGTATGTCTTACCGCGAGAACAACAGCGACAACGTCACTGCATCATCATCAGGTGCTGACATCCTCTCTTCTTACGAGTCAAACTTCCAGTTTATTTCATATGTAAAGGGAAGTGCTTCAAAGACTATCAGCAATGCTCCTAGCCGCTCTGCTTCTCTTGCATACTTCGGCCGTTTGATCTACACCTACGACAACCGCTACAGCGTCCAGGCGAACTTCCGTGCTGACGCATTCGACTCTTCAAAGCTTCCTATCACCAAGCCTTGGGGTTACTTCCCATCTGTTTCTGCAGGTTGGACCATCTCTAATGAGCCTTTCTGGAAGAACAATGTAAACAACCACATCTTCAACTTCTTGAAGCTCCGTGCATCATGGGGTCGCAACGGTAACATCTCTGTCCTCAGCGGTTACAAGTATGCTTCTACCATCTCTCTCGGTAACAACTGGTATCAGTACTCTGTGGACAATATGGGCTCAACCTATGCATCTGCACCTTCAGGTATTCCTAATGCAAACCTCACCTGGGAGACTTCAGAGCAGCTTGACTTCGGTCTCGACGCTCGTTTCTTTGACAACCGACTCACTCTCGGATTCGACTACTTCGACAAGAGGACCAAGGACCTTCTCTTCGACGTCCCTCAGACCCCTGAGCTCGGTGTAAGCTCAATGACCCAGAACGGTGGTAACGTGCTCAACCGTGGTGTCGAGCTTGAGCTCAGCTGGCGTGACACTATCGGCGACTTCAGCTATGGTATCAGCGCTAACTTCTCATCTCTCCACAATGAGGTTCTCAGCCTTCCTGCAGGAACTCCTCCATCAGAGAAGGGCGACGCAAGCTCATCTAACTATCAGGTAAAAACCGTCTTTGAAGCAGGCTACCCAGTATGGTACCTCAAGGGCTACCGCTACCTGGGCGTTAATGAGAAAGGCGAGGGTATCATCGATGACATCAGTGGTGATGGTAAGATCGATGCATCAGATATGACCTACATCGGTTCAGGTACTCCTACCGCTACCTTCGGTCTCAACATCAACCTCGCATGGAAGGGTCTTGATCTCACAATCTTCGGATCAGGCGTAGCCGGTAACGTAATCATGCCATGCCTCCATCGTACTGGTTTCAAGAACCACATGAAGGTTTATAAGGAACTCTATGAGAACGGTACTTATCCTAATCCTTCATGGACCGTAGGTAACTACCAGTTCTGGTCTTCAGACGCCAACGTCTTCAAGGGTGACTACTTCAGAATCAAGCAGATTCAGCTCGGTTACACCCTTCCACAGAACATCACCAAGAAGGCAAAGATCAGCGACCTCCGTTTCTATTTATCGCTTGACGACTTCATCACCTTCAGCAAGTATCCAGGTCTCGATCCAGAGACTGCAGCTTTGAACACTACTTCAGGTAATGGTCTCGACTGGGGTTCTTACCCTACAATGCAGAAGCTTGTCCTTGGTGTAAACCTTACATTCTAATCATTGAGTTACAATATGAAAAAGATTATACTTCCAATTATAGGAATAGCTCTCCTCGCAGCTTCTTGCCAGTCTAAGCTCGACATCCCTCAGAAGGGTGTGGTTAGCTACGAGAGCTTCTACACTTGTGATGCAGATGCAGAGGCAGCCCTTGCTGACATGTATGCAAATTACCTCCAGAATGTTGCGGGTACCGAGGGTATCGACAACCCTGAGCAGGTATTGCTCAACTACTCTGCAGATGATATCCTCGCAGCTGGTGGTCACATTGACGACCACGAGCCTTTCCGCCTCTTCTGTGAGTTCCGCTACGATGGTTCAAATACAACCCTCAAGTCGGCATACCAGCGCTACTATTTCGCTATCTACCATGCTAACCTCGTCATCTCTAACTTCACTACCGAGAATAGGAATGGTGACAAGCCTAAGCATGAAAGCGACTTCACAAAGCAGGCTGTTGCCGAGGCACGCGTAATGCGCGCATACCTCCACATGATGCTTGCGCTCTCATGGAACTGCCCTATCATCATGGACAGGACCTATGCAAAGGACGAGAGTCTTCCTCAGCAGGTTAATAGCCAGTCTGAGGCTCTCCAGTGGGTTATCGAAGAGTGCGAGAAGGCCATTTCTTCAGGCTATCTCCCTGATCGTAACGGTACCGCAGACAAGGACAATACTGCTCGCATGAACGTCGGTTTCGCACGCTTCATCGCAGGTAAGGCAGCTATGTTCAACAACGATCCTGCTACCGCCCGCAAGTATCTCGGCGACCTCATTGAGTCTAATGACTATGCACTCATCCCTTCTGATGAGTATTGGACCAACTTCCATGTTGCCGGTGACGGTAACTCTGAGAAGATCTTTGAGCCTAACTTCCTTGAGGATCCTGCTTTCACCAATAATGCTTGGGGCTCAGGTGCACCTATTCAGCGTGGTCGTTGGATGGTAGCAAACGTATTCTGCTGGCGTACTGATAACCTTGGTGCTTCACCTCTTGTACATATCGGTATCTCTGGTTGGAACGGTGGTGCAATCCAGGAGGATTTCGCAAAGAAGTTCCTCGAGCACGACGGTGACTCTCCTCGCCGCAAGGCTTGCTTCCTTACCGGTGACGAGTGGCTCTATGACATGGAGTGGAATTCTAAGAAGAATGATGCTTCACGTGAAGAGAAGGAACTCGATCCAGATCGCGGTATCTCAGGTAGCGTTTACAGCCATGGTCCATACTTCGAGTGGAAGCACATGGTATTCATCAACCCTCCTAAGATCCTCACCGGCGGTAAGAGCTATCCTTCAGACAACGTAAGTGGTCTTGGTGCAGGCTCTAACCAGAAGAACTTCAACGTTGCCCGCTATGCTGAGGCGCTCCTTCTCTATGCAGAGGCTTGCATCGGCTCAGGTGACGCAGCCAAGGGCCTTGAAGCTCTCCAGGAGGTTCAGAGACGTTCTGGCTCAGGCAAGATCAGCAATGAGCTTACTTGGGAGGCAGTTTCTGAGGAGAAGCAGTACGAGATGTGGTTTGAGTCTTGCCGTTTCCACGATCTTGTTCGTTGGGCAGCACAGGGTAAGGTTGATCTCGATCAGATCTTCAACAAGTCAGGTATTCATCAGCGCATTCCTACCGTAAAGGATGAGTACAAGGCTGAGTATGACGACGATGGTAACTTCGTTAAGTGCGTTAAGCCTCATAAGCTTTATGTAGAGTACAGCGAGGCTAAGTACAAGGACTTCGAGAAGGGTAAGCATGAGTACTTCCCATTCCCTAACGACTTCATTGTTGCTAATCCAGAGCTCCATAACGTTCTTGGATGGCAGTCTGTACAGTAGTCTAAACAATTTCGATAAGAAATAAATCAGAATATTTTACCGGTCGGGGTGTGAATCCC
>JAGHUQ010000035.1 GCA_018064725.1 Candidatus Cryptobacteroides caccocaballi
TGGATTCGCTAGTAATCGCGCATCAGCCATGGCGCGGTGAATACGTTCCCGGGCCTTGTACACACCGCCCGTCAAGCCATGAAAGCTGGGGGCGCCTAAAGTCCGTGACCGAAAGGAGCGGCCTAGGGCGAAACTGGTAATTGGGGCTAAGTCGTAACAAGGTAGCCGTACCGGAAGGTGTGGCTGGAACACCTCCTTTTTGGAGCTGATCCTTGACGAGAGCTTTTCGGAGTGGGTACGAGGCACAGTTTGTTCAACCAGTCTTTTATATAGAGGCGTAGCTCAGTTGGTTAGAGCGCCACACTGATAATGTGGAGGTCCGCGGTTCAACTCCGCGCGTCTCTACCAGAAACCAAAAGTTCTGGTACGGGGGATTAGCTCAGTTGGTAGAGCACCTGCTTTGCAAGCAGGGGGTCAAGAGTTCGAATCTCTTATTCTCCACAACAAGAGAGGTCAGCAAATCGCTGACCTCTTTTTTGTTGTGGAGAATGGTTCTATATGTCGGCCTGCGCTTTGCTTCGGCCGGCAACTCCGTGGCTCGACAACAGTCTCGCACACTTCGTTGCGGCGCTGATGCGCCCTTTGATTGGTCAGCAAATCGCTGACCTCTTTTTTGTTGTGGAGAATCGCTTCTCAACCCCAGTCAGCTGGCGCTGACAGCCCCTGTCAGGGGCATGCGGCCTGCGCTTCGCTCCGGCCGGCAACTCCTTGGCTCGACAACAGTCTCGCACACTCCGTTGCGGCGCTTGCGCGCCCTGTATTGCAATTCTATCTCGTGGCATTTTTCGAAAATACATCCCTAGATAGAGCGGATTTCCTCATTTTTGCCGTTTTATCGTTCTATCTCGTGGCAAAATCCAGCAAAACATCCCTAGATAGAAAGTATCCGATGCGACCGAGAGATGGAATCAGTAGCGGACGGCGGGGATGTGGTGGCTGACGATCTCGGAGAGGAGGGCGAAGTTCTCCTCGCTGTTGGCGCCGATGGTGAGCTCCTGTCTGCGGAAGGTCAGGGGAGCGCCGTGAAGGCCTCTGAGAACGCCTCCCGCCTCGGACAGGATGATCGATCCCGCGGCGATGTCCCATGGCTGCAGCCTGTACTCGAAATACAGTTCAACACGTCCCATGGCGAGATAGCAGATCTCAAGCGACGCAGTGCCGAACCTGCGGAAATCATTGATCTTGTAGTATACGTCGTTGATCACAGCCGCGCACTCTGGAGCCCAGTCCTTGTTGTATGTGCTCATGGCCGTGCAGATAAGGCTGGCCTTGAACGGACGGTCCGACACGTGGATGCGACCGCCGTTGAAATAGGCGCCCTTGCCTTTCTCCGCGTAGAACAGCTCGTCTCCAGCAGGGCTGTAGACAACTCCGGCAAGCATCTCGCCGCTGTGCATGAGACCGACGGAAATGGCAGACTCCTTGATTCCGCGCGAATAGTTCATTGTGCCGTCGATGGGATCGATGATCCAGAGATACTCGACATCGCCGGACTCCTGCATGCCCTCCTCCTCGGCCAGCACGCTCGAACCTGGTATGTATGCGCAAAGCTCCTTCACGAGGAAGGACTGCACTGCGATGTCGGAGGAGGTGACGATGTTCTCGACACCGCTCTTGCTCTCAATTTCGAAGTGGTCGGTCAGCATCAGCCTGGATGCCTCCCGGACTATTTTGACTATTCCTTCTGTCAGTTTCATTTCTGTCATGCATTATGCCTGTCCCTCGCAGTTACATGCGGGGTGCGGATTCTACTGAACGTCCGTCTCCAGGAAGGCTGCGCCCCTGCGGCTCGCCTTGCGCCATCTGATGAGCTTTGGGTATGAGAATATCAGCCTGAAGATGCCTATGAAGGAATCCCAGGAAAGATGGAAAATGCTGATGAAAAGAAGTTCCAGCGGCTGGCGCAGAAGCCTCCACGGGAGGAAGCATGCAGGGTTGCTGATCCTTACCAGCGAGCCCACGTACTTCAGCCTCATCCGTTTGGCTTTCGGGGTCGGTCTGTTTTCCCTGTCGTGTACGGCCTTGGCCTCGATGTCGACGCCTATGCCCATTCCATGCCACCTGCACCTGTCGAGGAAATTGTCATCTTCTCCGTAATGTGCAAAGGCTGGCGAGAATCCACCGACCTTGGAGAGGCATTCCCTGCTGATCATCCAGTGTGCCGCCATCACGAATGGGACCGGATGGACTGCTATTGTGCTGGGAAATATGGACTTCAAGTCGGGAAGATACTTCTTGCACTTGATCTCGAACTGCGGATCCATCTTGTCGCCGGCAGCTGTCATCTGGACTGGGCTGAGCACTCCGTATCCCGGATTTTTCTTGAACGCTTCGAGGAGCAGCTCGATGGTGTCTGGCTCGACCCATGCGTCCTGGTTGAGAAGATAGACATACTCATAGCCGTTTTCCATCGCGTACTTGAGTCCAAGGTTGTTGGCCCTTCCGAACCCAAGGTTCTCCTTGCTCTCCACAAGGTCCACGAGCCACCATCCTGCTCCGTCGAAGCTTGTCTCGCTGAACCACGACTTGCCGATCTCCCGGACACGGGCGATCGTGCCGTCTTTCGATCCGTTGTCGACGACGAATACGTCAACGGGTACGGTGGATTCCTTGAGGCTGCCCAGACAGCGGTCTATCCACTTCTTCCCGTTATAGGTGACTATTATGACGAGGACTTTATTCTTCATAGAATCTGAGGTTCTTGTCTGCGATTTCCGTCCATGACATGTCTCCCGAGCGTCCTTCTCTTTCGATGTTCAGGGACATCTCGCATAGCTTTTCGTGATCGGATGCCATCTCTACGATGGTGTCGGCCAACAGTTCTGCATCCTTGGCGGCGATAAGCCTTCCTGTGTACCCGTCTATCACTGACTCACCGAGTCCTCCAACGTCGGTCGCGAGAACGGGCTTGCAAAGTGCGAATGCAGAGGATACGACGCCGCTCTGGGTCGCATCGGTGTACGGACACACGCAGAAAAGCGCTCCGCTGATCAGGCTGGCCAGCTCCTCTGTTCCTATGTATCGGTTCATGAACTTCATGTACGGCTTGTCGAGGTATTGCTTATGGTCGAAATACATCACTCCGCTGCCGGCGATTATGCACTTCAGCCCAGGATTCTTCTCGTGGACTTTCTCCATCGCCTCGCATAGGTATTCTATGCCCTTGTATGGTGAAATCCTACCGAAGTGGAGGATATACCCGCCTTCTTCGACATGTACGCCATCGAATGCATTCAGCGCGTCATAGACGCCGAGCCTGTTTACAAGCACGGGTTTCTCGATATTGTAGTTCTTCACGAACTTCCTGCGCTGGCGTGCGTTCAGAAGTATGAACTTCCTGACCTTCTTGAACGCCCTGATCCTCTGGTTCTCCTTTCGCACGGACATTTCCCCGCTGTGAGGGAATGGGTCATGGACGGTGAGCACCATCTTTTTCTTCAGCAGATAAAGAGGGAATTCCGGACCTGCGAGAGGGGTGGTGATATGGACTACGTCAGGTTTCATCTTCATCAACCTGAATGCAAGGCGGAAGTAGAGCAGCACGTTCTTCAGGCTGCCTCCACGCGTGGTGCGGTTGACGACGAGCGTGTTCGAAAGGTCCATATAGTTCGAATACTTTCTGAACTCCTCGTATTCACTGGCCGGCAGGATATCCGTCTTCTGAATCTGCTTCTCTATGCTCAGCAGCGGACCGTTGAGCTTGTCGCACAGCAGGGGTATGATGTAGGTCACATCCTCGCCGGCCTGCTGGTATGCCTTGACGAGGGGGAAGTCGCAATCTGCGAACTGGAGACCGCTGTAGTAGACTATCTTCATTTCAGTGCGTTTGAAAGGTAGCTGAGTGATTTTTTCCTGAGAGCGTCGAGCCTGGCCGGGTCGACCGTCGTGCATGCCGCCTCCATGTCGAAGTCATCTGCACGAGAGATGAGGTGTCCTTCCATCCCGAGACTTCCGAGCAGTGACTCGAAGCGCGAAAGACCGCGCTTGGCGTTGCCGAATGCCACGAAAGGTTTTCCGAAAAGTATCGAAAACACACATGCGTGGAATGAATCCGTGATTATGAAGTCTGCGTCACGGAAGCCGCGGAGCCAGTCCTCGATAGGGTACTGAGCCCTGTCGGTCAGTGCGAGACCCTTGGTATCAATGTCTCTGTTGTGTGTCCAGAAGGCGTCCTTGCCAAGCTTCTGCTCCATCATCTTCACGAACTCGAGCTTCTCGGGGGTATTGTCGAAGATGTGGCACATTATGCCAGTACGCGGTGCCTTCCTGTCGTATTTCTTGCCTATGAGGGCGATGTAATCTTCCTTGCTCAGAAGCAAAGTCGGGTCAAGCGTGTGAACGGCGTCTATCCCGAAATGCTCCTTGCACAGAGCCACCGCAGAGTCTTCCCGGACTGAGACCTGGTCAAAGAGTCTTGCCAGCGGAGTATAGAGCACTTCCTCGCTGGGAGTGAACTCCCATTCATCAGTTCCGAACGATATCGAATAACCGACCCTGCGCAGCTTCCAGGTCTTTGCGAAATCCAGGAAATACTTTCCGAGATTCTTGCTGTACTTCTCTCTCCATACCTGGTCGCTTCCCACAACGAGCGCGTCGTACTGTCCTTCCTTGGGCTTGCCGGCGCACCTGATGTTCCTGCGGATGAAGCGGTCCGTATGCCAGCGCACCACCTTGGTGCCGATTATCCTCCTGATGTCGAATCTGAGCGGATCTCGGGTGTCCACCAGCACTGCATCATGTCCCAGGCCCGTAAGCGTCTTCTGCAGAGCATATGCCTGCAGGATGCCGCCGTAGTTGGTGTGGAACGGTAATGTTACGATTCCTATCTTCATCTCCTGTGGATTTTTTCTTCTATAAGTGCCTTCTCATCATTTTCCAGGCCATATACCCATATCCAGGTACAGCACAATGCCACGCATATCGCGCAGCTGGTGACAAATCCGCCCCATCCTTGCGGAAGGTGAGGCTGGGTGAGTATCGGGATCCATATGCTGAGCCCGGCTGTCATGAGCACGCGGACATACACCGACTTCAGGTAGGTACGGATGTCCAATCCTGCCATCGACCTGAGCAGCGCGAGTCGTGCGAAGAGGCAGATCTGCGAAAGTGCGATTGCAACCATCAGCACGCATTCCGGATCCGTACCGCGCGCAAGCAGTGCCCATGAGATCGGTACATTCAACAGTTGAAGGCCTCCGACTGTGATCTGGTATTTCTTGATGTCGCCTGTGGCGAGCTGCAGGGTTATCAACGGGTTGGACAGAGACTCGCTCATTGCGAAGATCAGCGTAAGTATGGCGAACTCCGATGCATGAGGCGGCACCTCCTTGAGCCAGACGGACAGGACGAAGTCCATGTTCATCATCAGCGGGAAGGAGAGAATCATCAGCAGGAAGAAGGAAAGCCGTGCGCCCTTGAAGACCAGTCTTTCGGTGTATTCTATGTCACCTGCCGCGTACGACTTGGTTATCTGCGGATTCAATGCCGTCATGAAGTTGCTGACGAAAGCCTGAACCGTGCTGCTGAGCTGGATCGTCACGCCCCTGGCCGCATTGACTGCCGTTCCGCAGAAAGCGTTTATGAGAAGGTTGCCTCCGTGGTCTCGGAGCACGGCAGAGGATGCACCTATGAAGTTCCATCCTGCAAAGGAGAGCATCTGTCTGAGCAATGACCCTGTCGTCTCCGTATTGTCGGATGGTGTGCCGTCTGAGTTCTCGACCGTCCTGCGGCATTCCTCGAAGCTCTTTCTGCAGTATATTCCGTAGGTCATGCGTACCAGCAGGGCCACCGCGCACATCAGGGCTGCGTAGAATATCAGCCTGTCGGTAGGGGCCACGAGCAGCAGGAAGGCCACGGCAAGCTTCGCCATGCCCTCGAAAACGCCTATGTATGCGAAGGCCTTCATCTTCTCATGGGCGATGATGGCAGCGTTGAACGGTATGCTGATAAGGTTGATCGCGAAGGTCAGGAGCGAGAATTGGAGCACCCAGTTGGCGGCGGTGAGCCTTCCGTCGGGGATGTTCATCCTCGTATTGAGGTACCATAGGCCGACGGTCTCGGCAAGAAGTATGATGACTCCTGCCATCATAGTCTGTATCTTCATGGAATTGCGGAAGATGAGCCTCAGACGCCTTGCGCTGCTGTCGGGCTTTCCCAATTCGAAGGTGAGGAAACGGCTGATCGCCGAGGTCAGTGCGGCTGACACGACCGCAAAGATGGAGACGACGCCTCCCACGGCATTGTAAATTCCATAGTCGTCTATCCCGAGCGCGCCGAGGACGACCCTGGAGGTGTAGAGGCCCACGAAAAGCAGCAGCAGCATCCTGCAATAGAGCAGCATGGTGTTGCGCGCGATGAGCTTCTGCCTGTCAATGTTCCGGTCGCTTCCCATAAACTGCAAATATAGTCAAATAGGGCGAGAATCATAGTACGCACACGCGCGAGGATTATTCGTTATCATTTCGTATCTTTGCAAGATTGACACTTAAACCAACTAAACGCTTAACACAAATTCTGACCAATTATGGCAACACAAGACAAGGGCAGCAAGTCCTACCTGTTCTCCATCGTGCTCGTCGCAGTGCTCGGCGGTCTCCTGTTCGGTTATGATACCGCAGTGATCTCCGGTGCAGAGAAAGGCCTCCAGGCCTTCTTCATGGGCGCGACCGATTTCCAGTACACCGACTTCATGCATGGCTTCACAAGCTCAAGCGCACTCATCGGCTGTATCATCGGATCGGCAATCTCAGGTCTCCTCGCATCAAGCTGGGGTCGTAAGAAATCCCTCATCTTCGCGGGTATCATGTTCTTCATCTCTGCATGGGGATCAATGAGCCCAGAGAGCATGATCCTCCCTAAGGGCGAGGCTAACATGACTCTCCTCATCGTGTTCAACATCTACCGCGTGATAGGTGGTGTCGGCGTGGGACTCGCTTCTGCGGTCTGCCCTATGTACATCGGTGAGATCGCTCCTAGCAACATTCGTGGCATGCTCGTGTCTTGGAACCAGTTCGCCATCATCTTCGGACAGCTCGTCGTTTATTTCGTGAACTTCTTCATCCTCGGCGACCATATCGCTCCTGTAATCGAGAGCATCGGCCAGGGTATGAACCAGATCACCAACGGTGCCGATGCAGCATGGGCAATCGAGCATGGCTGGCGCTACATGTTCGGATCTGAGATGGTTCCTGCAGGCCTCTTCGCCCTCCTTATCTCTCTCGTTCCTGAGACCCCACGTTATCTTGCATCTGTCGGCAAGGACGCTCAGGCGGAGGCCATCCTCGCAAAGATCAACGGTGCTGCAAAGGCAAAGGAGATCCTCAGCGAGATCAAGGCTACCATGACCGAGAAGACCGAGAAGCTCCTCACTTACGGCGTGCTCTGCATCTTCGTCGGCATCATGCTTTCTGTATTCCAGCAGGCTGTCGGTATCAACGCGGTACTTTACTATGCACCTCGTATCTATGAGGCCATGGGCTTCAACAACCCTATGGTTCTCACCGTATTCAACGGAGTAGTCAACCTGGCATTCACCTGCGTTGCAATCTTCACCGTGGAGAAGCTCGGCCGCAAGCCTCTTCTCATCACCGGTTCCCTCGGTATGGCAATCGGTGCGATCGGCGTAGCATGTACCTTCGGAAACGAGAGCCTTCAGCTTCTCTGCATGATCTCCATCATGGTCTACTCAGCCAGCTTCATGTTCTCATGGGGCCCTATCTGCTGGGTCCTCATCGCAGAGGTCTTCCCTAACACCATCCGTGGTGCAGCTGTAGCTATCGCTGTGGCATTCCAGTGGATCTTCAACTGGATTGTCTCTACCTCTTTCGTTCCTCTCGCAAACAGCCTCGGATTCTGGTTCGTATACGGCATGTACGGTATCATCTGCGTCATCGCAGCAGTATTCGTATGGAAGCTCGTTCCTGAGACCAAGGGCAAGACCCTCGAGGATATGACCAAACTCTGGAAGAAGAACTAGAATGAAATCATCGAGGGTCGTACTTTTCATCTTTTCGGTGCTGCTCACCTTGGGCATCCTTTGCGTCGTCTTTCCGGCCGAAGGAGTCACCTTGGGTGGTATGACCCTCGGATTCCCTTCCCTCGAGCAGGTGCTCGGCGGGGATAAGTATGCTGCCGAAGACGAACCGGAAGGCGAATCTCCGGAAGAGATACTTGCCCGCAGGCTCACCGAGCTTCGCGCCGCAGAGGAATCTGAGTTCATCGAGTTCGCGAAGAACAGTCCTACGAGAATATTCTTCCCGGACGATGACCCGGACTTCTTCAACGATTTCTTCGATGCATTGGACAGCGCGATGACCTATCCTATGAGAATAGTTCATTACGGTGACTCACAGCTCGAGGAAGATCGAATCACGAACAATGTCCGCCAGCAGCTCCAGGAGCGATTCGGTGGCAGCGGTGCAGGCATGATGCCGCTCGTCCAGCCGTACACGACTCTCACCCTGAAGCAGATCCGTTCGAACACTCCGGTGCGTAGCATAGTCTACGGAACGAAGGAGTTCCAGGTTCCGTCAGGCAAGTATGGCCCTATGGGTCAGGCAGCCCGTCTGCACGGCAGCATGGACGTGACTTTTTCTCCTAATACCCGCCTTGCTCCTGACCATCGTGTCAGATTCATGGACAAGGTGACCATATTGACAGACGCGGCCAAGGAGCCTCTCAACATCATGTGCGGAGGCTCCACTGCCGTGATCGATACTCTCGAGGGAGCCCTGAGACGGTATGTGATAGATGTGCCTGACAGCTCTCAGACAGTTTCTTTCCGAATCAGCGGAAATGCTGACGTTTACGGAGTCCTTCTCGACGGAGAGGCTGGAGTGTCGCTCGACAATGTAGCGATGCGCGGATGCTCGGGTACGATCTTCACCCGCATAGACGCAGCCCAGCTCGCCGACTTCTACTCCCGTGAGAACGTGCGTCTCATCATCCTCCAGTATGGTGGAAATGCGGTGCCTTACATGCGCGTCGGCAAGTCCCTCGACGAATTCGGAAAGAAGATCTACAACCAGATATGCTTCGTCCGTGAGCAGGCGCCGGACGCGGCCATTCTTTTCATAGGCCCATCAGATATGTCCACGAATGTGAACGGATCGATGAGGACCTATCCTGCTCTTCCTGCCATCATCGATACCCTTCGTTCCAACGCCAACAGGGCGGGAGCCGCATACTGGGATCTTTACGAGGTGATGGGCGGAAACAACTCCATGGTAGAGTGGGTCCGTTCTGGATATGCCGGCAAGGACTACATTCACTTCACCCACAAGGGTGCTGATGAGGTAGGAAACCTCCTCGCCCAGTCCCTTCTCCTTTACTACGACTACTACAAGTGGCGCAAGAAGCCTCTCACGGAGCAGCTTACACCTGACGTGATCGAAAGGCTGATGCGTGATGAATATGATAAGGAAACGCCGGAGGTCGACACTCTGGCCGAAGCGGAGCCTGTGAGGGATACCGTCTCGGTGCCGGTGACGCAGGCAGATACGCTGAGATAGCAGGACGTGGATTGGCTGAACCTAATATTGGATTTTCTCAGGAACGTGTTCTCATTCGATGAGAATTCGCCTCTGCTTTTTACGCAGTTCTATTTCTGGGCCTTCTTCGCGCTCGTATATGCTGCATTTGCCCTGATCAAGAGCAAGAGGCTCCTGCGTAATGCCTTCCTCTTTTTCGTCAGCTTGCTCTTCTATTACAAGACCAGTGGCATTTTCGTACTGATTCTCATATTCGTAACCTGTTCGGATTTCTTCTACGCGAAGCGTATCGACAGGGCGAAGAAACAGGGCTGGAAGCGTTTCTTTCTGATATGCAGCATAGTCACGGACCTGTTCCTTCTCTGCTATTTCAAGTACGCGTATTTCTTCACGGATGTGCTCAACAGCATGTTCGGCTTGCAGCTGAACGTCGTTGACTACTTCTCCGTGGCTGGTAACATGATAACCGGGACGGAGAGGTTCAGCGTCGACCAGATCGTGCTTCCTGTGGGAATCTCGTTCTTCACTTTCCAGATTATCAGCTACACCGTGGATGTCTATCGAGGTGAGGTGAAACCGGTCGGGAACATACTTGACTTCGGCTTCTACGTAAGCTTCTTTCCTCAGCTCGTGGCTGGTCCTATCGTTCGCGCGAGCGAGTTCATCCCGCAGCTCTACAAGCCGTTCAACCTCAGCCGCAGGGTCTTCGGCATCGCAGTATTCTGGATATTGAACGGACTTACGAAGAAGATCATACTTTCGGACTACATTGCCGTGAACTTCATCGACAGGGTGTTCGACAGCCCGATGCTCTTCTCCGGATTTGAGAATTTCGCAGCCCTCTTCGGATATTCTCTCCAGGTATATGCAGACTTCTCCGGATATACGGATATCGCGATAGGAGTGGCAATGCTGATGGGTTTCTATCTTCCTCAGAATTTCAACTCTCCGTATAAGGCACCTAATGCCCAGAATTTCTGGAAGCGCTGGCACATGTCCCTCAGCCGCTGGCTCCAGTCCTACCTGTACATCCCTCTCGGAGGCAACAGAAACGCGAGCTTCGGCACCTTCTTCTGGATAATACTCTTTGCCTTGATCGGCACCATCCTCAGCGGCAGCTGGTGGGTTGCGGTCGGCATCTTAGCCATTGCTGCGGCTGTGCTTCTTTTCGCGTGGTTCTGGCCCGATCGCCGAAAGAAGATCATCGCAAACCTGAATTCATTCATCACCATGCTCCTTGGCGGACTCTGGCACGGAGCCTCATGGAACTTCCTCATCTGGGGAGGTCTCAACGGCATAGGAATGATTATCTACAAGGTGTGGAAGGATATGGCCTGGTGGCTCAGGATGGCCCTTTGCGCTTTCGTCCTCTGCATACTCGGATTCGTAAAGGTCACAAACCCACGTCCGGTGTGGAACCTCTTCTTCGTGTGGATGGCGACCATCACCTTTGTCACCGCGGTGCGTTTCGTATATCACCATATCAATCCGCGTGCGGCGGGAGTTGACCCTAAAGGTCTCGACCGTCGTGGCGCGAGCCAGTCGTGGACGGCAAAGCTCGGAAACGTATGGGCAGTGATGCAGACTTTCACCTTCATAACTTTCACGCGACTTTTCTT
>JAGHUQ010000079.1 GCA_018064725.1 Candidatus Cryptobacteroides caccocaballi
CAGAGGTAGCACCGCCGGCAAATCCGCCACCGTATATCCACACGAATACCGGAAGCTTGTCCTTGGTGGTCTTGGCTGGAGTCCACACGTTGAGATAGAGACAGTCCTCGCTGCAGTTCGCATTTCCGCCCTGCATTGCTGCCGGTGCGAATTCATTGGTCTCAAGGACGCCTTCCCATGGAATAACTGGCTGAGGAGCCTTCCATCTGAGGTCGCCTACAGGAGGAGCCGCGAACGGGATTCCCTTATAGATGGCCATGTCTTCAGTGAGAGTTCCCTGGATGGTACCTCCAGTGACCTTCACCTGCTCGGTGATTTCGTTGCCCGCACATGAGCAGAGCAGCGAAGCGAGTGCTATGCCCGCAAATAAAAGTTTACGCATAAGAATATAGTATATTAAAAGTTTTGTTCTTTTCGGCAGTTTCCGTTACCAACTATTACCAGATTTCAAAGTTACGCAATTATATACAAATAATTCCTCCAAAAATCATTCATGCGACTTTACCGCAGTAGATTAATCTGCTATTTGAGTGGGTAATTTTTCTTATTATTCTTCACCTATTTGTATTAAGAGAAGCATGAGATATCTTCGTTTCAGTTTTAAACAGGACAATTATCTAAGACTATATGAAACCATACTCAATCCTTATCGCTTCTCTGCTCATGGTGGCAGGTTGCTGCCAGAATTCAGTCGTAAAGACAGGACCTATCATCTCCAACGAGAATGAGACAGCCGTGCGTACCGCATCGGGAATGGTCGAAGGTTACCTCGATGACGGTATCTACACATTCAAGGGAATCCCTTACGCAAAGGCCGAAAGATTCATGCCTCCGCAGGATCCTGACACATGGATCGGAATCCGCGAGTGCAAGGTATACGGCCCAAAGGCACCACAGAACGGATCCCTCGTATACGACAACTCACCTAAGACCGCCTACAATTTCGGTTTCCAGTTCAACATGGAGGCCCAGGACGAGGAGAACTGCCTCGTGCTCAACGTATGGACACCAGGCATCAATGACGGAAAGAAACGCCCTGTCTTCGTATGGTTCCATGGCGGCGGATATGCCGGTGGATCTGGAATCGACCTTCCATGCTACGAAGGCAGGTCTCTCGCGGAGAAAGGCGACATCGTCGTCGTGACCCTCAACCATCGTCTCAACGTACTCGGTTACATCGACCTCACCGCTCTCGGCGGAAAATACTCAAAGTCCGTGAACCTCGGCCAGCAGGATCTCGTGAAATCCCTTGAGTGGATCAACAAGAACATCGCTCAGTTCGGAGGCGACCCTGACTGCGTGACCATCGCCGGTCAGTCTGGTGGTGGAATGAAGGTATCAAACGTCATGGCAATGCCATCTGCGACTGGTCTCTACCATCGTGCAGTGGTACAGTCCGGTACCATCCTTACCGCTGGTGCGAAGGAGGATTCTCAGAAACTCGGCCTCTACACCATCGAGGAAATGGGCCTCACTCCTGAGACCATGGACAAGGCAGCCGACATTCCTTACGCAGAGGTAGCTGCAGCAGGTGACAGGGCGCTCGCACGCTGCATCGCTGAGGCCGGTGGAAACGGTCCGCTCTTCGGACGTTTCAGCTTCGGTTGCATCGAGGATGGTGAAATCATCTGCCAGCAGCCTTTCGCAAACGGCGCTCCTGAAATCAGCAAGGACGTACCTATGCTCATCGGAACAAACCTCAACGAGTTCACATACGCAAACGATGTGGAGCATTCGGCAGCAGAGGTGAAGGAAATCCTCACCAAGAAGCTCGGCGCAGAGAAGGCAGAATCATTCATCGCAGAATATGAGAAGGTTTACCCTGGCCAGCCTGACAAGGCAATGCTCTACAGCGAGTTCGGTGCCCGCGGAAGAGCTCTCGAGCAGGCAAGGATCAAGAATGCCCAGGGCGGAGCCAAAGCTTACGTATACCTCTTCACATGGCAGTCACCTGTCGATAACGGCGCACTCGGCGCATGTCACGGAATGGAACTTCCATTCATGTTCAACAACGTCAAGCTCCAGAGGGAGATGACCGGAGCGACCAAGGAGGCTTACGAGCTCGAGGACAAGATCACAAACGCATGGATCGCGTTCATCAAGACCGGAGACCCTAATGCGAAGGGACTTCCTAAGTGGGATTCATTCGACGAGAAGGGTGCTACCATGGTCTTCGACAACAAATGCGAAGTACGCTACAACCACGACAAGGAGCTCGTCAGACTTGCAAACTAGAAATTTCGTGTTATTGATAATTTGGTCATCAAAGTCCCTGATTTCGGTCAGGGGCTTTTTTGTTGTCGGAAATGTTGGTATATTTACCACAACAAACATTCTGACCATGAGAAGAATCTTTTACCTGCCCATCATTACAGCAGTTATTCTCACAGCGGCATCCGCGAACGCATTTGCAAACTCCGGCATCATTGGGGAGCCCTCCTTCAGCGATAATGCGGATTCCACCGATGCACCCATGACATGGGTACTGGAGTCAAAGGTCACCAAGTTCAAAGGAGAGAAGAGGCACTATACCAACGTGAACACCATTCAGGTCCCGGGAAGTTCCGGAGAATTGTCAGAAGGTACTCGTGCTCTTGGCGAATACTACGGACGCATGATGAGAGACAGCCTGCAGCTCGGAAAATCAGGTTTCCATACCCTGCAGACCTACTATGCGATGGAGCTGAACGAGCACAGGAAAAGGATTCAGGCCGGCACAGACAGCTATCCGGAATCAAGTGAGGACAAATTCGACGTCAGCACTCTGAAATGGAAGAAATCCATGTTCGGTCTCGAAGTCGGTCTGCACGAGACGAATGTAGTCCCTCTGGGATATGTATCTGACTACACTGCCATAGCCGAGGGACTGACGTTGGACCTTTCTCTGATTTTCGGTAAGTTCTTCGTCAAGCCGTCCTTGGTCATGGCCGCCGGAAAGCTACGTCCAGACAGCATCTACAACGGAGGTGGAGCAGCTGGCTTCGAAGGAGTCATCGGTGCCCTGCTCTGGTTCGTGTCGCAGGACAAATACTCGCTGTCCGGCGCCAACAAGCATGTGCCTTACCATGTCACCAGAATGGACGTCGGATACTATGCTTACGACAAGAATGGCGTATGCATATATCCATTCGTCGGTTTCGGTACCGATTGCTGGAACTTTACAGAGGGTAATATGCCACACCCTATCAGAGGATACATCGTATGCGAGGGAGTCGGAGTCTCTTATGAGCCTCACAAGACAGTATACATGGGAAAAGGTTCGCCTCACTACATATCCTGCCCTATACACGCACGATTGTATACAGACCAGATATTCAACATGGCCACAGGAGGATTTTCACCAAGCCTGAGCTTCTCGGTGGGATTCGCCCTGCACTATCACCAGATAAAGGAAAAGCTCTAGTCCTTCTTTCTCTTGGGGTTGGAAGGGAACCAGCCCTTCTTCACGCGCTTCTCCTGATGGAAGAGTTCATTGATGGACCAGAAGCAGCTGAAGCCGGCAACGCCGAGGACCGACGCGAAGACTATGTTCTCGACGAGAAGCGAAGCTGCACAGAACGCGACACCGACGATGGTGAAAATCCACCAGCATTCCTTACCGAAGTAATATTCTGCCTTTATGACAATAGGATGGAAGACACCTATCAGAAGAAAGGCAGCTGCTCCGAGTATGATTCCTGACCAATTCATTTTCCGTGTTTTGTGTGCTGTTTCGATGTTTAAAAAAACACCCGACGAACGGGACTGCAAAGATAGAAAAACTTGTATATTTGAAAAAAATTAAAAACACCAAGATGGACACTTCATATTCTTTTGATGCGGCTAAGACCACAAATGAACTCATCCAATGGATCAAGGACTATTTCGAGATGGCGGGATCCAACACGACAGCAATCCTCGGAATGAGCGGCGGCAAGGACTCCACCGTCACCGCGGCTCTTCTTTGCAAGGCCCTCGGACCTGAAAGGGTCATCGGAGTATCAATGCCGCAGGGATCGCAGTCCCTCAACGAGGCTGACAAGGTCTGCGAGCATCTGGGGATGAAGATGTATTCCGTCAACATAGGCAAGGCTTGTGACGGCCTTCTCGAGGCAATATCCGCAGCCGGCGAAGATCTCTCCAAGGCAAGTATCATGAACATTCCGCCACGAGTGCGAATGACGACTCTCTACGCAATCGGTCAGACCAACAACTCACGCGTAGTGAACACATGCAACCTTTCCGAGGATTACATCGGATATGCCACGAAGTTCGGCGACGGAGCCGGAGACTTTTCCGTCCTTGCAAACCTTACGGTCACGGAGGTACTCGCCATCGGAGACTATCTCGGAGTTCCTCACGCATGGGTGCACAAGACTCCAGACGACGGTCTCCCACACAGCTGTCCGGACGAGGAGAAGATAGGCTTCACCTATGCCGAGCTGGATATCTACATCCGTACAGGCAAGGCACCAGAAGGCTATGTACACAATAATCCTGAAGAAGGTCTCAAGGTCGACAAGATAGACAGGATGCACAAGGCAAACCTGCACAAGCTCGAGCCTATGCCTTCTTTCAAGTTCTGATCGATACTGGTCTAATCCTGCAGACTATAATACGGACTCGTTCCGGTAAGTGTATTCATGAACGCGACTATCGAAGCGACGTCCGCGTCTGAGATATTCTTGCCGAGTTCGTATTTTGCCATCGCGCGTACGGCTTCTTCGAGAGTCTGAAGGCTTCCGTCGTGGAAATATGGGGCTGTGCGTGCAATGTTTCGGAGCACCGGCACCTTAAACCGGTGGTAGTCGGCCTCGTTTCCGGTGAAACCCATGAGACCGTCGTCATCAGAATTATACGCAATCTCAGGAGTTCGGTCAGCGAAATAATCGCCGAAGATGTCGAGGCGCTCGAATGACCGGCCTCCTACGGCAACTCCAGTGTGGCAGGTAGCACACGCATTCTTCTTGAAGAGCTCATATCCCTCAAGTTCTTCAGGAGTAATCGCAGAAGAAATTCCACCGAGATAGAGGTCGAAGCGGCTGTCCGGAGTGATAAGAGACGTCTCGAACTCCGCAATAGCCCCTGTCACGGTCTCTCTCGTAAGTCCCTCACCAGGATAGAGAGCCTCGAACTCCCTGACCAGCTCCTTGTCCTCTCCCAGCCTCTCTACAATCTGGTCCCAGCTCTGGTCTCCCATCTCTACAGGGTTGGTCGCAGGACCTTCCGCCTGCTCCCTGAGGTCAGCCGCGCGCCCGTTCCAGAACTGGCGCACGTTGTACACAGAATTATACACGGTCGGCGCGTTCACACCACCCTTCAGTCCGTTGATGCCCTCGGACACGCGCTCGTCCGCATGATCAGCTCCTCCGTTCTCGAGAACGTGGCAGGTGGCGCATGAGATGGTTCCGTCAAGGGAAAGTCTCACATCGTTGAACATTCTCTCTCCCAGTTCGGCCCTCGCCTTGTCATATTCTATGCTTGCCGGGATTGGACGGATAGGCTCGTCACTCCCCCTCTTCTCACGTATCCATGCCGCAAGTATGCTCTTCTCCTTCCTGTTGAATCCAGTGCCCCAATGGACCATCTTGTATTCAGCCATCGGCATAGTGTCGTATGAGACGCTGTGGTCGAGCATGGAAAGGGTTACCTCATCCACCTGACTCAGGTCAGCCGTCCTCTGCTCCAGGTCAATGAAATCAGTAGCATGACTCACATGTTCCCTCATCTTCGGACCCATGAATGGCAACACGGCGTAGAACGGGAGGTCCGGATGCTGATTGTGACACACGAAACAGTCATTCTGCGTAAGTATGGCTAGCACCTGCTCCTCAACCGGGGCATCAGGTATGGACTTTCTGAAACCGAACCTGTATACCGCAACGACCGCAGCAACTGCAAGGAGCAAACAAAGAATGGTGGTGAGAACTCTTTTCATGATATATCTGTTTACTCATTATACGTATGAAGGCTATTATGCGAAGACGGGAGATAATTGACTCCGTACCATGTGACCTGCATTGCAAGGAAGGACAGCAGAATAGCGGCAATTACGGGAAGGCCGTTCCTTCTGTGCGGGATGTGCGTGCCGACCAGCGTAAGCATCCATGTCACCGCAGCCCAGTTTTCCTTTGCATCCCAGGTCCAATACTGTCCCCATGCCGCCTTTGCCCACACTGCACCGCAGAGCATTCCTATGAGAAGCAGGGACGAGGCTGTGACGAGCAGCTTTCCGGACAGTTCCGACGGTATCTTCTTCACATAGCAGGCAAGGATTCCGCTTGCCAGCGATATGGCAAGCACGGAATATGCCAGCATATAGATAATCAGATGAGGTATGAACCAGAGGCTGCGGAGTGCGGGCATCAAGATTCCGAAACTGATGCGGGCTACCGATATGGAGGCAAAGACAGCGGCCAGGATCACGACCACCGGAAGCACCGCCTTGCTGTGCCATGCCCTGCGGACCTCGAAGATCGCGGCAAGCGCCAGTATCGCCATGCCGAGGAACACCAGCGGCAGCCACGGATCACGCACGACCTTGATTATGCTGTATTGCTGTTCGTACCTGTCGTAGTCGGACTGATAGAAACGGTATCCCTTGTATCCCGCAGGATGATTTACGCTCGTCCGAAGCTCCTTCCCATCTATCACCAGCGTGCTCGTATATTGCTTGGGACTGGTCCCATCCTCGTAGCACTCGATCATGAAGTCCTTAAGCTGCACATCGAAAGGGAGAGGAATGATATCGCCATGTGCCATATACGCAACTTTCGTCGGTTCATCCTTGGCCACAACCATCTGCGCATCAATCACATCAGGGGCGCCGAAGAGACCACCGAAAAGCACCAGGAAAAGCCCGGCATGGCTCATTGCAGCAGCGTAGGACCTGGACTTCAAGCCCTTGAGCACCGTGATTCCGAGCGAGAACGCGAGCATCAGCACCATGATCACGAAAGGCCAGCTGCGATGCAACGGCATGCCCCATGTCCCCTCGACAGCCATCAGCACGAGGGTGGAAAGCATCAGCACCACAGAAGTCCATCGGTTTGTCGCAATGCGTACCAGTCGCGAAGACGCACTACGCAAGCCTGATATGGCGATTAAGGTTAGAAATGCTCCCGCAAGTATCAGCGACAACGGGGATTCCCAAATCTGAAGATCGATCATAATGCAGTATGGCTTAATCGGGAGGAGAAAAATGCCTACCTTTCTCCTTCCGGACAAAAGTAGGCATTTCCAAACAAAAAAACTATGGATGTTATTTCTTGGCAGACTCAAGCAGAGCCCTATACTCAGATGGAATGACCTTGATGAAGTCCTTGAGAGAATTCTCCCAATTGTCGAGAATCTCCCTTGCCTGCTTCGAGCCGGTATGCTGAGCATGAGCCCGGATCAGATCATGGAGTTCCTTGACGTCCTCCCTGTTCTCCACGAGGCTGAGCTCAACGAGATCCATGTTGCACCAGAAATCGAAATCATGGTTGCGGTCGAGCACATAGGCGACACCGCCAGACATACCTGCAGCGAAGTTTCTTCCGACCTTGCCGAGAACCACTACGGTACCTCCGGTCATATACTCGCAGCAATGGTCACCAGCACCTTCGATGACAGCCTTTGCGCCTGAATTCCTCACCGCGAAGCGCTGTCCTACGCGGCCGTTGACATAGAGTTCACCTGAAGTTGCACCATATAGACCGGTATTGCCGGCAATTATGTTCTCCTCTGCCTTGAAGGTGCTCCTTGCCATAGGTACGATGCTGACGACTCCGCCGCAAAGCCCCTTGCAGAAATAGTCGTTGGTCTCGCCCTCGAGCCTGAAGTCGACTCCCTTGCAAAGGAAGGCGGCAAAACTCTGTCCCGCAGATCCTCTGAACCTGATGTTGACCGTAGAAGCAGGAAGTCCTTCTGCGCCATAGCGAGAAGAGATGACACCGGAAAGCATGGTTCCCACGGTTCGGTCCGTATTGTGGATATCATAGTCGAGATTGGTCTCCACCTTCCATTCCACAGAAGGATGGGCCGCCCTGATTATCTCCTGGTCAAGCACATCACCGATCTCATGGCTGACAGTTCCGTCATAGCAACGGGAGCCGGTGGTAGGTTCCTGATAGAGGAGCTTGCTGAAATCGAGGCTCGCGCCCTTGCTGCCAGCGTCGCATGGTCTCTTGACTATGAGATCACTGCGTCCGACAGCCTCCTGAAGCGACCTGAGCCCCATTTCTGCAAGATATTCCCTCACCTCCGTCGCAAGGAAGGTGAAGTAGTTCTTCAGATGCTCCGGCTTTCCGGCAAACTTCTTCCTGAGCTCAGGATTCTGGGTACAGATACCTGTCGCGCACTTGTTGGTATTGCACCTGCGGCACATCAGACAGCCCATGGCGATCATTGGAAGCGTTCCGAATGCGAACTCCTCAGCTCCGAGCAGAGCCATCATCACCACGTCATGTCCAGTCTTGAGCTGACCGTCCACCTGAAGGCGCACGCTGCCGCGAAGGTTGTTCCTCATGAGGGTCTGCTGAGCGTCTGCAAGTCCTATCTCCGGACTGATACCTGCGTACTTCACTGACGATGCAGGAGCCGCACCGGTACCTCCGTCACCACCGGAAATGACGACGACATCGGCCTTAGCCTTCGCTACGCCGGCCACGATGGTACCGACGCCCTGCGAAGCGACGAGCTTGAGGCTGATCTTAGCCTTCGGATTGACGTTCCTGAGGTCAAAGATAAGCTGCGCAAGGTCCTCGATAGAGTAGATGTCATGATGAGGCGGAGGTGAGATAAGGGTAACGCCCGGAATAGAGTGTCTGGTCTTCGCAACGACCTCGTCCACCTTGAAACCAGGAAGCTGGCCACCCTCACCCGGCTTGGCGCCCTGAGCCACCTTGATCTGGATTTCCTCCGCATTCACTAGGTACTCGGCAGTGACGCCGAAACGACCGGAAGCCACCTGCTTAACCTTGCTGGAGAGAGACACGCCGTCTACGGGCTCGTGATATC
>JAGHUQ010000095.1 GCA_018064725.1 Candidatus Cryptobacteroides caccocaballi
AGGTCCATCGTCCCAGGCGCGAAGTACGCACTCGCATTCATCCCGACCGACGAGGAGAGGGTATACGGCGAGTACACCGTGAATGACGTGATCATCAAGCCGGTCATCCTCGAGACTCCGCAGAAGACCAGCACCGAGCTCGTGACAGTGAGGGAAGGAGAATCCACCACCACCAGCGCGAGCGCGTATTTCGACATCACCTCCACCGTCTCAAAGTTCTACTATGTCCTCGTCAAGAAGAGCGAGTTCGATGCTGCAAAGATGAGCGAGTACGACTATGCGCTCAGATACGGAATCGTCTGGGACAGGGCTGTGCTAAAGGCCAGCGGCGCCATCAAGAACATCGACACACGCTGCACAGGTCTCAAGCCGGGCGAGGAGTGCATCGCGATCGGAGTCGCATTCACAAGCGGCGGCGCATACAACGACATCAAGCTCAGCACCGCGGCTTCGCAGGTTCTTCCTTCTGAGGGAACCGTCACGATCAAGGGCCACAGTGTCGAGACCATGAGCCAGTACAGCACTAAGGTCACTTTCGAGATTGAGTGTTCAGAGGAAATCTCATCGGTTCGATACATGAATCTCAGCGCAGACAATCTCGCTTATGATTACAACGGCAACGAAGACAAAGTCTATGAGACCCTCACCGCAGGTTCAAGGTGGGAGTACGGCGAGGCCAATCCAGGTGAGTCTGTCGAATTGTATATATATCCGGAAGAGGTCGACTATACCTTCTTCGCAGTGGGAGTGGACAAGGACGGAAAGTTCACGACTCTCGCTAAACACATTTATCAGCCAGTAGAATAGTGAAGTTGATACAGAAATTATTGCTTTCGGTATCCGTACTCCTCCTCGGGACATCGGCCTGGGCGCAGAACACGGTGACCGTCAAGGGTATCGTGACTGATGCCACGGACGGTTCTCCGCTCGTGGGCGCTGCAGTGATGTCCGGCCCAGGACGAGGTGCGGTTACCGACATCGATGGTGCATATTCCATCGAAGCGGCTCCGGGCACGACCCTGTCCGTGAGTGCATTGGGATTCGTGGGGCAGGAGACCGTCGTCCCTCAGGGTGTGTCACAGTGGACCTGGGACATAGTGCTCGAGGTGGACGGAATCATGGTAGAGGAGTCTGTCGTGATCGCATACGGCGTCAGGAAGAAGGGGTCGGTGACCGGTTCGGTCGCATCCGTGAAGTCCGAGAAGCTTGCCAACACTCCTACCGCAGCCTTCGATCAGGCTCTCCAAGGCCAGGTCGCAGGTCTTTCGGTCATGTCCAGCACAGGTGAGCCCAGTTCTTCCGCAACCATGACAATTCGAGGCACGAACTCGATCAACTCGGGAACCGCGCCTCTCTACATCCTCGACGGCGTAGCCATCTCTGCAGCCGATTTCAACACGGTCAATCCAGCCGACATAGAGAACATCTCCGTGCTCAAGGATGCATCCAGCACCTCGATCTACGGAGCCCGCGCCGCCAACGGTGTCATCGTGATCACCACCAAGCGCGGCCGTCAGTCCGACCGTCCGCAGATCGATTTCCACACTCAGCTCGGTATTTCACGCCTTGCATACGGAAACTGGGACCAGATGAACACCGCTGAGCGTATCCAGTACGAGAAGGAGATCGGCCTGACCAGCGGCAAGGACTACGACGTGCTCTCCAAGACGGATGTGAACTGGATGGACATGGTATATTCGGACAAGGCGATGCTCCAGAGCTACGAGCTCAGCGTGTCCGGTGCCGATGAGAAGACCAACTATTACATCTCAGGAGGATACTACGACCAGGACGGTATCGCTGTCGGATCAGGCTTCAAGCGCTATTCCTTCAAGACGAACCTTGAGCGAAAGGCAGCGAAATGGTTCACCGTAGGAGTGAATCTCAATCTGAACTACCAGGATATCGAGCAGGCAGACGAAGGAGCGTACACGCTCGTTACCCCTATCTCAGCATCCCGTTTCATGCTCCCGTACTACAGCCCGTACAATGCTGACGGATCGCTCGCCAGCGTCAACGACGGCACATGGAAGGGTACTGGTCAGAACCCGCTGGAGTGGCTCAAGAACAACCCGCTCAACTACAAGAAGTACAAGGTGTTCACATCTGCATTCGCCGAATTCACCATACTTCCGGGACTCACATTCAGAAGCCAGGGCTCGGTAGACTACTCGCATGTCACCGCACTCAGCAAGTCCATGCCAAGCTATGCACCTAACCTCGAGGAAGGCAAGGCGTCGCGTTCTACTACCGACGGAATGACCCTCTCGATCACGAACACGCTCAACTACGCCTTCGACATCGACCATGTCCACGACTTCCATTTCCTGCTGGGACAGGAGGGAGTGAACTACCACTACGAGTCGTTCAACGTAGCCACTGCCGGACAGACAAACGACAAGCTTACAGACATCTCGACTGCAACCCGCGTGACAGGATGGGGAAGTACCGCTGATTCAGACTATTCCTTCCTCTCCTTCTTCGGACGAGGCGAATATAACTACGCCAACAAGTACTACGGAGAAGTCTCTGTCCGTACCGACGGTTCGTCAAGATTCGGAAAGAGCAACCGCTGGGCAGCATTCTGGGCCGTCGGCGGAATGTGGGACATGCGCAACGAGGACTTCATGTCAGGTACCAGATCATGGCTCACCACCGCGCAGATCGCGCTCAATACAGGAACATCGGGTAACTCGTCAATCCCTAACTATGAGCATCTCGCTCTCGTTGTCGGAGGCAGCGACTATGTCGGCCAGGCCGGTATGGTCCCGTCCCAGCTCGGAAACGAGAAGCTCACCTGGGAAACCACCTGGACCACCAACCTCGCATTCCGCGCCGGATTCTGGTCAAGGCTCAATGCAGACCTCGAGTTCTACTACAAGAAAACCTATGACATGCTGATGGAGGTGCCGCTCTCATACACGACCTCCAACGGCTTCGGATACATGTGGGACAACGTCGGCGGAATGGTCAATACCGGTATCGAACTCAATGTCGATGCGCTTGCAATCCGCAGGGGCGACTTCGTATGGAACATCAACGCCAACGTCTCATACAACCACAACCGCATCACAGAGCTGTACAACGGTGTAACCGAATATGAGACGGCCAACACCAACACAAAGCTTGTAGTCGGACATCCGGTAGGCGAGTTCTTCATCAACCGTTTCGCCGGAGTCAACCCGGCAAATGGCGATGCGCTCTGGTATACAGCTGACGGAGAGCTCACCAACGAGCTCAGAGAGTCGGACAAGGTGCTCGTGGGCAAGACCTACTTCGCTCCATGGCAGGGTGGATTCGGCACCAGCATCTCATGGAAAGGGCTGGCCGCGACAGCTCAGTTCAGCTGGGTTGCCGACAGATGGATGATCAACAACGACCGCTACTTCGATGAATCCAACGGCCGTTTCCAGGTCTACAACCAGAGCCGCAGGCTGCTCGACAGATGGAAGCAGCCGGGCGACATAACCGACATTCCCCGTCACGGAGTGTACGGAGAGTTCGACAGCCACCTCCTCGAGGATGCGTCCTTCCTCCGTCTGAAGAACCTGATGGTTTCGTACTCCCTTCCATCATCTCTCCTCTCAAGGCAGAAGGTGCTCCGCGGCGTACGGTTCTATCTCCAGGGCCAGAATCTCCTGACACTCACGCGCTTCTCCGGCCTCGACCCGGAAGGTACGGCAAACGTCTATGCGGCCCAGTATCCGATGGCCCGTCAGTATACATTCGGAATCGACATAACATTCTAGAGACATGAGAACAATCAGAAACATATTCGCGCACATGGCCATCCTGGCCGTCGCCTCTCTCATGGCTGTCTCATGCCTCGAGAAGGAACCGGGTGATGCCATCCGCACTGAAAATGCCATGCAGACCTATGCAGAGGCTGAACAGGTGCTCGTAGGCATCTATGCAGACTGGAAGAGTTCTGCACTATACAGCGGCCTGCTGACCCTTCTTCCTGACATACAGTCAGACCTCGTGTACGCCATCAACGGCAACACGAACACCTACGTCGACATCTGGCAGTGGGACATTCTTCCTACGAACAGATACGTCGAGGCAGTCTACGCAGCGCTCTACGGCATCATCGGAGATTGCAACTTCTTCCTTGACAAGCTCCCGGCCCTCCGCGAGAAGATAACTGACGACAACCAGCTCGCAGTCCTCATCGATTTCGAGGGAGAGGTAAGGGTTTCAAGGGCACTCGCATACTCGGAGCTCATCAAGTGCTTCTGCAAGGCTTATGATCCCGCCACCGCAGCAGACGAGCTCGGAGTCGTGCTCGTGAGCCGCTACGACGGCAGCGAACCTGCCGTGAGGGCATCACTCAAGGATTCATACGATTTCGTTCTCGCTGACCTCGAGAAGGCAGAGGAACTGCTGCTCGAAGAGGACGATCTCGGATACAACAGCGTATACTTCACCCTTTCCGTCGCACAGGCTCTCCATGCCAGGGTAGCGTTATACATGCAGGATTGGGACACGGCGATCAAGTACTCGACCCTCGTTCTGGACAAGAAGGACAAGTACGAGCTCTCGAATGCTAGGACAGTGTACACC
>JAGHUQ010000152.1 GCA_018064725.1 Candidatus Cryptobacteroides caccocaballi
ATGGTAATGCCTGGTGATAACGTTACTATCACTGTAGAGCTCATCTACCCTGTAGCACTTAACGAGGGTCTCCGTTTCGCAATCCGCGAGGGTGGCCGTACCGTTGGCGCAGGTCAGGTAACCAAGGTTATTGACTAATTATCAATAAACTATAACAAGGTGGGTGTCGACTACCGGCGCCCACTTTTTTAGGGGAATAGAACAAGGGTAGTTCAGCGGTCTCCAAAACCGTCGATGTGGGTTCGAATCCTGCTTCCCCTGCAAATATCAAAGGTTACGATTTGATAATGTTTAACAGACGTTGCCACCAGCTTCCAACAGGCAATGTCCATTAACAGTAAAGATGAGAAAGTTCATTAACTATCTTAAAGAGTCTTATGTAGAGTTGACCAAGAAGGTTACATGGCCTACTTGGAGCAAGCTTCAGAGCTCAGCCATCCTCGTGATGGTAGCTTCGGTGATTCTTGCTGTGGTCGTTTTCTGCATGGACTTCTTCTTCCAGAAGCTGATGACGCTGATCTATTCTTTGTAACATCCCCCTTTTAACTATGAGCGAAAGCAACAAGAAGTGGTATGTTCTTAGAGCTGCCGGCGGAAAGGAGAAGAAGGCGAAAGAGTATCTCGAGAAAGAAATCGAGCGTTGTGGTCTTCAGGACCTGGTAGACCAGATCCTTATTCCTACTGAAAAAGTTTACAAGATCCGAGATGGTAAGAGAGTCTGCACTGAAAGGCTCTTCTATCCCGGCTATGTTCTTATTCAGGCAGATCTGACCGGTGAACTCCAGTACATCATCCGCAATGAGGTGCCTCATATGTCAGGTTTCCTCACTGAAAGCAAAGCTGAAAGAAACCCTATGCCTCTTCGTGATGACGAGGTCAAGAGAATTCTCGGTGAGCAGGATGAGAAGACTGAAAATGACAGCGAGACAATCATCGACTATGAGGTAGGCGAAGCTGTGAAGATCACAGATGGACCTTTCGACGGTTTCAATGGAACCGTTGAGGAGGTTGTCGAGGATCGAAGCAAGCTCAAGGTCATGGTTATGATCTTCGGCAGGAAAACCCTGTTGGAACTCAACTTTACACAAGTAACTAAAGAATAACGCATTATGGCAAAAGAAATTGCTGGATTCATCAAACTCCAGATCAAGGCTGGTGCAGCTAATCCATCACCTCCAGTAGGTCCTGCCCTTGGTTCAAAGGGTCTTAATATCATGGATTTCTGCAAGCAGTTCAACGCTCGCACCCAGGATCAGGCCGGTAAGATCCTCCCTGTTGTAATTACTGTTTTCAGTGACAAGTCATTCAGCTTCGAGGTTAAGCAGCCACCTGTAGCCATCCAGCTTAAGGGAGCAGCAAAGATCCAGACTGCATCAGCAGAACCAAACAGAAAGAAAGTCGCTACCATCACCTGGGATCAGGTAAAGGCAATCGCTGAAGTAAAGATGCCTGACCTCAATTGCTTCACTATCAAGTCTGCAATGTCAATGGTTGCTGGTACCGCAAGAAGTATGGGTATCAAGGTCGAAGGCGAAATGCCAGCTGATCTCTAAAATTTCACACGCATATGGCTAAACTTACAAAGAACCAGAAAGCAGTAGCCGGCATGGTCGACTCTGCTAATCAGTATAAGCTCAGCGAGGCGTGCGAACTTCTCAAGAAGATCACCTTCACTAAGTTCGACTCTTCAGTTGAGGTTCACATGAACCTTGGCGTTGACCCTCGTAAGGCAAATCAGATGATCCGTGGCGTCGTTACCTTTCCTAACGGAACCGGTAAGACCGTTCGCGTCCTCGTTCTCTGTACTCCTGACAAGGAGGCTGAGGCTAAGGAAGCTGGCGCAGACTACGTAGGTCTCGATAACTACATCGAACAGATCAAGAATGGCTGGACTGATGTTGACGTAATCATCTGTACTCCTTCAGTCATGGCAAAGATCGGTGCTATCGGCCGTATCCTCGGTCCTCGCGGTCTCATGCCTAACCCTAAGACCGGCACCGTTACCATGGAAGTCGGCAAGGCAGTGAAGGAAGTTAAGGGTGGTAAGATTGACTTCAAGGTTGACAAGACCGGTATTATCCACGCTGCAGTAGGAAAGGCTTCTTTCACCGCTGCTCAGATCGAGGAGAATGCTCTCGCTCTCATCAACGAGGTTATCAAGCTCAAGCCTCAGACTCTCAAGGGTACTTATCTTAAGGGTATATCAATTTGCACTACTATGAGCCGTGGTATCCGCGTTGATATCAAGTCTCTCAACGGTGCTGAAAAATAAAGTTCAAATATTATGAGAAAAGAAGTAAAAGTTCAGATACTTGACTCAATTTCAGCACAGCTCCAGGAGTATCCTAATTTCTACATTACTGATATCTCTGGTCTCGACGCTGAGCAGACCTCAAAGCTTCGTCGTGAGTGCTTCGAGAGGGGAATCCTCCTCTCAGTTGTCAAGAACACCCTCTTCAGCAAGGGAATCGATGCAATGGGTAAGGAAGATGCAGCTGCTGTGAAGGCAGCTCTCGAGGGCCCAACCGCTATCATGTACACCAAGGTTGCCAATGCTCCTGCTAAGCTCATCAAGAAGATGCAGGACGACGGCATGGAGAAGCCAGTCCTCAAGGCTGCTTACCTCGTAGAAAGCGGTGCATATGTTGGTCCAGAGCATCTCAATACTCTCGTAAACATCAAGTCTCGCGAGGAGATGATCGCCGATATCGTTCTTATGCTCCAGCAGGCTGCTGGTCAGAAGATCGCCGGTATCCTCAAGACCATGGAAGAGAAGAAATCAGAAGAATAATATTAACAATCTTAAAAATAAATCATTATGGCAGACATCAAAGTTCTTGCAGAAGAGTTGGTAAACCTTACTGTAAAGGAAGTTCAGGAACTCGCACAGCTCCTCAAGGAGGAGTACGGTATCGAGCCTGCAGTAGCACAGGTAGCAGTAGCAGGTCCTGCAGCAGCAGCTGCAGAGGCTGAGCAGACTGAGTTCAACGTAATCCTCAAGTCAGCAGGTCAGGCTAAGCTCCAGGTCGTTAAGGCCGTTAAGGAGGCTGCTGGTCTCGGTCTTAAGGAAGCTAAGGATCTCGTTGACAAGGCTCCTGAGGCTATCATCAAGGAGAAGGTCAGCAAGGCTGAGGCTGAGGCTCTCAAGGCTGCTCTCGAAGAGGCTGGTGCTGAGGTTGAGATTAAGTAGTTTCACCTCACCCCTGACTATCGGGGTTTGAAATTCAGGTTTAGGGTCAAATCGGCCCTAAACCTTTTTCTCGTAAAAAAGTATTTATTACAATACAAGGCAGAAAATGTCAAATAAGACTACAGCAAAGCGTATATCTTTCGCTTCCTCAAAGATTCTCCTTGAATATCCTGACCTCCTCGAGGTGCAGTTGAAGTCTTTCCAGGACTTCTTCCAGCTCGATACTACTCCTGAGAACAGGCGTAATGAGGGTTTGTATCAGGTTTTCCAGGAGATCTTCCCAATCGAAGATACGAGGAACAACTATAAGCTCGAATTCATCGACTATTTCATCGATCCACCACAGTATTCGATCGAAGAGTGTCTTGAGAGAGGCCTTACTTACAACGTGCCTCTCAAGGCAAAACTCCGCCTTTCATGCAGTGATCCTGAGCACGAGGACTTTGAGACAAAGGTACAGGATGTTTACCTCGGTAACATCCCTTATATGACCCCTGGTGGTACCTTCATCATCAATGGTTCTGAGCGTATCATCGTATCACAGCTCCATAGATCCCCTGGTGTATTCTTCGGCCAGAGCCTCCATGCGAATGGTACCAAGCTCTATTCTGCCCGAATCATCCCATTCAAGGGTTCATGGATCGAGTTCGCTACTGACATCAACAATGTCATGTATGCGTACATCGACCGTAAGAAGAAACTTCCTGTCACCACCCTTCTCCGTGCTATCGGATATGGCGGCGACAAGGACATTATTGATATATATGGCCTTGCTGACGAAGTCGAGGCAAATGCTGAGACTCTCAGCCAGTTCCAGGGCAGGAAGCTTGCCGCCAAGGTGCTCAAGACCTGGATCGAGGACTTCGTTGACGAGGACACAGGAGAGGTTATCCCTGTCGAGAGAACCGAGGCTATCGTAGAGCGCGGTGAGATTCTTGACGAGGAGACCATCGCTAAGCTTACTGAGACAGAAGATGTAAAGAGCATCCTTCTCCAGAAGGAAGAGGCCGACGCGAAGGAGTATGAGATTATCTTCAATACTCTTCAGAAGGACCCTACCAATACGGAGACCGAGGCTATCAACTATATCTACAAACAGCTTCGTAATTCAGAACCACCTGATGAGGCGACTGCACGTGACGTCATCGACAAGCTCTTCTTCTCAGAGAAGAGGTATGATCTCGGTGATGTAGGACGTTATCGTCTCAACAAGAAGCTCTCTCTCGATATCGCTGATGATGTCAAGGTCCTCACCAGGACTGATATCGTTTCAATCATCGGCTTCCTCGTACGCCTCATCAATGAGAAGGCAAACGTGGATGATATCGACCATTTGAGCAACAGGCGTATCAGAACCGTAGGTGAGCAGCTTGCAAACCAGTTCAGCGTAGGTCTTTCACGTATGGCCAGGACCATCCGCGAGAGGATGAACGTACGCGACAGCGAGCAGTTCGTGCCTACCGATCTCATCAATGCGAAGACCCTTTCATCTGTGATCAACTCATTCTTCGGAACGAGCCAGCTCTCACAGTTCATGGATCAGACCAACCCGCTTTCTGAGATCACCCACAAGCGTCGTCTTTCCGCTCTCGGTCCTGGCGGTCTTTCACGAGACAGAGCAGGTTTCGAGGTGCGAGACGTACATTATACCCATTACGGCCGTCTCTGTCCTATCGAGACTCCTGAGGGTCCTAACATCGGTCTTATCTCATCTCTTTGCGTATATGCAAGGATCAATGACCTCGGCTTCATCGAGACTCCTTACCGCAAGGTGGAGAACGGTAGGGTCGACCTCAGCTCTGAGGGATGGAAGTATATGAGCGCTGAAGAGGAGGAGGGTCAGACCATCTCCCTCGCAAAGATCAACCTCGATGAGGATGGAAACATTCTCGACGAGAGAATCCAGTGCCGTCTCGAGGCAGACTTCCCTGTCGTTTCGAAGGGGGAGGTGAACTACATGGATGTGGCTCCTAACCAGATCGCATCAGTCGCAGCTTCACTCATCCCATTCCTCGAGCATGATGATGCCCACCGTGCATTGATGGGTGCCAACATGATGAGGCAGGCAGTTCCGCTCCTTAATCCGGAGTCACCTATCGTAGGTACCGGTCTCGAGGAGAGGGTCTGCATCGATTCAAGGACTCAGGTCATCGCCAGCCGCAGAGGTGAGGTCGTTTACGTGGATGCAAATGAGATCCATGTGAAGTATGACCGCACCGAGGACGAGAAGTTCGTAAGCTTCTCTCCAGAGGTTACCGTATACAAGCTCCCTATCTACCGTAGGACCAACCAGAGCACTACCATCCTTCTCAAGCCTATCGTCCGCAAGGGTCAGATCGTAGAGAAGGGCCAGGTACTTACCGAGGGTTATGCAACCCAGAACGGTGAGCTCGCACTCGGAAGGAACCTCAAGGTTGCATTCATGCCTTGGAAGGGTTACAACTATGAGGATGCGATCGTGCTTTCTGAGTCTATGGTACGTTGGGACATCCTTACTTCAGTACACGTAGACGAGTACATCACTGAGGTCCGTGACACCAAGCGTGGTGCCGAGGAGCTCACTTCAGATATCCCTAACGTCAGCGAGGACGCTACCAAGGACCTCGGAGAAGACGGTATCATCCGCGTCGGTGCACACATCGAGCCAGGTGACATCATGATCGGTAAGATCACTCCTAAGGGCGAGAGCGATCCTTCACCAGAGGAGAAGCTCCTCCGTGCCATCTTCGGCGACAAGGCCGGTGAGGTTAAGGACGCTTCACTCAAGGCAAACCCTTCACTCAGCGGTACCATCATCAAGACTGCCCTCTATTCAAAGGCTGTCAAGGATACCAAGAGAGGCGCCAAGGTCGAGCTTAAGGCTAAGCTTGACAAGGCTGAGGAGGATTTCCAGCTTGAGGTCGGCAAGGTATTCAATACCATGCTCGAGAAGCTCGCGGTTCTTGTCAATGGCAAGAAGAGCGCAGGCATCAGCGACCTCTATGGCGTAGAGATCATAGCCAAGGGCAAGACTATCACTGCTGAGGATCTCCGCAACATCGACTACCTCAATATCAATACTGCAAAGTGGACCTCAGACAAGGCTGTCAACGTTCTTGTCAAGGACATCATCAACAACTTCTGCATCGCACGCAAGGAGGTTGAGGCAAGGTATAAGAGGGCTGTCGACAAGATCAAGATCGGCGACGATCTCCCTAACGGAGTCATGAAGCTCGCAAAGGTATACGTTGCAAAGAAGAGAAAGATCACTGTCGGTGACAAGATGGCCGGCCGCCACGGTAACAAGGGTATCGTAGCCAAGGTCGTACGTGCAGAGGACATGCCATTCCTCGAGGATGGTACTCCGGTCGACATCGTGCTCAACCCTCTCGGCGTGCCTTCACGAATGAACCTCGGTCAGATCTATGAGACTGTCCTCGGTTGGGCAGGTAAGGAACTCGGTCTTAAGTTCAGCACCCCTATCTTCGACGGTGCTACACTCGACGAGATCTCTGCTTACACCGACAAGGCAGGCCTCCCTCGCTACGGTAAGACTTACCTCAGGGACGGTGGTACAGGTGACAGGTTCGACCAGCCAGCAACAGTCGGCGTGATCTACATGATCAAGCTCGGCCATATGGTTGACGACAAGATGCACGCACGTAGTATCGGTCCTTACTCTCTCATCACACAGCAGCCTCTCGGTGGTAAGGCACAGTTCGGAGGTCAGCGTTTCGGAGAGATGGAGGTTTGGGCACTCGAGGCATTCGGTGCAGCAAATATCCTCCAGGAGATCCTTACCGTCAAGTCTGACGACGTAACCGGACGTTCTAAGACTTATGAGGCAATCGTCAAGGGTGACCTCCTTCCTACTCCAGGAATCCCAGAGTCTCTCAACGTATTGCTCCATGAGCTCAGAGGTCTCGGACTCAAGGTTACATTGGACTAAGTTAACTGATTGAAACAATAGGAATATGCCTACTTATATCAAAGAAAATAAGGTTAAAAGCAATTTCGACAGAATCAGCATTTCGCTCGCTTCTCCGGAGGACATCAAAGAGAGGTCTTCCGGCGAGGTGTTGAAGCCAGAAACCGTCAACTACAGGACCTACAAGCCTGAGCGCGACGGTCTGTTCTGCGAAAAGATCTTCGGTCCTACCAAGGACTACGAGTGCCACTGCGGTAAGTACAAGAGAATCCGTTATCGTGGTATCGTCTGCGATCGTTGCGGCGTCGAGGTTACCGAGAAGAAGGTACGTAGGGAGAGGATGGGTCATATCGAGCTCACCGTCCCAGTTGCTCACATCTGGTACTTCAAGTCAGCTCCTAACAAGATCGCGGCTCTCCTTGGCGTAAAGGCAAAGAACCTCGAGTCTGTAATCTACTACGAGAAGTATATCGTCATCAAGCCAGGTGAGTCTGGTTATCAGAAGCTCGAGCTCCTCTCAGAGGACGAGTATCTCGAGACCCTCTCACGTCTTCCTGACAATTATGCACTTTCTGACGACGATCCAGCTAAGTTCAAGGCTGCGATGGGTGCCGAGGCTATCTACGACCTCCTCTGCGAGATCGATATCGATGCCCTCGCTCGTGAGCTCCGTGCCACCATGGCAAGGGAGTCATCACAGCAGAGAAAGGCTGAGGCCCTCAAGAGGCTCAGCGTAGTGAAGTGGTTCCAGGAGTCAAAGGGCATCAACCGCCCGGAGTGGATGATCATGAAGGTCATCCCTGTCACCCCTCCTGAGCTCCGCCCTCTCGTTCCGCTCGATGGTGGACGATTCGCTACGTCAGACCTCAATGACCTCTACAGAAGGGTCATCATCAGAAACAATCGACTCAAGAGACTCATCGAGATCAAGGCACCTGAGGTCATCCTCAGGAACGAGAAGCGTATGCTTCAGGAGGCAGTTGACTCACTTTTCGACAACTCGAAGAAGTCAAATGCAGTAAAGAGCGAGGCCAACAGGGCACTCAAGTCTCTTTCTGACAGCCTCAAGGGTAAGCAGGGACGTTTCCGTCAGAACCTCCTCGGTAAGCGTGTCGACTACTCTGCACGTTCAGTCATCGTCGTCGGACCTGAACTGAAGATGCATGAGTGCGGTCTCCCTAAGTATATGGCGGCTGAGCTTTACAAGCCATTCATCATCCGCAAGCTCATCGAGCGCGGTATCGTGAAGACAGTGAAGTCTGCTAAGAAGATCGTAGACCGCAAGGATCCAGTCATCTGGGATATCCTCGAGAACGTGATGAAAGGTCATCCGGTTCTTCTCAACCGTGCACCTACCCTTCACCGACTCGGTATCCAGGCCTTCCAGCCTAAGATGATCGAGGGTAAGGCTATCCAGCTCCACCCACTCGCTTGTACCGCATTCAACGCGGACTTCGATGGTGACCAGATGGCAGTCCACCTTCCACTCGGTAACGCAGCCGTGCTCGAGGCTCAGCTCCTCATGCTCGGTTCACACAATATCCTTAACCCTGCGAACGGTACCCCTATCACCGTCCCTTCACAGGACATGGTGCTCGGTCTGTACTATATCACCAAGATCAGACCTGGTGCAAAGGGTGAGGGAATGAGCTTCTATGGCCCAGAAGAGGTAATCATCGCCCTCAACGAGAAGGCTGTTGCCCTTCATACCAAGATCAACGTACGTCTCCCTAAGGATAAGCTCCATCCAGAGGCTGGTACTCAGATGGTGGAGACCACTCCAGGACGTATCATGGTCAACCAGCTCGTTCCAGATGAGGTTCCTTACGTAAATGAGGTCCTCGGAAAGAAGGCTCTCCGTAAGATCATTTCTCTCGTCATCAAGAACACCGGTATCTCACGTACCGCACAGTTCCTCGACGATATCAAGAACCTTGGATACACCATGGCATTCAAGGGCGGTCTTTCATTCAACCTCGGTGATGTCATCATCCCTGCGGAGAAGACCAGCATGATCGAGAACGGTTACAAGGAGGTGGAGAACATCAAGAGCAACTTCGAGATGGGTTTCATCACCAACAACGAGCGTTACAACAAGGTCATCGACCTCTGGACATCTATCGACAACAGGCTCACCAAGATCGTCGAGGAGCAGATTTCTGCAGCTGACAAGGGCTTCAACCCAGTCTACATGATGCTCGACTCCGGTGCACGAGGTTCAACACAGCAGATCAAGCAGCTTTGCGGTATGCGTGGTTTGATGGCAAAGCCTCAGAAGTCAGGTGGTCAGGGTGCAGAGATCATTGAGAACCCTGTCATCAGCAACCTTAAGGAGGGTATGACCGTGCTCGAGTACTTCGTCGGAACACACGGTGCCCGCAAGGGTCTTGCCGATACCGCATTGAAGACTGCGGATGCAGGTTACCTTACCCGTCGTCTCGTGGACGTATCACACGATGTGATCATCAACGAGGAGGATTGTGGTACTCTCAGGGGTCTCATCGCAACAGCAATCAAGAGCAAGGACGAGGTCGTTGAGTCTCTCGGCGAGAGAATTCTCGGTCGTACCTCTGTACATGATATCTTCAACCCGCTTACTGGCGAGCTCATCATCGCTGCAGGTGTGGAGATCCGTGAGGACACTGCAGCCCTCATCGAGAGTCTCCCTATCGAGCAGGTCGAGATCCGTTCAGTACTCACTTGCGAGTCACGTAAGGGTGTCTGCGCTAAGTGCTACGGACGTAACCTCGCTACCACAAGAATGGTTGAGCAGGGTGAGGTTGTCGGCGTAATCGCGGCTCAGTCAATCGGTGAGCCTGGTACCCAGCTTACACTCCGTACCTTCCACGCCGGTGGTATCGCCGGTGGTGAGGCAGCAGACAACTCTATCACCTCTAAGTACAACGGTAAGCTTGAGTACAGCGAGCTCAGGACTATCCAGAGAGTTACCGAGACAGGTGTTCAGGAAGTCGTAGTCAGCCGTACCACTGAGCTCCGCATCGTTGACGAGAATACTGGAATCACATACTCTCAGTACGATATCCCTTATGGTTCTATCCTCAGCAAGCTCGATGGCGAGAAGGTAGTCAAGGGTGACCTCATCTGCGAGTGGGATGCCTACAACGCGATCACCATCATCGAGGCTGCCGGTAAGGCACGCTACGAGAACATGATCGACGGTGTGACATACCGCGAGGAAATGGCCGATGAGTACTCATTCAACCGCGACAAGGTCATCATCACTTCACAGGATAAGACCAAGAACCCTGCAATCGTCATCCTCGGTGAGGACGGCAACGTGAGAAAGACCATCAACCTCCCTGTCAATGCCCATGTAATGGTCAACGACGGTGCAGACGTGAAGGTCGGTGACATCATCATCAAGATCCCACGTGCAGTAGGTAAGTCAACCGATATCACCGGAGGTCTCCCTCGAGTTACTGAGCTCTTCGAGGCACGTAACCCATCTAACCCTGCGATCGTTTCCGAAATCAACGGTGAGGTAATCATGGGTAAGATCAAGAGAGGTAACCAGGAGATCATCGTCCGCAACAAGAGCGGTATCGAGAAGAGATATCTCGTTCCTACCACCAAGCAGATCCTCGTTCAGGAGAACGACTACGTGAAGGCAGGTATGCGTCTATCTGACGGTTCTGTCTCTCCAACCGACCTCCTCAACATCCTTGGTCCTATCAAGGTTCAGGAGTACATCGTCAACGAGGTACAGGAGGTTTACCGTCTGCAGGGTGTGAAGATCAACGATAAGCACTTCGAGATCATCGTACGTCAGATGATGAGGAAGGTGGAGATCACTGATCCAGGCGACACCGAGTTCCTTCCAGAGGAGCTTGTCGACAAGTGGAGATTTATCGACACCAACGACAGCATCTATGGCAAGTCATACATCCTTGACTCAGGTGACTCGCAGAAGTTCTTCACCGGTGAGATTATTTCCGCAAGGGATCTCCGCGCAGAGAACTCATCACTCGAGCGTCAGGGCCTCAAGACCATCGTCGTTCGCGATGCTAAGCCTGCAACCGGAACTCAGGTTCTCCAGGGTATCACAAGGGCTGCATTGAAGACCAACAGCTTCATGTCAGCAGCTTCATTCCAGGAGACTACCAAGGTCCTCTCAGAGGCAGCTATCCGCGGTCGTGTGGATATGCTCGAGGGCTTGAAGGAGAATGTGATCTGCGGTCATGCAATCCCTGCCGGTACCGGCCAGAAGGATTTCCAGGAAATCCTCGTTGCTCCAGCAGAGAAGGTAAAGGCAAATCTCGAAAATCTCTAGCAGGTTTCTATATTAAGGAAGAGCCGATTGCACCAGCAATCGGCTCTTTTTTTGACCTTTTTCCAATAAGAAGTAGTATCTTTATACACGAAAGACAGTGTGAAGCAGCCATGGACAGAGAAGAATTCAAGAAGCTTGTACGTCACCGCGAGCCTATGCTGCTCGTAGACAAGGCAGAAAAACTGGGTGATATAGTTGTCGCCGAATATAAGGTGACAGGCGAGGAACCGTTTCTCCAAGGCCATTTCCCGGACAATCCTATTGTGCCGGGTGTGATACTGTGCGAGATGATGGCTCAGCCGGCAATACTCTTGTCGTACGAGATGCTGAAAGGACGTATTCCTCTTTTCGCGGGCATGACCAATGTCCGTTTCAAGAAAACCGTGCGCCCTGGTGACACCGTTGTGACCAAGTCCAGGATGATTGCGAAGAAAGAGAATTATGTGGTTGTAGAGGCAAAGGCAACGGTGGACGGAAAGGTCTGCTGTTCGGCAACGCAGTCTTTCATCCTCGTTGAGGAAAAGTTTGAATAGATTATGGGAAACAATTTGCTTAAGGGAAAGAAGGGCATCATCTTCGGTGCTCTCAACGAACAGTCAATAGCATGGAAAGCCGCGGTCAGATGTGCTGAAGAAGGCGCACAGATCGTGCTTACGAATACTCCTGTCGCCATTCGGTTGGGCACGGTGTCGGCTCTTGCGGAGCAGTGCAACGCCCCTGTCATTGCTGCGGACGCGACTTCTGTCGCAGATTTGGAAAGTCTCGTGGATCAGTCTATGGAACATTTCGGCGGTCAATTCGACTTCGTGCTCCATTCTGTGGGCATGTCCCCGAATATCAGGAAAGGCAAGCCGTACGATGACCTGAACTACGATTTCTTCCTCAAGACGGTGGATATTTCTGCACTCTCTTTCCACAAGCTCCTCCAGACTCTCTATAAGAAGGACGCCGTACGTGCAGGTGGATCAATCCTGGCGCTTACCTACATCGCGGGTGACCGTGCAATGCCTGGATATGGCGATATGGCGGATGCAAAGGCCATGCTTCAGTCGATTACCAGGAATTTCGGATATGTGTTCGGCACGGAGAAGAAGGTCAGGGTCAATACCATTTCCCAGTCTCCGACAATGACGACGGCCGGCCAGGGTATTGCGGGCATGCAGGAGATGTTCCAGTATACGGATCGCGTATCTCCTCTTGGTAACGCTGATGCGGACGATTGCGCTGACTATATTACGGTGCTCTTCTCTGATTATACGAGAAAGGTTACAATGCAGAATCTGTATAATGATGGCGGCTATTCGTCAATTCTGCCTTTCTGCAAGGATTAGAATAAAGTGAGATGACGGTACAGAAGGAAAAGATTAAGGAACTCGTCGACAGACGTGCCGTGGCCAGGCTCGGTGGCGGAGAGAAGCGCATAGAGGCGCAGCATGCCAAGGGCAAGCTCACCGCACGCGAAAGGCTGGCTCTGCTGCTTGATGAGGGAAGCTTCGAGGAATACGGAATGTTCGTGCAGCACAGGTGTTCGAACTTCGGGATGGATAAAGTCAAGAATGACGGTGACGGAGTCGTGACCGGAATGGGAACAATAGACGGACGGCTCGTGTATGTATCCGCACAGGATTTCACGGTGAACGGTGGTTCTCTGTCTGAGACCCAGGCGATGAAGATCTGCCAGGTGATGGACCTTGCAGTGCGCAATGGTGCGCCGATGATTGCGCTCAACGATTCGGGCGGCGCAAGGATTCAGGAGGGTGTATGTGCCCTTGCCGGCTATGCTGAGATTTTCCAGCGCAACATACTTGCTTCCGGCGTCATCCCGCAGATTTCGGGAATTTTCGGCCCATGTGCAGGTGGCGCGGTGTATTCTCCTGCCCTGACCGATTTCAATATCATGGTCAAGGGAAGCTCATTCATGTTCCTGACCGGACCGGCAGTGGTGAAGAGCGTGACCGGAGAAGACGTGTCTCAGGAAGATCTCGGCGGTGCTGATATCCATTCCAGAAAGAGCGGAGTGGCGCATTTCGCTGCCGAATCGGAAGAGGACGCGATCATGACCATCAAGAATCTCATATCCTTCCTGCCTTCGAGCAATAGGGAAGAGGCTCCGTTCATGCCGACCGACGACCCTGCAGGCAGATATGACGATGCGTTGAACGACATCATTCCGGATAATCCTAATACGGCTTACGACATGTATCCTGTCATCGGCAGTATTGTCGATGACGGTGCGTTCCTTGAGGTTCAGAAGGATTGGGCGAGGAACATAATAGTGGGATTCTCACATATGAACGGACGAAGCGTGGGCATCGTTGCCAACCAACCGAAGATGCTCGCCGGCGTGCTTGATATCAATGCGTCCCGCAAGGCTGCGCGTTTCGTC
>JAGHUQ010000068.1 GCA_018064725.1 Candidatus Cryptobacteroides caccocaballi
TCCATGTCAGACAGGAGGTGGAGGCAGAGTACTACCACAAGATGGAGGTAGAGGCTGATGCAGAGATGCTCGAACGTGAGAGGATTGCCATGGAAAGGGACAATAGAGCTGCTGGCGCCAAATGGGGCATGGTGAGATCCATGAACGAGGATTCCCCTCTCTGCTTGATGATGGAGCCCAAGAAATGTGAAGAGTTTGCCATGAGACTGATAGAAGTCAAACTCAACATATTCAACCGACAAACACGTACTCCGATAATCCTTGGAAAACCAGACAAGCAGTCAACAGGTGCCACGGCGAGCTATGAAATAGCCGCAATGTTCATCAATGTCTTTTCAGGTGAGGACAGGCTCAACGGCAAAGCCTTAGGTGAATTGATGGCCTGCTGGTTCCCCGATGTGATAAGCAAGGACACTGCGGCTTCGTATTTGTCCTACGTCAACACCAACACAAAGATCAGAGACGGATTGAAGCGAGTTGAAAAAGGAGAGAAGAAATTTCTGAAGATTAAGACAAAGATCCTGAATGCCAAAGATATTCTCGACCCTATTGACTACTACTCACGCCTAGGCAGGCAATAATACAGACGCACACATATCATTACACTCAAGCCCGACCGGATGCTTCCGGCCGGGCTTTTTGCCGTGTCATCTTGAGTGATTGCCGGCAATCTCCCGCAGAAAAATAACGAATAAATAAGGATAAAATAAGCATTTGATAAGCAATACTTTGCGATGTTACAGCTCAAGTGATTGACCAATATCTTTGCGGAAATCAAAACCGCATTGATATGCTTAAACAAAACACAACATCGCTTACCTTCAATGACATTCCGCAGGTAATGTCGGAGGTTCTTGACGAGCTCCGTTTCCTGAAGCAGGAGGTGGAGAAGATCAACCTGCAGCCGAAAAGCAAAAAGGCACGTACGCCCGTGAGCATCGAACGTGCGGCCGAACTGACGGGGCTGGCTAAGACCACCCTTTACCGTTACACCGCCCAGGGCCTGATTCCATGTTACAAGAAAGGAAAGTGTCTCATGTTCTATGAGGACGAACTCGAAACGTGGATGGACAGCGGACGCTGCATCACCCTTGAGGAGCGCATTGCCGAGACAGATGACACGATACTCAAACTCTCAGCCAGAGCCAGATGATGAACCCATGACTAATGGGGTCAGCGAGTTTATATTCCGGCAATGCCGAAATCACTCGCTACTCCCCCTGGTCGCAGTATGGAATTCACGATTATGGAAGACAACAAAAGGAACGTCGGACGCCCGCCTAAGGGCGCCGAGAAGCGAAGCCACAAGGTGACTGTCGCTTTCAACGACTACGAATACGAGATGATGCTGGTCCTTGCAGAGAGAGCCGGGCTGCGCCCTGCAGACTGGTGCCGCAAGACTGCGCTGAAGACAAGGCTGCGAGAGGCCCTCACCGCTGAGGAACGCCAGCTGCTAAAAGACCTGTACAAGCTCGGCACGAACGTCAACCGCCTGCTTCGCCTGATGTACGCAAGGAGTGACTGGCGTTATGACAGTGAAATCGAGCAGATGCTTAAGGACCACAAGCAGATCAAAGACTATTTCATGGAGATATTGAGCCATGGTAGGTAAGATAGTGAAGAGCAGCGCGCCGTTCCAGTGCGCTAACTACTGCCTGAACCACGACAGAGCCGAGGTCCTCTACTGGGACGGCCTCGACATTGACATCCTCGATGCAGAACGCCTCACAAACAGTAGCGGCCGCGAGCGCGAGAGCCTTGCACGAGAGATGGCCCACGCCATCGACACCAGCTTCGCCCTGCAGGCGCAGATGAACGCCGCCGTGGAGAAGCCTGTCGGTCACATACCGCTCTGCTTCATGAAGGAGGACGCTCCCCTTCTGGACAACGACAAGATGGTGCAGATCGCACGCGAGTACATGGAGATGATGGGGTACCAGAACACCCAATACATGTTCGTGCGTCACCACAACGCCAAGGGCAACCCCCACGTGCACATATTCTTCAACAGGGTGGGTAACGACGGAAGGTGCCTCAATGCCTGGCAGGACTACAAGCGCAACGCCCTTGCCTGCAGGGAACTCACCGATAAGTACGGCCTGCACCTCTCGGACGGACGCCGCAACACCGTCGTGCAGGACCTGCACGGACGTGAGAGAGCACGATATCAGATCAGCAACGCCATCGATGCCGCGCTGCCTCTGTGCAGGAACGTTGCAGAGTTCGGCAGAATGCTGTTAAGACAGGGCATCACGACAGAGATGCACCGTAGGGGTGGTACCGGCGAGGTTTATGGAATCAGCTTCGCCAAGTCCGACGACAGACACCCTGGCACGGTATACACCTTCAGAGGTTCCGAGGTGGGCAGGAAGTACTCCTACAGGCACATCATGGATGCGCTGGGCAAGGCCCGCAGCGAAAAGGAAGAGAAGGATGTGCATTCCGAGGTGGAACACGCGCATGAGAAGCGGCACGACAGGGTTATCCACATTCCTGCAGACATCTTCACGACGGGACTGTCACCCGCTTCTGTAGGTCATTCAATGGAACGAGACATCGATGCAGACCCTCGCAAGAGGAAAAGGAAGAAAGGCATGCACATGTAAGTTTAACAATCAATCAAGAATCACAATGCAAAATAAGAAGAATAATGCTCAGGACACAATTGTCACACCTGAGCAGGTGGACATCATCAAGGCGCAGAACATCGAGAAACGCATAGAAGAAATATGCGACAGGCTCGAACGCAATTATAACAACGCAATGGAGTTCCAGGCAATGCCGATGCTCGTTTATCCGGCGGACGATGTAGCCCATGCAATCGAGGCCTTGAAGCAACAGCCGGGCGCAAGTGCCCATGAGATGCAAGAGCTAAAGGACCAGATGAAGGACCTTAATGCAAGTATGGACGCACACAACAGCGACATCAATGCCATCGCCGCTAACATTAAAGGGACGTACGATGTACTATGCTCTTTCTATAGAAGGCTTGACGAGACAGAGAAAACCAACGAAAAGACCAGCACTGCGACTGTAGAGATGCAGGAACTTCTGAAAGGCCTCAGTCCTGTAGCCGATCCAAATCAAGGAGATCTCACTTTCTTCAAGAAGATTGAAACAGGCTTCATGTCCTGGTGGAACTCCCGTAAGGGATTCTGGTGGAGGGTTGGCATATTCTGCAGCACTCTGGGCGCGACTATCCTGGTGGGACTATACTGCTATCGCTGGAGCGACGACGCCTGGGCCCGCAGGGCTTATGATGCTGCCGTTGGAGTTGGCTATGAAAACCCGGAGAGAGTGTATCGCCAGGCACGCACCATGTTCAACGAGAAGGGTCGCAAGGAAGTTAAGGAACGCATCAGACAATACGAGACAGACATGCAATCCGTTACGGAAAAGGAGGAATAGCCATGCCTGCGTACAACAGTAATTCAGCGGAGCAGATTGCCAGAGATGTAGAAGAAAGGTTGGCAAGAGAGGAACTGACTAAGAGAATGGCAGCCGAAGGTCTCCTGACGGTCAAGTCTGCCAATGAGTGGATCACTAGAGCACTCATTCGCCCAAATCCCAAGACGTGGTTCCACGGCATGATCGTATCTTGTGAGAACACAGTTCTATTTGCAGGGAGCAACGTAGGCAAGTCGATCCTTGCTGTGCAGATAGCTGCAGATATCGCCCAGAGCGAACGGGTGTTGTATCTGGACCTGGAGATGTCGGACAAGCAGTTCCAACTGCGCTACACCGATGCCGTCACTTCGCGCGTACACTCCTTCCCGGAAAACTTCTTGCGTGCAGAGATCAACGTTGAGCGTCTGCTTGACGAAGATTTGGAGAAAGGTATCATCGACAGCATCGAGACAGCCGCGCTGCAGGGCGTAAAGGTATTCATCATCGACAATATCACCTTCGTGTGCATGAACGCCGAGAAGGGAGAATCTGCCGGCGAGTTCATGAAAAGGATCATCTTCCTTAAAAACAAGTACCAGCTTACTATCATTGCGATTGCCCACACACCCAAGAGATACTCCAACTCTCCCCTAACCCAGTTCGACCTTGCCGGCTCCGCCAGGCTTATCAATCTGTTCGATGCCGGCATAGCACTGGGATGCGACGTTCGAGATAAACGCGTGCGATACATAAAGCAGGTGAAGGTCCGGACCGGCGAGCTCCTCTACGACGAAGACAACGTCGCCGAGTGTGAAATGACCACTGAGCACGGCTGGTTGCACTTTGAGATTACCGGCTATGGGCATGAACGTGATCACCTCTCGATGCCGCATGGCGTTGAAGACAAAGAGGACTTGATTGAGAACGTACGCAGCCTAGTCGCGAAGGGGCGCTCAATACGGCAGATTGAGGAAGAACTCCATATCAGCCATGGTACCGCGCAGCGTTACGTCAATAGGGTGAAAGCCGAGGGTGTACCAAGTGTACCAGGTGTACCGTCCGATACAGGTGGTACACCTGGTACACCAGATTTGGACGATATAGGAGACCTTCCGGAATGAGTGGGAGAAAATTCAAATGGCATCTTGCCAAGTACGACGGCCCGAAATCACGCCTGACCTGCCCCAACTGCGGCCGGCCCCACTGCTTCACGCCCTATGTAGACGAGAACAACGTTCCTGCTGACGCTACTCGCTACGGCCGATGCGACCATGAGTCCAGCTGTGGCTACTGCAAGTATCCCCCTTCCGAGCCATTTCGGGAGGGTCGATACTTTTCCGCAAGGCGCAAATTCGAGAAACGGCCATTGCGGACCAATCCAGCACACAAGACGAAACCATGTACTATCCCGGAAGATATCGTCGCGAAATCGGTCGTTTTCACGTCAAAGAACGCCTTCCTGTCTTTCCTTTCCCACGTATTTGGCGAGCAGACCGCAAGGTCAATGATGGAGCTGTATCGGATTGGTACGACAAAGAAAGGCTATACTGTCTTCTACCAGATTGACGCGGCCGGTCGCATCCGCACCGGGAAGATCATACCGTACGACCCAAACACTGGCCATCGCATCAAAGACGGCTCCGTTCCGGAGGCTATGTGGGTGCATAGCCATCTTAAAGCACTGCATCAGCTCCCTGGCGATTGGGAGCTGACACAGTGTCTGTTCGGCGAGCACCTGCTCGCGCTGTATCCAGACAAGACGGTTGCGCTGGTTGAATCCGAGAAGAGTGCCGTCATCTGTGCTGCAGCACTACCCCAATTCATCTGGCTCGCCACTGGAGGCAAGACTCAATTGGGAACAAAGCTCGGTGTCCTGCGTGGACGCAAGGTCATCGCATACCCTGACGTTGACGCCTATGCTCTATGGAATGAGCAACTCTCCCCTCTCGGCATCGACGTCTCGGATCTGTTAGAGAAGACCGCAACCGAGGAAGAACGGAAACGGAAGATCGACCTGGCGGATAGGATTATTGAGGAACGATTATGCGGTTGTCAAAGAAATTTTGATTGCCGTACAGAGTAGTTTGTGAGGCCATAAATTGGACAGATGTGGTTGTTTCCAATTTGCAAATAGCTACAAAAGCAAAGGATTTATGCTAATAATTGACGAAAAATGACAGGTAACAAGGTCTTTGTGGTTCATTGTAAGCACATTGTTGACAGAAATGTGCTATATTTACTTGATAAAGCAAGTTTCTCAAATGAATGATAATAACAAAGCTATTACTGCAAAGGATTGGATATTAAAATTAGCTAACGGAATCAATCCTCTTGATGGGTCCGCCATCAAAGAAGACGACATTGTGAACAATGTGCATATCTCCAGATGCCTTTTCTATGTGGCAGAATTGATTGACACTATTGATGCAGCGGAACAAAAGAAAAGCCGAAGATTGAGAGGCTACGATCAGGCATTCAATATAAGTGCTGAAGATTTAGCAAGAGTTGCCATTTACGAGAAGACAAGCATATCAAACCTTACCAAAGAAATAAACAAGTTCATACCACAAGGCATGAAGCCATTGTCATTTGCAACAATACTCAGTTGGTTGGTAAACAATGGGTACCTTGAAACTGTTGAGATAGAAAACTTTGGCAATAAGAAACGGCCAACACCTCAAGGCATTGCTGTAGGTATCTCAGCTGAGGCTAGAGAAGGGACGAATGGTCCTTATTGGGCTGTTGAGTATAACGCAAATGCCCAGCGCTTTATCTTGAATAACCTCTACGCCATCATTGAATCATAAATGTCATTCTTCAGCAAACTATTCTCCAGACCTTCAAAGTCGCAGTCGTCATCAGAAACTCTGAGGACGACTGGTGCGATGACTTCGGAGCATAAGCAACTCGTGGAGTTCTATCGTGAGTTGAAGGAGTTGCTGAATAGCGATAAATACCTCGCTGTCAGTGACTACAAGGAGATTGTGCCGAAGTATGCTGATATCTACAACTTTTTCCTTGGGCAAAAGCGCGCAAAGACACTGACCTTTTATTGCCAGCAGAATGATCTGCAGGAGAAGTGGGTAGAGAAGTTCTTGGAATACTACGTGGATATCGATGATTTCAAGACAATCCCCGCGTCAGTAGAAAAGCACAACAAAGCCTATGTAGCCAATCACCTGAAGAGCGAAAAGGAGTATCTTGATACTATCCTCAGGAAGGTAGATCCAGCAATCAACCTTGACGATGAGCAACGTCAGGTGGTGCTTTCTGATGAGGATTACACACTGGTAATCGCAGGCGCTGGAGCCGGCAAGACGACAACGGTAGCCGCAAAGGTCCGTTACCTGGTAGAGAAGAAAGGAATCAAGCCTGAGCAGATTCTGGTGATATCCTTCACGAATAAAGCAGTCGGGGAACTCCGAGACAAGATCAACAAAGGGCTTGGTATTCCTTGCCCTGTAACGACATTTCACAGTACCGGATATGCGATTCTTCGCAAGAAGGAAGCAGCGGGAAAGAATATTGTGGATGGCGGATTCATGTTCAACGTCATCAACAACTACCTTAAAGGCAACATCCTCGAGCAGCCGGAACTTGTGGACAAACTGATCTTGTTCTTTGGCAGCTACTTCGATGCTCCATACGAGGGTGATGACTTGAATACCTTCTTCAACTACATCTCCAAAGCGGATTTCTCTACCTTGAAGGGTAACATGAGCGAGTACACGGAGGAGATTATCAACAAGAGGACCGGAAATAAGATATCTATCGCTCATGAGACGTTGCGCTCAGCACAGGAAGTGTCAATTGCAAACTTTCTGTATCTGAACAACATAGACTATAGATACGAAAAGCCTTATCAGTTCAATATAATCAGGGCACATAAACCATATACTCCAGATTTCACACTAAAGCAGGGCGATAAGATTGCTTACCTGGAGCATTTCGGTATCACTGAGGATGGACGCAATAACAGATATACCGCTGAACAGCTTGAAAAGTACAAGGCTGCTATCAATGACAAAGTCCTCTTACACAGGAAGCACAAGACCGATTTGATCTATACCTTCTCATCCTATAATGACGGAAGGCCAATGCTCGAGCATCTGAAGGAGCAGCTTATCGAGCATGGTTTCATTCTGAACCAGCGCTCGTCTCAGGAAGTATTTGAGAAGATTGTCAATACGGAGGAGAACAAGTATATCCTGAAGCTGGTGAAGCTCATCTGCACATTCATTCAGAACTTCAAGACCAATGGCTATACCGTTGACAAGTTCTATGAGTGGGAGACCCAGACCACCAATGAGCGCACAAGGCTTTTTCTTGACGTTTGCCAGCAGTGCTATCTTGAGTATGCAAAGCGCCTGAAAGAGAAGCGTGCGGTTGACTTTGAAGATATGATCAATGAGTCAGCACGTATTCTGAATCAGCAGCTTATATCTGGAAAGACTCTGGACTTCAAGTATATCATCGTAGATGAGTACCAGGACATCTCGCGCCAGAGGTTTGACCTCACGAAGGCTTTGAGCCAGATTTGTGACGCGAAGATTATTGCCGTTGGAGACGACTGGCAGTCTATCTACGCTTATGCCGGCTCCGACATCACTCTCTTCACCAAGTTCCAGGAGGCTATGGGATATGGCCAAGAACTGAAGATTACCCGTACATACCGCAATGCACAGGAGGTAATTGACATAGCCGGTGGATTCATTCAGAAGAATGATTCGCAGCTAAAGAAAGCACTTGTATCGCCTAAACACATACAAGATCCGGTAGTAATTGAATCCTATACGGAAGAGGTTGACAGAAAACAGACTAAGGGTAAGGGCGGAAAGTATTACATGATTGGAAAGACTGTTGAAGGAATCGTTGCCAAGATTCTTGAGGAGAATCCGAAGTCATCAATCCTGTTGCTTGGCCGCTATGGATTTGACGCATATAACCTCAGTCGTTCAGCAGACTTCATATACGACGAGAAGACAGGTGGCGTTCAGTCAAAGAAATTCCCTGGTGTGAGACTCGAGTTCATGACCGTGCATCGTGCCAAGGGACTCGGATTTGATAATGTGATTATCATCAATGCCCGGAATGAACTGTATGGATTCCCATCGCAGATTCAAGAAGACCCTGTTTTGAAGTTCGTCGTAAAGGATGACTATTCGATTGAATATGCCGAGGAAAGGCGTCTGTTCTACGTTGCTCTGACCAGAACCAAGAATCGTGTTTATATCGTGGCTCCTGAACAACATCCTTCAAAGTTTGTCACTGAACTGATAAACGACTTCAAGAGTGTAAAAGTCAAAGGTAAGATCAATGAGGATGATGACACTAATCCGGCAGATACGAAACGTTGCCCGATATGTGGATATCCGCTACAGCTGCGATATAAACCACACTATGGTCTCAAGCTATGGCTTTGTAGTAATGAACCGGAGATTTGTGACTTCATGACCAATGACCTCCGTGGTGGAGAGTTGTCGATCATGAAGTGTGATAAATGCCAGGATGGATATCTCATCGTCAAGGAAGGCAAAGTGGAGCCATTCCTGGGATGTACCAATTACAAGTCGGATAAGACTGGCTGCGATGGCTTCATGACTAAAGAATACTATCTGAAACATATTCACGAGAAGTAGTTTCACATGCAAAGAATCATTATATGAACACATCTCGATGCCTATATAACTCCCCTTTTAATTCCTTCCTGGATAAAGACCCACAGTCTATTCTAGGAGACATTGGTATCAAATACCATGGCGATATCCTGACCACAACCAATGAAGCATGGGCCGGAGAGATTGCTATCATGCAAGAGGTGCTGAAGGCATGGCGAGACGAAGCTGGTCAGATCATATTTGAATATGGCATACCGCGCCTTGGAAAGAGGATAGATGTAGTACTTCTTCTCAGAGGAATAATCTTCTGTCTGGAGTTCAAAGTGGGACAGAAGGATGCTCTTCAAGCAGATGTTGAACAAGTCCTGGATTATGCCTTGGATCTTAAGAACTTCCATCTGCTCAGTCAGGATAGAACAATTGTTCCGATACTGATTCCTACCAACTATAAGACTACTTCTTCTGAACTTCAGTCTTCGGTATATGATGACTCAATCTACAACCCGCTGATTACAGGAGCCTCTGGCTTGCAGAAACTGATTACTGATGTACTCGCGCATGCTGGTGCGACAGAATCTGATAGCACACTGGGACCTGAATGGATTATCAGTCCATACTCCCCTACGCCAACAATAATCGAAGCAGCGAGGACGCTTTATGAGAACCACACTGTGGAGGACATCACACGCCATGAGGCAGACAAGGTATCAACTGATACGACAATCGCCTATATCCTTGATGTCATCAAAGAAAGCAAGGAGAAAGGCCAGAAGAGTATTTGTTTCGTAACAGGAGTGCCTGGGGCCGGAAAGACTCTCGTTGGCCTTGACGTGGCGGTTAAACAGTCGTATCAAGATGGAGATAAGCTCGTCGAGGATGATGGCGCTGTATATCTTTCCGGAAATGGTCCTCTGGTAGCTGTCCTGACTGAGGCTCTTGCCATAGACAATCACAAGAAGTGCCGTGAGCGTAATGAAAAGAAGAATCTGTCAGACTCTCGCAGAGAGGTTGGTAAATTCATTCAGATCATTCACCGCTACCGCGACAACATGCTTGCAAAGATCAAGAATCCTGTCGAGAATGGAGTACTGGAGATTGACAAGGAAAAAGCCATGAAACTAGGCAAGTCTGGTTACGGAGAGGTCGAACATGTTGCTATTTTCGATGAAGCCCAACGTTCCTGGACACATAAGAGACTCGCTGATTATCTCAAACGAGGTGGAACGTACGGCAATAAGCTTAAGGTTCCAAATTTCCCTTATTCCGAGGCAGCTTTCCTCATTTGGTCGCTTGATCAGCGCGAAGACTGGGCAACAATAATATGTCTGGTCGGCGGTGGCCAAGAAATCAATACGGGTGAAGCTGGTATCTCAGAATGGATAGCAGCTCTCAACGATAGATTTCCGCATTGGAACGTCTATATCTCTAATAAGCTTACTGAACCAGAGTACGCTGAGGGACGTGTGAATGAGCTTCTAAAGGATAACACAAGAGTAACGTATTCGGATTCGCTGCACCTCGGTGTCAGTCTCAGATCTTTCAGAGCAGAAAAGTTGTCTGCATTCGTCCATTCGCTTCTTTCGTTCAATCCAGACGCAGCAAGCATATACGAAGAGATCAAGGAGCGCTACCCTATCGTCTTAACCCGTGATATGAATAAAGCACGCGAGTGGCTGCGCAAACAGGTTCGCGGAACTCAGCGCACAGGCGTGCTTGTAACAAAGACAGCCGCTCGCTTCAAACCACTTGCGGTCGACATTTTGGAGCAAGGCGATGAGAATGCAGTTCACTGGTTCCTTGAGGACAAGAACGACATCCGTTCATCCAATTATCTTGAAGATGCTGCTACAGAAATTCAGGTACAGGGTCTTGAGTTGGACTATACCTGCGTGCTTTGGGATGCCGATATGCGTTGTGAGAATCACGCTTGGCGATACTTTAATTTCAATGGTAGAACGGCATGGCGTGAAGAAATGGGAAATACAGACAACAGTATCGAGCGTAGAAAGTATATGCTCAACGCATACCGTGTCCTTCTTACTCGTGCTCGAATGGGCATGGTCATTTGCGTGCCGACAGGTAACGGAAATAAAACAGTCGGAGGCTTTCCAGAAGATGCCACACGTCTTCCAGAGTTCTACAACGGAACCTATGAATATCTCAAATCTCTTGGCCTTGAGGAAATATGAAGACCATCAACGTAGTAGCAGCCCTTATCGTCCATGACGGCAAAATCTTCGCGACGCAGCGGGGATACGGTGAGTGGCGTGGATGGTGGGAGTATCCGGGAGGCAAGGAGGAGCCGGGAGAGGCGCCGGAGGA
>JAGHUQ010000116.1 GCA_018064725.1 Candidatus Cryptobacteroides caccocaballi
TTCATAGAGGGTCTCATGAAAGCACATCCGAATTGGGATAGGTTCTATTTGGACTTTGCATACACCATGATTCTTGACTTTCTTGATGCTGCTGCGTCGGAAGAAGAACTTATGACATATTCCCAAATGGCTGAGTCCCTTAGAGAAACGGCGTCTGGTGATGATGGACAGGTTTATAAAGTTTATGATCGATATGAAGATGAGAGGATAGATACTACAAAGCAGCTTAACATAGTATTAACGACCATGCACAAAGTGAAGGGGTTAGAATTCGATGCGGTTATTATTACGCCATCATTTGCCTCACTTCCTCTACGAGGATACTCTGACTCTGAAACAAATTTCATGAGCGACTTAACCTGTGCCGAGAAAGAGGAGCTTGAAGAAGAAAAAAGACTACAGTATGTAGCTTTCACCAGGGCCAGAAAGATCCTTCGCGCATATAGATTCTGGAGAGAATCTGCACTAGACAGGATGGAGAAGATGGATAAGATTGATGCAAAGCTTGGTTACTCTGATTCCAATGAAATTGGAAAATTTGACCTTAGTTTCCTTGCCAAGGATAAAAATTTTGCCACCAATGATTATATTGATTCCTCTGTGCGAAAAAATGACAATCTCACTCTTAACGGATATACTAACAGCAACGAAGGTTACTATGGTAGGGTATTGAGAAATTCCAATTACTATCTCAGGCATAACGGAGAAACTGTAGGGCATCTTTCAAAAAGCAGCAGCATCGTCAAATCGATTAACACTCGACTTTACAATAATGAACTAAACTATGCGCCGAATCTGTCTGGGCTCTTTGTCAACGAGGTATTCGTTTGGACTTATGAGGAGACTAAGAAGTATGATGATAAACACGGTACAGACTTCAGTGCGAACTGGTCAGAACAAGCAAAAAATAAAGGTTATATTTACATTGTAGATTTCTCAGGATTCGCAAAATAAAATGAAAAGAATAAAAGACAGTCTCAGATACGATTACAACCAGGTAGTCAGGTGCTTCAATGAGAAAGACAGCATTGGATTCTTCAGGAATGTTCGCCCAATGATTGAACGCCTGTCAAAACTAATCATCTTTGATATGTTGGGTGATGAAGACAAGGCTTCTGGCTTGATCAGCGGTACTCTCGCCATTGAGAAAGCTTCTAATGGATTATTCGAAATAAAGAAGAATCTCGGACGTAAACCTCAAGGAAAAGCGTATCCGTTAATGGTACCCAAAGTATTCGCATACAAGCATCCTGAAATTGTTGGAGAGCGCAAGAATGATGAAAAAAAGAGAATAAAGCGCGGTGTGGATAGCTGCTGTTCAGAATGGGCCAGGTTTTATGACATTGCAAGTGGCATTGCTATGCATACCGACCATAATCCTTTGAACACTGACATTCAAGCAGCTGCAGTCACGTCATTTTTCATGGGATTCATTGATTTCCTTCAGAGTTTCTCACTAATAAGCAAAGATGTAATAGATTATCTTAACTCATTGGATAGATTCGATAATTCAAACAAGGCAGTTGTCGATGAATCAAGAGCCGAAATTGCCAAATTAATCAGTGAACTTGAAACAAGACAAGCTGCGGTAATGGAGGCGAATGCAATGAAGCTCAAGGCCGAGAAGGAAAGGCTGGAAGCTGAGGGAATAAATACCGAGCTTTCGGGAAAGATTTCCGATATGCAAGCAACCATTGACGAGCTGCTTTCTCAGGTCAAAGAACTTAAAGCATCCAATGGGATAAATCATGAGGAGGATTCTGACCCCGAAAATAATGGGGCATACCAGTCTATAAAACCGAGAGCCAAGATTATTGATATTCTAAGAAAGACCGAATCCTCCTGGGACGTTAAGGAGGAATCCATGGATGATGACCAGTTGGACATCATCGACATGAATATAAGTAAATCCATGCTTGTGACTGGGTGTGCTGGAAGTGGAAAGTCTGTAATTGCCATGCATAAGGCAGAGCAGATTGCAAAAACGGGAGCTTCCGTGATTCTTATAGCTTATACACGTTCTCTTTCAGCATTCATGCGGGAAGGAATTGAGAAAGAAACTCTCCCGTATCGATTCTGTCACCATTATCAGTGGAAGAATAAGCTAAATATGATGGCGGCTGACTATATAATAGTTGATGAGATTCAGGACTTTACAGAGGAGGAGATTAGAGAATTTATGGCTGCTGCGAGGAAAGCCTTTTTCTTTTTCGGAGATTCTGCTCAATCTATATATAAATTGTATGGTAAGAACACCATAAGTATCGAGCAGATTTCAACTCTAACTGAACTGCGACCGCTACAGTTGTACAACAACTATCGTCTACCGAGAAACGTAGCCAAAATTACACAGGATTACGTAGGTGTTAATGTCAACAAATATGAAGAGAAGATTTACCAGAACAAAAGCAAATCTTTACCGCATATTGTAAAGATTGATACATATGAAGGTCAGGTAGATGCTATCGCAAAACTTGTCGACGAATTTTACACAGACCTTTTCGATAAAAGAGATATCGGAATCCTAGTCCCAACCAATGACATGGTGATGTCCATTCAAGGGGCAATGGAATCTAAAGGCATACCTTGCGAATTTAAATATTCGGATGAAAAAGGAGGTGCATTTCAGTATGTAGATACGCTGGACTTCAACACTTCAATGCCGAAGATTATGACTTACCATAGCGCCAAAGGACTTCAGTTCGACGTTGTCATTCTGCCTTTGTATGAAGGTGCTTTTGATGAAGAATCTAGAAAAGCACTTTATGTTGCCATGACCAGGACAATGAATGAATTATACATCCTCTACTCATCTGACAATCCTGCAACTCCATTAGATAAAGTACCTTCGCGTTTGTTCTTAAAAACATTGTAGTAGTCATAACGAACTTGTCGTTCGTTCAACTATTCTACCTTTGCCGCGATAGAAAAAAACAGAATATGACCATTCAACAATTATCAGCCAAATATAAAGAGACCTCTCCGGAAACAATCAACGATTTCATTTGGGAGTTGCGCTCATGCGTGAGGAACAGCTCCGTTGCAAGCCTTCAGCTTCTGGGCTTTCTTGACGGCATAATCAACGAATTCAGACCCAAGGCACAGGCGCTTTGCGACACCCGTGAGCCTGCGGACGAGCAGAGCGTGAACGAGGTGCTCATGCACGCGAAGATACTCTGCGCGCAGATGATCGTGCTCCAGAACATACGTTCCTATCGCGAGCTTTCGGAGAAGATGCTCCTGCTACTCGAGTGGTGTTCATGCTTCGGCTCGTCCGGCGAGAATGCTGCAGGGACAGCCATCAAGAGCCTCTGCAGGCAGTGCACGGAAACCGGCCTCACCTGGGATATAATAAGGAACGCCGTCTCCGTGACCTTCCTCGCCTACAATGTCCTGAGCGGGTGTTCGTTCGACGGGGATCAGCTCCCTCCCCTCACCTATAACGGCAAGGGCTCGGTATCCATAGAGAACGGGGCCGTCTACGTATCCTCGAGCATGGGATGGTCCGGCGGGGCCAAGGCCTGGGAAGGGTTGGATTCCTCCCTCATGGTCTATACCCGCAACACCAGGGATGAAAAGCTGAAGCTGTCCTATCTCAACAACGCCGCACAGCTCGACCAGTTTGCCAGGGCATTCACAGAATCCCAGAACAACGCTGCGTCTGCCGTCCAGGCCCGCGTGAACCGCGAGGTCAAGACCGGGGACAAGGTGATAGTCAAGGTGGAGGACATAGAGGAAGGGCAGCCTCTGCACATGATAGCATCCGCGATGCAGACCACCCTCGAAAAGAAAGGCGTCATCCTGAATGAGGAACTCATCAAGGGCATTTGGACCGAGGACCTCATCCCCTACATCTTCGACGGAGACTGCATCAAGGGAGCCGTCATCGAGAACACGGACGGGGAGCCGGAGTTCTCCATAAAGGAAAGCTATAGGAGCTTCGCCAAGCAGGCCGCGGAACTCGACAATAGGAACAACACTGTCTTCGAGGCGGTGGCGGTTTTCATTTCTGAAGAGACTTCCAGAATAAACTGGATGACGGCGGGCGGATACGGTGCCATATCCCCGATGATCGAAGGAATCAAGGTCGGAACCAAGATGGTGATGACAGTCAAGAACGTGCAGACAAAAGGAGCTACCTACATAAACATTGAGCCGCCGAAGTACGGCTACGACCACATAGACCGTATCTTCAACGAGGAGGAGGTTCTTTCCTCCTTCATTTCCATGGAGAAGGACGTGTGGAAAGAGCTGGACGAGCAGACGGAGAAGAAGCCGGAGGACAGGCTCGCAAAGGAATCCAAACTGCGTTCCCTCTCCCGCATCATCCTCAACAGCCGCTGCTCGAGCAGCATCGAGTGCTACAGGACCATACTCTCCGCCCTTTTCATCTCCAACTGCATAGGAGACGACGCCGGAGTGCGCATGGCAAGGGTGGAGACAGCCTACCTCGGCACGCTGCTGAACTACGCCCAGGGCACGCCGTCAAGGACAGACACGCTTCCGGACATGAGCCCGGAGCGCCGGTACGTCGTCAAGTGCCTCGCCGCCCATCAGACCGGAACCCTTCAGACGATAATCCCGCTACTGTCATCGGCCGAAGGTGACACGGGACTCGCCTCGCTCATAGCGGCGCAGTTCATCTCCCGGGACTTCTCGGACGAGGTCAAGGCCGACAACGACACCGTGCGCAGGAGCATATGCACCATCCTCGGGGTCGAGGACGGCTTCGTGGAGTCCGGAGCCGCCGCCACCGGAAAATACGGCAGCACGGAGAACCGCAACCTGGAGTTCAAAGCCTCATACGTATTCCGCAACGACAATGGTGAACCCGACCTCATCCATCAGGGCCGAGATCAGGTGTTCGAGGCGGTGTGCGGCTTTCTGAACAGGGACGGAGGAACGGTATACGTCGGAGTGAATAACTCAGGAGACCCTATTCTCTCCGAGAACAGCGGGATCAGCGGCGACATGGCTTGGTTCAGAGCCAACTTCTACTCCTCTGTCCTGCCGAAGAGGCTGCACCAGCTCGGTCACGGCACTCCCCTGCCAGACACCCTTGATCACTATGCACTCTTCCTCAGCCAGGAGAAAGAACTCTATTTCAAGGAATCAATCCTTGACAAGATCACCATCGAACCGACAGAGGACGAGGATGCCATCCGCATCATCGTGAAGCCGTCTCTCTACGAGATAGCATACCTCTACGAGGACGAGACTCACACCAAGGGTATCGCATACGTCCGTGACGCGGGCAGCACGCTCCCGATGAGCGAAAAGCAGAAGGAAGAGAGGCTCATGAATCAAAAGCAGATCAGCAAAGAGGTACAGTTTGCTGTCATCCTCCAACAGGCCTGCGACCTCCAGCACAAGGTAATCCTCAAAGGGTACCACAGCGGCAACTCGGGAGAAGTGCGAGACCGACTCGTTGTACCTATCAACCTCTTCTACAACGACGAGAACGTGCTGTGTTACGACTTGGAAGCTCATGCCGAGAGACAGTTCCGTCTATCGCGTATTACCGCTATCGAAACGGGTATTCCTAACCCGAAGTATACCCATTGCTTCAAGAAGAAGACAGCCGATGTGTTCCGCTGGATTGGCGACGAGAGCTACCACATCAAGGTTCGCATGGAGGTCGGCGCATACAACTACCTCATCGAGGAGTACTCCATGGCAAAGAATCTTCCATCTGAAGAGTTGTACATGGAAGAGGACGGCCACTGGATCCTGGATACCCATCTTCACGGTCTCGGTGCCATCCGCAGGTTCTACCTGGGTCTTGCCGACAAAATGGAGATTCTAGAGACGGAGGATTCGGAGAAACTCATCAAAGACATAAAGGAATTCCTGAAGACCATGATCGCTTTAAGTTGATTGTGACATCATCTTCAAATCACAATTACAGATACAATATACTAGTGATAGAGCCTGTCTGGCAACGTGTATTCTGTAATCCATAGTATCAGTCTTGTCTTAATAAGCCCATTATCTTTTCTGACTTGAAGAGCAAAATCCTCAGCAGTCACATCTACTCCCCTTCCTCCAGAACCCTCGGGTGAACGAACATCCTGTACTGGAGAGCGGAAAGTGTCTTCATGCTCTCGTTGCCCATAATGGAGCCCTGGCGGTGA
>JAGHUQ010000006.1 GCA_018064725.1 Candidatus Cryptobacteroides caccocaballi
ACGACTGCACCAACCATCATAGGAGGTCCGCACATGAAGTACTTGATATCCTCTGGAGCCTCGTGGTCCTTGAGGTAAGTCTCGTACATTACGTTGTGAACGAAACCGGCTACATACTTGACGCCAGCTGCATCTGCTGCAGGATCTGGACGGTCGAGAGCGAGGTGGAAGTGGAAGTTAGGGAACTCCTTCTCGATAGCAGCGAAATCCTCGAGGTAGAATGCCTCGACAAGAGCACGTGCACCATAGAAGAAGTGTACTTCCTTACCAGTCTTGATGGTCTTGAAGAGCTGCATGATATGGCTGCGGAGAGGAGCCATACCTGCACCACCACCGACGAAGATGTACTCCTGTGAATCTGGGTCGTTCTTTGGAAGGAGGAAGTCTCCGAACGGACCGCTGATGATCACCTTGTCGCCTGGCTTACGGGTGAATACGTATGATGAACCGATACCTGGGTTTACAGGGAGGAGCTTAGGACCGAGCTCACGTGGAACGCTCCTGTCGAATGGAGGGGTAGCGATACGGACGTTGAGCTTGATGATGCCCTTCTCACCAGGGTAAGAGGCCATAGAGTATGCACGAACGGTAGGAACAGGGTTAGAAGAGTGGAGTCCGAAGAATCCGAACTTCTCCCAGTCGCCCTTGTAGATAGGATCGACGTCGATGTCCTTGAAGTCGAGTTCGTAAGCAGGGATGTCGATCTGGATGTACTCACCAGACTTGAAGTCGATGTTCTCGCCCTCAGGAAGCTTGACGGTGAACTCCTTGATGAAGGTAGCCACGTTGTCGTTGCTGATGACTTCGCACTCGAGCTTCTTCACGCTGAGAGCTGAATCAGGGATTACGATCTCCACGTTCTCCTTAACCTTTACCTGGCAACCGAGACGCCAGTGGTCCTGGATCTGCTTGCGGTTGAAGAAGCCGACCTCGGTAGGGAGAATCTCTCCGCCGCCTGAGACTACCTGGCACTTGCACTGACCGCAGTTACCCTTACCACCGCAGGCTGAAGGAAGGAAGATCTTCTGCTCTGCGAGAGTGCTGAGGAGTGATCCGCCAGGGGTCACCTCAACCTCTTTCTTGCCACCGTTGATGGTGATCTTCACCTTACCCTTAGGAGTGAGCTTAGCCTTTATGAAAAGGAGAAGCGCAACAAGGATGATGATGACGATGACCATGATGGCCATTGCTGCAATTATAGTATTTGCCATATTCTTGTTCTCCTATATATTAAAGTGAAATACCCATGAATGCCATGAATGCGATTCCCATGAGACCTACGGTGAAGAAAGTGATGCCGAGACCCTTGAGAGGAGCAGGAACATGGCTGTATGCGAGTTTCTCACGGATAGCTGCGAGAGCTACGATGGCGAGATACCAGCCGATACCTGAACCGAGGGCGTAAACGGCAGACTCACCTACGTTCACGAAATCCTTCTGCTGCATGAAGAGCGAGCCACCGAGGATGGCGCAGTTCACTGCGATGAGCGGGAGGAAGATACCGAGGGAAGCGTAGAGGGAAGGAGTGAACTTCTCCACAACCATCTCCACGATCTGCACGATGGCTGCGATGACTGCGATGAAGACGATGAAGCTGAGGAAGCTGAGGTCTACGGTCGCGAAGCTATCGCCAAGCCAAGAGAGCGCACCTGGGGTGAGCACGTACTTGTTGAGGAGGTAGTTGATAGGGAGGGTCACAAAGAGCACGAAGATAACAGCTATACCCAAACCGTTGGCTGTCTTCACATTTTTCGATACTGCCAGGTATGAGCACATACCGAGGAAGTATGAAAAGATCATATTGTCAACGAAGATTGACTTTACGAATAAGCTTAAATATTCCATTTTCGATCTGAGTTAGATGTTATTTTTCCTGAAGGTCCTTCTGAATTGACCTCTGTACCCAGATGATGCATCCGAGGAAGATGAGGGCCATTGGAGGAAGGATAACGAGTCCGTTGTTGGTGTAACCGATTGCTGAGAGTACAGGGAAACCGAAGAGGGTACCTGAACCGAGGAGCTCACGGAAGAAACCTACGATGACGAGAATCATACCATAACCGACACCGTTCATGATACCGTCAAGGAGTGACGGAATTGGCTTGTTACCGAGAGCGAATGCCTCGATACGTCCCATGACGATACAGTTGGTGATGATGAGACCGATGTACACGCTGAGCTGCTTGTCGATGCCGTATGCGAATGCCTTGAGGAGCTGGTCCACGAGGATTACCATGAGGGCTACGACTACGAGCTGGATGATGATACGAACTCGGCTAGGGATGGTCTTTCTGAGAAGTGAGCAGACAAGACTTGAGAGGCCGGTCACGAAGATGACCGAGAGAGCCATTACGAGCGCTCCCTTGAGCTCAACTGTTACTGCGAGTGAAGAGCAGATACCGAGGACGAGGACACTGATTGGGTTGCCCTTGAACAACGGGTTGAGGATTGTTTCTTTCATTTTTTCGTTCATAATCTTTCTCCTCCTCAATTATTCGTTGACAGTTTCTTCGCTCAGGAGCATGATGCCATCCTCTGCAGGCTCACGGGTCACAGCCTTCTGAGCGAGCACGTAAGGCTTGTATGCCTCGAGCCAGATGTTGATAGCCTCATCCACACCGTTTGAGGTCATGGTTGCACCGGTGATGGCGTCGATACCGTTAGCCATGCCGTCTGCACCGCCCTTGACGATGTTGAATGCCTTGCCATTGCCATAGATTACCTTCTTGCCAGGGAACTGGCCGCGGAATGCAGGGTCATCCTTGATCTTTCCACCGAGACCAGGAGTCTCGCTTTCATGGTCGAAGTATGCGCCTACGATGGTCTCAAGGTCGCTTGAAAGGGCGATGTAGCCCCAGACAGGACCCCAAAGGCCGGCACCGTAGATAGGAAGTACGGTGACTCCGTTGTTGAAGATGTAGACAGGAAGCTCCACGTCTGAACCACCCTTGATGTTGTAGTTCTGAGCCTTGAGCTTTGATACGCTGTATACCTCTGCGTCAGCCATGTTGAGCTCGGAAACGGCGAAACCGTTTGCGCCTACGACAGCTGCAGAAGCGATGTTCTCCTTGTAGAAGTTGATGGTAGCGTTGTTGTCAGTCCATGATGACTTCTCACCGAACTGAGCGGCAGTAAGGATCTGCGAGATTGTCTCAGCCTTCTCGTTAGCCTCCTGACGAGGCTTGAGGGTCTGTGACACGAATGCGAGAACCGCTGCAACCAATACACAGACAACTGTCGTGTAGATAACTGTATATACGTTACTGTTTGTATTCATGGTGCTGTCTGTTTATGCGATTCTTGCTTTCTTCGCATTCTTCTTGAGAGTGCTCTCGATCACGCAGTGGTCGATGAGTGGTGCGAAGGTGTTCATGAGAAGGATTGCGAGCATCATACCCTCAGCGTAACCTGGGTTGAAGAGACGTACGATGACGGCGAGGGCACCTACGAGGAAACCGTAGATCCACTTACCGCACTCGGTCTGGCAAGAGGTTACAGGGTCGGTTGCCATGAAGACGGTACCGAAGAGGAAACCACCCATGATGAGGTGATACCAGCAAGGTACTGCATCTGGAATCACGAGACCGCCGAGCCAGCCTACGAGGAGACCGCCGGCAACTGATGATACCATGATCTTCCAGCTTGCGACGCCGGTGAAGATGAGGATTGCTGCACCGATGAGGATTGCGATTACTGAAGTCTCGCCGACTGAACCTGGTACGGTACCGAGGAACATGTCAAGTGCGCTGTAGCCGGCTGGGTCTGAGAGTGGGGTGGCACCTGAGAAGCCGTCAACGATGCCGTTGCCTGCCTGCCAAGCCTTGCCGATCTCATTGAACCTTGATACGCCACCTACCCATACGCTGTCGCCTGACATCTTGCTAGGGTATGAGAAGAAGAGGAATGCACGTGCGATGAGCGCAGGGTTCCAGATGTTCATACCGGTGCCGCCGAAGACCTCCTTGCCGATGATGACTGCAAATGCGGTTGCGATTGCGAGCATCCAGAGAGGAACGTCTACAGGGACGATGAGAGGGAGGATGAATCCGGTAACGAGGTAACCCTCGTTGACTTCATGGCCGTTGATCTGCGCCGAGGTGAACTCGATGCCGAGGCCGATGATGTAAGTTACGAGTACGAGCGGAATGATCTTCACGAGACCGTACCAGATCATGTTCCAGAAGCCCCATCCGAGACCGAATGCGAGGCTGTGCTGGTAGCCGATGTTCCATGTTCCGAAGAGGAATGCAGGAACGAGGGCGAGAACCATGATGATCATCACGCGCTTGATGTCGACGCAGTCCCTTACGTGTGCACCAGTCTTGGTGGTGGTGTTTGGGACGAACATGAATGTCTCGAAGGCGTCGAATGTAGAATGGAGGAATCCAAGCTTGCCACCTTCCTCGAAGGTAGGCTTGATCTTGTCTACGATATTTCTTGCGTTCATAATTCTTCGTCTTTAAGCCATTTCCTTGATCATGAGTTCAATGCCTTCCGCGATGTACTGCTGGATGTTGATCTTTGAAGGGCAGACATACTCGCAGAGAGCAAGGTCCTCCTCGAGGACTTCATAGATACCGAACTTCTCCATCTTGTCGATGTCCTTGGCGATGCATGCCTTGGTGAGGTAGATAGGGAAGAGGTTCATAGGGAATACCTTGCCGTAAACATCAGATACGACGAATGCACGCTCGCCTCCGTGGAGGTTGGTGTCGAGGTCGTACTGCTTAGGGCTGAGCCAGCTGAGAATCCAGTGGAAGTAAGTGTGAGATGAGCTGAACTGCTTGAACCTGAAAGGTTTTGCCCAGCCGAATGCCTCGTACTCGTTGCCTTCCTTGAGGATGGTCACCTGATTGTCGTGGAAGCTGAGGAAGCCCTCTGCTCCGACGTTCTTTCCGGTGAGGCAGTCACCGCTGACGTAGCGGAGACCCTCAGATGCATCGAAGAATTCCTTGAGAGCGCTGATTGCGATACCGGCTACAGCTTTTACATAGGCAGGCTTGATAGCCTTAGGACCGGTTACCGCGATGGTGCGGGTAGCATCATACTTACCGGTGTTGAGGAGACGGCCGATGATTGCAAGCTCGTGCATGGTCACGGTCCATACGGTCTCGCCCTTCTGGATAGGGCTCACGTGGTGGATCTGTACGCCTACGTTACCTGCAGGGTGAGCACCGGTGAAGATGTGCCTGGTTGCACCTTCAACGCCGTAGAATGCTGACTTCTCGCTGGCGAATGACATGTGTACCGGAGCAATCTTGCCGAGAGCGCTTACGGCTGCCTGGATGTTTGCGAGCTCGCCTGCGAGGGCGAACTCAACTTCAGCTGCGAGAGGCGCGGTAGAGAATGCTGAAACGAAGATGGCCTTAGGGGTAGCGGCTGGGTTAGCCACGACGCCGTAAGGACGCTCGATCAGACAAGCCCAGAGGCCGCTCTTCATGAGGAGAGCCTTCACTGCCTCTGCGTCAAGAGCCTTGACGTCCTGCTTGCCGAAATCAACATACTCAACAGCCTGGTCAGCCTTGATGCGGACCTCAAGCAACTTTCTCTTCTCGCCCCTGACAACCTCTGCCACAGTACCGCTTACAGGTGATGTGAAGACGATGTCGGCGCACTCCTTGTTGATCAGGACTGGTGAACCAGCGAGGACACGGTCGCCTTCCTTGACTGCAAGCTTGGCCTTGAGGGCCCTGAAGTCAGTCGGCTTGATTGCGACTACATCCGGCACGATTACCTTCCTGATTGACTGATCTGCAGCACCCGAGATAGGGATGTTGAGACCTTTTTTCAATTGGATGTTGTTTGACATTATTTAAACTGTTTTTGAGTTTTCTTAAAAACGCGTCGCGAATATACATATTTTTTGTGTATTTTCGCGTCACTATGGGAGATAATATAAGTGCTATTTTGGAGGGGCTGAACAGTGAGCAGAAGAAAGCTGTCAGCTGTGTAGATGGACCGGTACTTATCGTGGCGGGTGCAGGCTCAGGAAAAACGCGTGTGCTGACAAGCAGAATCGCGTATCTGATAGCCCAGGGATGTGATCCTTCGAGGATCCTGTCCCTTACTTTCACCAAGAAGGCGGCGTCTGAGATGAAGGAGAGGGTAGGCCAGATGGTCGGTGCCCGGAATGCCTGGAGAATCCAGATGGGAACCTTCCATTCGGTGTTCATTCGTTTCCTCAGGGACTATGCCGACCTTCTCGGCTATCCGAAGGAATTCACTGTCTATGACCAGAGCGACTCTACGAGCCTGGTGAAGACATGCATCAAGGAACTACAGCTGGACGACAAGGTCTACAAGCCGAAAGATGTGCTCGCCCGCATATCCTCGGCGAAGAACTCGCTGGTCTCTCCGGGGGCATACAGGAACAACGGAGCCGCCATCGAGAACGATGTCCGTGCGAATAAAGGGCGTTTGGTCGACATATACCAGAAGTACTGGGAGAAGTGTCGTGCCGCCGGAGTCATGGACTTCGATGACATTCTCTTCAACATGAACATACTCCTCAGGAACCACGAGCAGGCAAGGAACGAGATCGCAGGACGATTCAGTTTCGTGATGGTGGATGAGTATCAGGATACCAACTATGCTCAGTATCTGATACTCAAGGCTTTGAGTGCGGCGCACCATAACCTGTGCGTTGTCGGTGACGACTCTCAGTCCATATATGCTTTCCGTGGTGCGAAGGTCGAGAACATTCTCAATTTCCGCAAGGACTATCCGGAGGCCAAGGTGTTCCGTCTGGAGCAGAACTACCGCTCCACCCAGGTCATCGTCAACGCCGCCAACACCCTTATCGAGAAGAACGAGGCGAGGATTCCGAAGACCTGTTTCTCCGCAGGCGAGGAGGGCGAGCTGATCAAGCTCGTAGAGGGCTATACCGACAAGGAGGAGGCAATGCTCATCGCAAATGAGATTATATCCAGAATACAGACGGATAAGGCTCAGTATCAGGATTTTGCGGTACTGTACAGAACCAATTCCCAGTCCCGTGCGATAGAGGAGATGCTCCGTAAGAGGAATATCCCGTACATGATATATTCAGGAAATTCATTCTTCGACAGACAGGAGGTGAAGGACCTGATGGCATATTTCAAGCTTGTGGTCAATCCTCGAGATGACGAGTCTTTCAGGAGGGTGGTCAACAAGCCTGCAAGGGGCATAGGCGACACGTCTCTGGATGCTTTGGCGAAGGCTGCTGCGGACCATGGATGTACCCTGGTCGAGGCTGCTTACCTTGATGATATCGCGAACTATTTCGGTAGGGCGGCCGCTGTCGCCAAGATCCGTGAGTTCTGCGACATGATACGAAAGTTCAGTGTGGAAGCGGTCGGCCAGATTGTGGATGACGGCGTTGACAATCAACAGCTTAGGAGTGTTCCTCCAACCGATGCATACAAACTGGCGGTGTCGGTGGCCGTGGAGTCCGGAATACTTGCGATGTACAAGTCGGACACTTCGATAGAGGGCCAGAGCAGGACCGCCAACGTCGAGGAACTCCTGAATTCTGTGAAGGGCTTCGTCGAGGAACGTCATAATGAGGATTTCGAGGCAATCCAGATGAATGCCGGAGGGGATGGAACTTCCATTCCTGAGGATTTCCAGATCTCGGAATCAGATCTGCCTGTAGTGACTCTCGGTGCATTTCTCGAGAACATCTCTCTTCTCAGCGCTATCGACGTGAAGGAGGAGGATGACGAGAATTCCGACAATAAGGTGGCATTGATGACTGTGCATACTTCGAAGGGTCTCGAGTTCCCGTACGTCATAGTGTCAGGAATGGAAGAGAACCTCTTCCCGACAGGAGGAATGCTTGCTTCGCCTGCTGATATCCAGGAAGAGAGGCGTCTGTTCTATGTGGCGATGACAAGGGCCAAGAATGTTCTTGTGATCACATATTCCAAGCAGCGCATGCGCAACGGAAAGACCGAGTTCAATCCGCCGTCACGTTTCGTGAGAGAAATTGATCCTCGCTACATAAAGAATCCGCTTCCGATTGGGGCTGTCGGCGATTCCGATGATGATGCACCTTTCTGGGGACAGACCCGTGGAGGCTCATTCGGTGCCGGTTCATACGGAAGTGGCTCGGGAAGTTCATACGGTGGAGGCTCGTCTCGCGGTGGCAGCTTCGGAGGAGGCTCTCGTGGTCAGGGATATTCATATGGCGGTAGCAGCCGTGCCATGACCGAACGCCGTCCGACGTCAGCCGGCTCGCCTCTGCCTGCGCGCGGAACCGTGGCCGGAGGTCGTCCCGTCGGTGGCCCATCATCTTCAACTCGCCCCGGCGGTGTTTCGGCATCACGCCCGTCTTCGTCAGGAACATCACGCCCGATTGCACGTCCTGCCGGTGCTGGACAGCGTCCGCTTCCGGCTCCAGAGGTCGATTTCATTCCGTCTCCGGTTTCCGAACTCAGGGTAGGCGTGAGGGTTCAGCACAACAGGTTCGGCTATGGAAAGATCGTCGACTTGTCCGGTTCTGCTGTTGATCTAAAGGCGAGGATACTGTTCGATGACTTCGGAGAAAAGATCCTTATCCTCAAGTATGCAAAGATTCGCGTCGTGAAGGACTAGGAAAAAATTAAAACGCTACAAAAAAATACAAATATGAATCTGGAGCTTGCCAATTGGCAGGCTCTTTTCTTATTTTGCGGGTGCTTCCTGTAGCGGGGGAGGCGTGATGGATTATGAGAAAGAGATTATTTGCGAGCCTTGCACCGCTGGCCCTTCTTCTGGTGTGCTCATCATGCGCGTGGCTCGAAGGAAAGCAAGAAGGGTATATCAGTCTGAGGGTGATTGCGGAATCGCTTGCTCCAAGCAAGGCCGTGACGGATATTCCCGACACCAATGACTTCATCCTTACGGTGACCAGATCCGATGGGTCTGTCGTCTATTCCGGCCTGTACGGGGCTTCTCCCGAGTCGCTTCTGGTCAAGTCCGGGACCTATGACGTGAAGATCGTGTCGACAGAATTCTCAAAGCCTCAGTTCGATGCTCCTCAGTTCGGAGACGAGCAATGTGTGGTCGTTAATCCGGGGGCTGTGGCAAAGGTGGAACTGGTCTGCAGACAGATGAATTCCGGCATGAAACTCAAGGTGGCTCCGGAGTTCCTGACGACCTATCCTCAGGCCTCTCTCTTTTTGAAGTCAAATGATGGAAAACTGCTCTACGCATATAAGGAAACGCGAATTGCATATTTTAAACCTGGTTCTGTTTCGCTGGTTCTTAATGAAGGAGCAAGTGAAACAACGCTCCTGACCAAGTCGCTGGAAAGTCAGGAGATCCTGACTCTTAATGTCTCCGTTTCGTCATCATCTTCAGGAGGGTCTGCGGCTGCTTCCGGCGGCATGAACGTAGTCGTCGACACGACGCGTAATTACATTTCTGATTCATATATCATAGGAGGTTCCGGCACCGAAGGAAATGAAATAGAGTCAGCATTGTCGGTGTCAGATGCGAAGAACAACATTGGCAGGACTGACGTATGGATCACAGGTTTCATAGTCGGAGGAGACATGACTTCATCGGCTACCGGTATCAGTTTCAATGCTCCGTTCAGCTCGTCCACTCACATTGCCATAGCTGCGAAGTCATCAGTTTCGGCCAAGTCTTCATGCATGTCCGTCCAACTGCCATCAGGTTCCGTCAGAACGGCCATCAATCTTGTTGACAATCCTGCCAATCTTGGAAAGAGATTATATGTGAAAGGAGATATCGTGTCCTCATATTACGGCGTTCCGGGCATAAAGAACATCAGTGAATTCAAACTCAAGTAAGATGCATAGGAACCTGTTTTCATGTGCCGTCATGGCATCGCTATGCCTTGCCATGAACTCCTGCGAAATTGAAGTGATCCGTCCTGATACAATTCCGGATGATGAGGAAAAGGTGGAGGTGACCTTCTGCGCTGACTGGGCGGAAAACACGAAAAGCAGCCTGTCAGTACGCGTGGATGCGATCAACAACTTCAAGATAGCTGCCTATCGTGGCGGACGCCTCGACGTATCCCGATACTTGTCCTCCGGCTCAAGGTCCGCGTCATTGGAAATGGTCAGAAATGCGGAGTATGCTGTCTATGCCATCGCCAATGCAGGAGACGTGACTTTCCCATATAAGGAATCGGACCTCTCGACTTTCAATATCGCCTTGTCAAAGATAAGCGATCTGAATACAGGGATCCCGATGTGCTGGTCTGATGACAGTTACAAACCTAAGGAAAATGATGCCGTGAGTCTGTTTTTCGACAGGCTTGTCTCCGAACTGAGCTTCCGCCTCGATCCTGGTGCCATGGATGGTCTGGAAGTGGTTTCTGTACGTCTTATGCAGGGTGCTTCCTATGTGATTCCTTTCGCTTCCGGTGGCAGTCGTGTCGAGGGGTCTATGGTATCCGGCCGTCCGATAGTGATGGATGGTGACTATGCTTCAAAGCTGGATATACTGGCACTCAACTCTGGCAAACCGATTACGCTTTTCACTCTTGAGAATCGCCAGGGAAACCTACTTCCGTCAAACAGGGATCCTATGAGGAAAATTCCGGACAATCTTTCCCATCCTGAACGATGTACTTATCTGGAGGTGCTTTGTCGCTTTACGGATGAATCCGTGATGGAGGGTACTGTCACCTACCGCCTGTATCCTGGTGAGGACGATTGCAGCAACTTCGACCTTGTCCGCAATCATATCTATGACCTGACGCTGATGCTGACTCCGGGCGGGCTGAGGGAGGTTTCATGGAGGGTGGAGAACAAGGCTTCCTACAAGTTGTCCTTGGGTGTGTGGAAGATAGTGAAGGGCATGCATGAAGCCGATGACCTGTATATAGGAGAGAAGACAAGAATTCAGGTTGCATTGCATTCCGGATTGGCAAAGATGCTTTCTGGTAGCCTGCAGGATTGCAGCTTGCGTCTCGTCCGTGCCGGCGTGCCTTCAGATGATGTCAGCTTTGGCGAGATATCGGTCGAAAGTGACAATATCATAACATGTGACATGAAGGGGGAGAAAGAGTCCTTGGCTGTCGGAAATACCTTGTATCTGTATGGACCTGACGGTAAGCCTGTCAGTGATCTTACCCATGAATCCTTGAGGACGCTTGCTGTTCGCAAGCCTCGGATCGCGGTCTTGGACCAGGTGATGAAACGGCCGGTAGTGAATGGTGAACCTGCATTGATAGATGTTACCCTCGTTGACAGGAATGGGCTCAACCTTAACTCGTCGGCATCGTATGGCTTCGATATCAGTAAGTATTCTGACATTGTAACGGAGATTACGGAAAGGACTGTGTGCAGCTCTGAGAATCTCTTTGTGGATTCTGCTATCAGGGCTTGCACTGCGTCGAAGACAAAGATGGGCACAGAATGTAGTGGCGGTCCTGCGGCGACCATTGAATCATCGATGGTGAATCTAGGCAAATCTGAAGCCTTGAATCGTGAACTGTCACGCTTGTATGGCAGGTTCGCCGCAAATGATGCGGCTGTATTTGACTGCAGTATCAGGTCTGCGAATGCGGAACCTCTGACCATACCCATGTCGTTTGACATAGTTCCTGTCGAGATATGGCATTGCAGCGAGTTCACGGATATCGAAGGCTATAACCGCTCGTATGATCAGGATGAGTTCGATGATTACAGGCTGGTGGTAAGCAATCCTTCCAACATCACCCTGGAGGGCTCGGTGATATATACAGGCTGGCATCATCAGTCGTTATCCCCTCTGAGGCAGTGCTCGGACGTGACATTCATAACGGGCGATAGCTCCATCCCTTCCGACCTCGTCGGATCGATGACGGATTTTCTGCTTGAGCCGTCCAGGACAGATGACTATGATTCCGGCATACTTGTGGACCCCGAAACGGGTGAAAGGCGGAAGATGAATACCTATCATGTCCAGAGGAATCTAGGATATAGAATGTCTTCGCCGTATGCTATGTATCTTGCTGTGATGTCGTATATGAATTATAACTGGCAGCAGTGCATAGGTGATGTGCTGATCAAGACGGTTGGGGGATATCCCGTCGGCTTCCTCTATAAAGACTTCTACAACAGTGTCACTAGTTCGGATAAGGAGGCGATTGATAAGATAAGGTATTATTCGAGCAGGGCGTGGCATCCTGATGGCAACCGTGTCTGGGAAGGTGTGAGCAGGTATAATGTGCTGGCCAACTCGACCTGGGATGACCTCGCTGCCGTCCACAGAGCTGACCCCATCGAGTTCGCTCTCGAGTGGAAGGAGAATATCGGTTATGTGCTTAACGTAAATGGCGACCAGACGGCGAGGAAGGTCGGGATTACGGTTACTGCCGAATGCCGGTATCTGTCATCTTTGATATGGCGCTCCAACCGAAACGGGCTACCTGTAAATGAGTCCTATACCAAGACGACGACTGCCACCTATGTACTTCAGCCTGGCGTCAACATGATGAACGTCATGACCAGATATGGATTTGAGAGTGCTTTCTATTCGTTGAATACGGAATACTGGCATCAGTCGTGCGACGCACTGACGGCCAGGAGGAGTAATGTCTACGCCGTCTTTGCGATGCCTGAATCTGTGGAGATGACCGTTACTCTGAAACCTAATGACAATTCATGGCTGCCGGTGACGCTCAGAGCAGGCAGGGGAGTGACAGATATGGAAACCATCACCCTGTACTCAAGGACGAGTGAAGGTACATACCCTGTCCATAGCGATCTGAAGAACCCGGACGGCTCGTCTCGTGGGACAATTGAAGCAAATGCGCAGGCCGTAAGGTTTGCGGACTATACGGTTGCCGAGGATGCCGGCTATTCCTTCAGCGCAAGCCTTGTCGGTGGCAAGTCCTTCCATCGCTACAACAGATAGCGGCTTGTTTCGTCAGGTCTTCACTGCCTGTAAGGATGGGTAAATACGAAACGAGCACCATCCTTATAGGCGGTATCGACCTTGATGTTTCCGCCGAAATGTGAAACGATCGACTGGACTATGGAAAGACCAAGTCCCGTGCCTTGCTTATAAGGGTCAAGTTTCACGAATCTGTCGAATATCGCATCAGCCTTGCCTTCAGGAATGCCACTGCCGGTATCAGATACCTTGACTATCACATAGTCCTTGGACTGTGGCGTCTCGATGTCTATGGTTATGCTTCCCTTCTCCGTGAATTTCTTGGCATTGCTGAGGAGATTGCAGAATACCTGATAGATGCGCTCCTTGTCAGTCTCTATCATGACCTTCTCTGCATCAGAATGAACAACGACTTCTACCTCTGGGCTGATGTCCAGCCTTGCAGCTTCTGCAGCAGCGTTGGCTATGTCCACGAGATTGTTCTCCATGATGTTGTATGCGATTCTGTCTGCATCCATTCTCGAGAGGTCCAGGACTTCGTCAATGAGATTGAGGAGGACTTTCGAGTTCATGAGGATATGCTCGCCGTACTCGGCCTTCTCTTCCGGCTCAAGCCCGAGGGTGTCGTTGGATAGCAACTGTGAAAAGCCTACTACGGCATTGAGCGGAGTCCTGATCTCATGGCTGATATTGGAGATGAAAGATGACTTCATGGCGCTGGCTTTCTCGGCCCTGTCTCTTTCTATTGCGAGCTCCTCTCCTCTTTTTTCGAGGCTGTGCTGGAGTTTCTTGCTTCGCTTGAGCAACCATCCAGTCAGTGCAAGGCAACTTGCGAGGATGAAGATGATGAGCGAGGTGATGATAATCAGCGCCATGTTCTCCCTGAAGAAGCTGACTGGCTTATTGATGAACTTGCATGGTTTCGGCACCTGGTTGACAGGATAATCCATCCTTGCAGCCACTTCGTGGTCGATTGTGTAGGTGCTGCTGATCTTCGTGATTTCAGAAGCCTTTCCTGTCTTCAGGTAGTCGGTCACAGCGTCGGCCAAGAGCCCTCCCTGTATGATGTAGTCGGGCACGTAGCCGCCCAGAGCCCAGTGACCAAGACCGACCGACGCCAGGGATATTGCCGGTATGGATGGGTTACTGTATGCAAGGGTGTGGGTGGTGTTCTTCAGCGCATAGCTGTCGGACTTGTCGATGCGCCATGTTCCAAGGACTATTGCGGTGCCCTCCTTCAGATTTGCCAGTTCCTGATCAAGCTGAGGAAATGTCGTCATACGGCCGTCAAGATGCTTGACTGCGTACTTCGGGTTTGATTCCATGTATCTGTCAAAGTGCGAACGCATGGTAACTCCGCCGAAGGTGTTGTCTGAAATGAAGGCGAGCGTGTCAATCTTCGTGTGTAGCTGCTCGAGAATTGCGAGGCTCTTTTCGATGTCATACTCGTATACGAGTCCTCCTACGATGTTGAAGTCGTCGAAATCCTTTGTGAGGTAGTATGTTTCCGGCTGCCATTGTGAAAGGTCTTCTCCGCTTTCGGGAAGCCGGATCATATTGTCTCCTCTCATGCCGAATACTACTGCGGTTTCCTTGAGCTCCGGTCTGTCGATGGAAAAGTAGCATGAGCTGGCTTCTGTTCCGAGAAGCACGATGGCTGCCGGCTGCTTGCCGTCCTCGTAATACTTTTCCAGCAGATTCCACATCCTGTTTTTCCATCTGAGGGACTCCGAGAGGTTGAGACAATGCATATTCTCCAGAACGACAGGATTCTGGCAGCCTGATTTCGAGTATTCCTCAGTGAATGCGGCAAGGTTGTCACTGATGCTCTTTACGTCTGGGTTGTATGAAGATACGATGACGACAGGGTCCGAGACCGTAGGCTCATATGCGAGTGCTGCCGTACACGCGACCACCGCGAGAACCGTGGTAAGTAACTTTCTGATCGACATAGATTTTTTCTAAGTTGTGTGCAGCACAAAATTAGAAAAAAAGAATGACAAAATGAAACCCGACGGATTGCCGCCGGGTTTCACTATCGTGTTCCGAGTTGCCGGAGTGAGATTACTGCTCGTCAACATCTGAGCCCTGAGGGCCCTGCTGCTGACCGCCGAAGTCCTGAGGACCCTGCTGCTGGCCTGCCTGAGCTGCCTTTGCCATATCCTCTGAAGCTGCATGCCATGCCTCTTCGAGCTCCTTGTTGTAGCGGTCGATGTCTGCAATGTTCTTAGCCTCGACTGCCTTCTTGAGCTCCTCGTTGGCCTTCTCGATGGCTGCCTTCTTCTCGGCAGGAATCTTGTCGCCATACTCCTTGAGGTTCTTTGCGGTCTGGAAGCACATGGCATCTGCATTGTTGATCTTGTCGATACGCTCCTTCTCAGCCTTATCAGCCTCTTCGTTGGCCTTGGCCTCGTCACGCATCCTCTTGATCTCTTCGTCAGAAAGTCCTGATGAAGCCTCGATACGGATGTTCTGAGCCTTTCCGGTTGCCTTATCGGTAGCGGATACGTTGAGTATGCCGTTCGCATCGATATCGAAGGTTACCTCGATCTGAGGGACGCCACGTGGTGCAGGTGCGATACCGTCGAGGTGGAACTCACCGATAAGCTTGTTGTCCTTTGCCATTGGACGCTCTCCCTGGAGCACGCGGATCTCGACTGAAGGCTGGTTGTCAGCTGCGGTAGAGAATACCTGGCTCTTCTTGGTAGGGATGGTGGTGTTGGACTCGATGAGCTTGGTCATCACGCCGCCGAGGGTCTCGATACCGAGTGAGAGCGGAGTGACATCGAGGAGGAGGACATCCTTCACATCACCTGCGAGCACACCGCCCTGGATAGATGCGCCGATTGCAACGACCTCGTCAGGGTTGACGCTCTTGTTAGGCTCCTTTCCGAAGAACTGCTTTACGAGCTCCTGGATGGCAGGGATACGGGTTGATCCACCTACGAGGAGAACCTCGTCGATCTGAGATGCCTGGAGACCTGCGTCGCTGAGGGCCTTCTTGCATGGCTGGAGAGTCTTCTGGATAAGATCGTCAGCAAGCTGCTCGAACTTTGCACGGGTGAGAGTCTTTACAAGATGCTTTGGAATACCGTCTACTGGCATGATGTAAGGGAGGTTGATTTCTGTAGAAGTCTGGCTTGAGAGCTCAATCTTCGCCTTCTCAGCTGCCTCTTTAAGTCTCTGGAGTGCCATAGGGTCCTTCTTGAGGTCGATTCCACCGTTCTCCATTGCGAACTCGCGTGCGAGCCAGTCGATGATTACCTGGTCGAAATCGTCACCTCCGAGGTGAGTATCACCATTGGTAGAGAGAACTTCGAACACGCCGTCTCCGAGTTCCATGATTGAGATATCGAAGGTACCGCCACCAAGGTCGAATACTGCGACCTTCATGTCCTTGTTCTTCTTGTCAAGACCGTATGCGAGAGCGGCTGCGGTAGGCTCGTTGATGATACGCTTTACGTCGAGACCTGCGATGCGGCCTGCCTCCTTGGTTGCCTGACGCTGTGAGTCAGAGAAGTATGCAGGTACGGTGATGACAGCTTCTGTAACCTCCTGACGGAGATACTCCTCTGCGGTCTTCTTCATCTTCTGGAGAATCATTGCTGAAATCTCCTGAGGTGAGTAGAGACGTCCGTCGATGTCGACACGTGGAGTGTTGTTGTCGCCCTTTACGACATTGTAAGGAACTCGAGAGATTTCAGTTCCAACCTGGTCGTAAGTCTCACCCATGAATCTCTTGATAGAGAAGATGGTCTTGTATGGATTGGTAATCGCCTGACGCTTTGCAGGGTTACCGATCTTCCTTTCGCCACCGTCTGCGAATGCGACTACGGATGGGGTAGTGCGCTGTCCTTCATTGTTGATGATGACGGTAGGCTCGTTTCCTTCCATTACGGCTACGCATGAATTCGTAGTACCGAGGTCAATTCCGATGATTTTTCCCATAATATGTTTCTTTTTTAAATATTGTCAAACTTAAACCGGCTTCGTGGCCGGACGATAAGGAAATAACGAATCGCGTGCCATTTCAAATATCTTTGATTCCACTGACAATTTGGCAGAAATTGTACTACCTTTGCGCCATTATGGAATACAGAGAACTGACAAAAGAGGAATTTGCTGACCTTCAGTCACGAATCCTTTATGAAGATAACCACCTTCTCGTCGTGAACAAGAAGGTCGGAGAGATTATTCAGGGTGACAAGACAGGCGATGAGTGCATCGCGGAGACCTACAAGGCTTTCATCGCACAGCGCGATTCCAAGCCGGGAAAGGTGTTCATGGGCATTCCGCACCGTCTCGATCGTCCGGTCAGCGGCATCTGCATACTCGCAAAGACGGGAAAGGCACTCGAGAGAATGACAGCCATGTTCCGCGACGGTGAGGTCCATAAATTCTACTGGGCTCTGGTATGCTCTGCCCCGAAGAAGGAAGAGGAACTTCTCGAGAACTGGCTCGGAAGGAACGAGAAGCAGAACAAGGCTTACATAATCAAGCCTAAGCCGGGTCAGCCTGACGTCGCTCCCACCAAGGAGGCGAAGCGTGCGAAACTTATATATAGGTCAATAGGCAAGACCGACCGCTACTTCCTTCTCGAAGTCCAGCTTCTGACCGGCCGTCATCACCAGATCCGCTGCCAGCTTTCAGGAGCAGGCATGGTCATCAAGGGTGACCTGAAATATGGTGCTCCACGCAGCAATCCGGACGGGGGAATCTGTCTCCACGCGCGCAGGATAGAGTTCATCCATCCTGTAAAGAAAGAACCGGTCACCATCGAGGCGCCGGTCCCTGCATCCTGGAAAGGTGTCCAGTAGTCTTTGTACGCAAGTCTGCTAATCAGCCATGACGCCCGCGTTCTTCCAGCTTTCCACGAGCGTTGCGGCGTCCTTGTCGGCAAGCTCCTGCTCGATACCGTATTTCTCGACGAGCGCTGCTGCGATGTCGGCTGTGTCGAATTCTGTCCCATAGAATTTCTCCCACAGGTAGGCTGCGCTTGAGTTGAGCGACAGCATTTTGTTGAAGTTGATGTTCTCGAGGCCTTCTGCTACCACTATGCTTTCACCGCAGAAATTGCGGAGGGTGAATCCACTCTTCAGTTCCATGTTTCTATAAGTTGAGGATGTCATCGCAGAATTCTGATACTTTCTGACGATGGGTTATGAAAATCATTGTCTTTCCGTTCTCCTTTGCGGTAAGTCTCTCTAGCATCATGGTCTCGGTCGCCTCATCGAGGGCGGAGCTGAACTCGTCGAGGAGAAGTATCGAGCCTGGACGGAGGAGTGCCCTGGCCACCGCGATCCTCTGTGCCTGTCCTTCGCTCAGACCGCCGCCCGCCTCGAAGCACTGGGTGTCCATGCCTTTGGGAAGGTCGAGTACAAAGTCGGCGGCTGCAAGCTTGAGGGCTTCGGTCAGCTCAGCTTCGCTTGCGTTCGGCTTGCCCATCCTGAGATTGTCACGTATGGTACCGCTGAAGAGGCTGTTGCCCTGCGGTACATATACCATGTTGCAACGTGTCGCTGCGGAGATTATCTTCTCTGTCCCGTCAGTTCCGTAGACGCTGAGTTCTCCGTCGCTTGGCTTCTCGAGCGATAGCATCAGCTTGATGAGAGTGCTCTTTCCTATGCCGGTATGTCCGACAATGGCTGTCTTTGTGCCGGGCTTGAAATCATGACTGAAGTTCTCGAACACATCCACGGTGCCGTCCGAATACCTGAACCTGAGGTTCCTGACGCGTATTCCTGCAGGAGTCTGGATCATCTCCGGCTCGACCACGTCTTCCTGTGGAAGGTCATTGAGCTCTTCAAGCCTGTCGATGGACGCGGTGCTGTGGAATATGGTCGGCAGCTCGTCTCCCATCTGGATAAGAGGACGCTGGAGCTGGCCGACGAGCTGGAGGAACGCCGTCATCAGACCGTAGGTGACGGTACCGTGATAGATTCCGACGACGCCCCAGAGGAAGGCAATCGCATATCCGCCGGACATCGAGAGGCCCATGGTCACCCTTGTCCACATTGTGAAGCGTGTCCTTTTCATGGTCTTCTCATATAGCTCGTCCTGCAGCCCGGAGAGGGTTGCAGAGCTTTCTGCGTCGTATTCCAGGGTCTTTATCAGGGTCTGGTGCTGTACGCTTTCCTGCACATGGCTCTGGACTTTGCTGTCATTCTTCTTCACGTCAAGGGTAAGATTCTTCATCTTCTTCATGAGGTACTTACCCCCGATGATCCCGACAGGCAGCACGATTACGAGCACCCATGCGAGCCTTGCCTCGATCGAGACTAGGTAGATGAACGCTGCGATGAACTGGCATGCGGTTCCTATGAGGTTGGGGAGAGTGCTGCAGCTGGTCGTCGCTGCGGTCGAGCTGTCGTCCTGTATCCTGTTGAGGATGTCTCCGGAATGGAATTTTCCACGAACATCGCCGCTGAGCCTCATGAGCCCATCGAACTGCTTCTGGCGCAGGGCATTGCGCAGCTTTACCGACGCTTTGGTCTGGAGCAGGCCCTTGAGACCCATGAGCAGGGTCCTGAAGACTATCACTCCGATCATGGCAAGACCGAACGCGATCAGTCCGGAGCGCATGCCGCTGATTCCCAGCATCTCCGCTGACTCGGTGTTACCGGTCGCGATGTCGACGAGTGCCTTGCTGACGTAGACGTACGCGAGCGCGAGTACCACCAGCAGAAGGTGGCAGACTATCGATGCCGCTATGGTCCATTTGTACGGTTTCGCCGCATTGGCGAACCATCTGATGTATTTGATGTCTACCTTGGTCTGCATGTCTCGTAGCTAAGCTTGGCGGCGTCTGCGTCCGGCAGGCATCTCAGATGCCAGCAGCCGACTCCCATGATTACTCTTTCCAGGGTTGAATGCTCTGCGTCAGCCCATGCCCTGTCCCACTTCATGCTGGAGCACGATGGCATCAGCGCGGCATATCCTTGGATGGGGCTGAGTCTTGATATTCTGTTTTCCGGAGCCTGTTCGAGGTCCACTATGGCCTGAACGGGTACGTATTCGTTCTTGTAGCATGGAGTCTTTCCGCTCCATGGAGATCCATAGACATAGGTCTTCCCGTCAATTACGCGAAGGACCGGGTTGTCATCGTTGAGCAGCCATACGTCGGGAATGTTCTCTTTCCATAGGCGGCTGTGGGTGCTCTTTCCTGTGCCGCTCTTACCGAGGAACACGTATCCGAGACCGTCCTTGACCGAGACGGATGCATGTATCATCAGGGTCTGGCTGACTGCAGTGTTGTATGCGAACAGAAGCATCATCGCGTTCCCGATGCTGCTGTCGGCTTCGCGCCCAGGCGTGTTCTCGTCAATAGTAAGAATCCCGTGGTTG
>JAGHUQ010000058.1 GCA_018064725.1 Candidatus Cryptobacteroides caccocaballi
GTCTGGGCAGCCACATACTCTGAGAACTCTGACAGAGAAGCCTTGATTTCCTCTGCAGCCGCACCTTCAGCCCAGATGGTGACGCTGATACGGTCTGTAACCTCGAATCCGCTGTCCTTGCGGAGATTCTGTACGCGGTTGATAAGCTCACGCGCGGTTCCCTCACGTACGAGCGCGTCGGTAAGGGTGATGTCGAGCGCTACTGTGAGCGGACCATCCGAAGCCACGAGCCAGCCTGGCATGTCCTCCGAATGGATCTCGTAGTCACCTGCCTTGAGCACCACGTCACCGGAAGGAAGAGAGAGCGTATATCCGGCCTCTGAGCCCTCGGTATTCTGGATAGCATTGATCTGCTCCTGGGTGAGGGTTCCGAACGCAGCTGCGATCTCCTTCATCTGCTTGCCGTATACCTTTCCGAGAGTCTTGAAGTTAGGCTTGATCTTCTTGGTGATAAGGCCTGCTGTATCCTGGAGGAACTCTGCATTCTTGACGTTCACCTCGGTAAGGAGAATCTGCTTCACTGCCTCAAGCTGATCCTTCACCTTGTCGTTTGTGACAGGGATGACGAGCCTTGAGAGAGGCTTGCGGACGTTGATGCCAACCTTCTTGCGGAGTGCGAGCACCATTGAAGAGGACTTCTGTGCAAGTACCATCCTCTCCTCAAGGTCGGTATCGATGAGGGCCTCGTTGCATGCTGGCATAGCACAGTAGTGAACTGAGTCTGCCTCAGGAACGAGATCCTTGTAGAGTCTTTCCATGTAGAATGGCGCAATAGGAGCCGCGAGAAGTGCGATGTCCTTGAGCACCTCATAGAGGGTCTGATATGCAGCGAGCTTGTCGCTTGCAAGGCCAGAACCCCAGAGACGTTTCTTGTTGAGACGGATGTACCAGTTGCTGAGGTCGTCACCGACGAAATCCTGGATGAGACGGCCGGCGAGAGTGACATCGTAGTCCTCGTAAGCTGCTACAACGCCCTTGACGAGGGTATTGAGACGGCTGATGATCCACTTGTCAAACTCTGGACGCTGGTCGTAAGGAACAAGCTCCGCATTTGGATCGAAGTTGTCGATATTCGCATAGAGCGCAAACATCGAATATGAGTTATAGAGGGTTCCGAAGAACTTCCTTGACACCTCGACCACACCTGCCTCGTCAAACTTGAGGTTGTCCCAAGGCTGTGCGTTTGTCATCATGTACCAGCGGAGAGCATCCGGTCCATAGGTATCGAGTGCCTTGAACGGATCGACCGCATTGCCGAGGCGCTTGCTCATCTTGTCGCCCTTCTTGTCGAGGACGAGTCCGTTGGAGATGACACGCTTGAATGCAAGGCTGTCGCTGACCATGGTATGGATTGCATGAAGAGTATAGAACCATCCACGAGTCTGGTCAACTCCCTCTGCGATGAAGTCTGCGGTACATCCGAACTTGTCGCTGTCAATGCTGCGAAGACCCTCCTGAGCATAAGGCATTGCGCCTGAATCGAACCATACGTCGATGAGGTCTGTCTCACGGGTCATCTTCCTGCCTGACTCAGATACGAGGAAGATATTGTCGGCGTAAGGCCTGTGGAGGTCGATCTTGTCGTAGTTTTCCTTGCTCATATCCTCAGGGTCAAAGCCCCAATCCTTGAATGGATTGCTTGCCATGAAGCCTGCGGCAACCGCCTTCTCCACCTCTGCATAGAGCTCCTTCACTGAGCCGATGCACTTCTCTTCCTTGCCGTCCTCTGTACGCCAGATAGGGAGCGGAGTACCCCAGTAACGGCTGCGGCTGAGGTTCCAGTCCTGGATGTTCTCGAGCCACTTTCCGAAACGGCCGCTACCTGTAGCCTCCGGCTTCCAGGTGATCTGCTCATTGAGCTCCATCATTCTCTCGCGGACTGCGGTAGCCTTGATGAACCATGAGTTGAGCGGATAGTAGAGAACCGGCTTGTCGGTACGCCAGCAGTGTGGATATGTATGGACATGCTTCTCAATCCTGAATGCACGGCCGTCGGCCTTGAGCATCATGCAGATGTCTATGTCGAGGGTTGGTGCATCAGGAGCAAGGGTCGGATCGTATGCGTTCTTCACGAAGCGGCCGGCCCACTCTGCATAATCGGCAGACACGCGCTCTGCAGCATATGCAGGATCAAGGTCCTCGACACGGTAGAAACGACCCTGAAGGTCGACCTGTGCCTGAGGATCGCCGTTTGCATCGATTACCATGAGAGCAGGGACGCCTGCTGCGCGAGCGACCTTCTGGTCATCTGCACCGAAGGTCGGTGCGATATGTACGATACCGGTACCGTCCTCTGTAGTGACGTAGTCGCCGAGGATGACGCGGAACGCGCCCTCGTCCGGACGGAACCATGGAATGAGCTGATTGTAGCTGATACCTTCGAGTTCGCTACCCTTGTATGAGCCCTCAAGGACACGATAAGGGACGAGCTTGTCGCCCGGCTTATAGTCCTCGAATGCGATCTCTGCAGCCTTAGGGTTGAAGAGTGACGGAATCAAAGCCTCCGCAGCGACATATACCGCAGGCTGGCCTGTGTATGGGTTGAATGAAAGTATCCTGCGATAGGTGATATTCGGACCGACACAAAGTGCGGTGTTCGACGGAAGAGTCCATGGAGTGGTGGTCCATGCGAGGAAGTATGCCTGTACGCCTTCGTTGCCGAAGACCTTCTCCGACTTCCCGTCCCTTATCACCTCGAACTGCACTGTAACCGTGGTGTCCTTTACGTCACGATAGCAACCAGGCTGGTTGAGCTCATGGGAGCTGAGACCGGTGCCGGCTGCAGGAGAATAAGGCTGGATTGACTTACCCTTGTAAAGATAGCCCTTCTCATAGATCTTCTTGAGAAGATACCAGAGAGTCTCGATATAACGGTTGTCATAGGTGATGTATGGATCGTCCATATCCACCCAGTATCCTATCCTCTCGGTGAGGTTTCTCCACTCCTTGGTGTATTTCATGACCTCCTTGCGGCAGGCATCGTTATAGTCAGCGACGCTGATCTTAGTGCCGATGTCCTCCTTGGTGATGCCAAGCATCTTCTCAACACCGAGCTCGACAGGAAGTCCGTGAGTATCCCAACCGGCACGACGGTTGACCTTGAAACCGCTCTGGGTCTTGTAGCGGCAGATAGAATCCTTGATGGAACGTGCCATCACGTGGTGGATACCCGGCATTCCGTTCGCCGATGGCGGACCCTCAAAGAAAATGAACTCCGGAGCTCCTTCACGAAGCTCAAGCGACTTCTCGAACGCATTCTTGAGTTTCCATTCCTGGAGAACCTCAGAAGCAATGCCTACAAGGTCGAGGCCTTTATACTCTCTATATGTCATAATCTGTCTATATTTCAATCAAATAAGGGCGGTATTCCGCAGTCCGCAAAGATAAACATTAAAGAGGGTTATTACAAAAAAATGAGTAATTTTGCGGACATATGACAGCATTGGACATCATACTTCTGGCATGCTTTGCCCCAGCCATCTGGAATGGCTTCAAGAAAGGGCTCATTTCCCAGCTCATCGGCCTAGCCTCATTGATTCTAAGTATCTGGGTATCATACCACTTCTCCACGCCCGTGGCAGCATGGCTAGGCAGCTGGCTGGAAGTCTCACCTGTCGCGCTCAAGGTAGTCTCATACATCGCGATCTTCCTGGTAGTAGGCACAGCCATGCACTTCGTGAAGTCGCTCCTCGAAGGAATCATCAAGTTCGTGATGCTGGACTGGGTCAACAAGATCTGCGGAATAGTCCTGGCTGCAATAGGAACCGCGATCGTCCTGGGAGTCATCATCATGCTGTTCAATTCACTCAACGTCAATTACCACCTCGTGGAAGAAGAGAGGCTTGCCACAAGCCAGGTATACCAGTTCCTCAAGGGATTTGCGTACGGTCTCTTCCCATACATGAAGGAAATGATGTTACTCTGACATCGCCATGGAAAGAATCATACTGATCGAAACATCCACTGCTCTCTGTTCTGCCGCACTGGCCGAGAACGGGAAAATGACATATTACAAGGAAAGCGACTCTCTCCGTTCACACGCATCCCTCACGGCGGTCTTCGTCGATGAGATGCTGAAGGAAAGAGGGCTGACCCTCAAGGAAATTGACGCAGTCTGCGTCAGCATGGGCCCAGGCTCGTATACTGGTCTGAGGGTGGGAGTATCCACCGCGAAGGGGCTGTGCTTCGGCGCAAGGATTCCCCTGCTGGCTGTCGGTACGCTCGACATACTCGTGCATCAGGCGATAGACGAAGGACTTGTCCCGGACGGCTGCAAATACATCGTACCGATGGTAGACGCTCGCAGGATGGAAGTATACTCAGCAGTGTTCACCCCTGACGGCAAGCAGGTCAGCGAGACCGAAGCCGTAATCGTGGACGAGAACAGCTTCTCCGAGCAGCGCACAGAAGGTCCTGTCCTCTTCATCGGGGACGGCGCAGGAAAATGTGCCCAGGTCCTTGGCGGAGAAGGCATGCATTTCGTGCAATGCTGTCCGAAGGCGTCTGCGATGCTGGTACCTGCAATCTCTGAATACAAAGAAAAACGGTTCAGGGATGTTGCATACCTTGAACCGTTCTATCTTAAGGAATTCGTTGCTACAGTCAGCAGCAAGAAACTATTTTAAAAGCTTGTCAAGAAGCTTCCTGAGGTCAGACTCACTTGAGATCGGCTCATTGATGAGTTCGTCTCCTGCGATGAAGAAGGTTGAAGGAAGCTGCTGAAGAGCGTAGAGGCTCACATACTTCGAGCTGGCCTCGTTCACGTCACACACATTGACCCAAGGGAGATTCTGCGCCTTCATGGTAGCAGCCCAGGCGGTCTTGTCGCCCTCGAGGGCAACCTGGTAGATCTCGAGTCCCTTAGAGTGATACTCCTTGTAGAGAGGAAGGAGAACGTCGAGATTCATCATCTTCTGCTCAGGAGTGAGGGTCCAGTAATGGAGCATGATGACCTTGCCCTTCACATCGCTGAGTTTCTGCTTCTGGGCGTTGATGTCAGGAAGTTCGATATCAATGAAACCGACGCTGCCGGCATCCTTCATGAGGAGCTGGAGATCGAGCACGTTGCGTCTCTCGTCAGCTGCCTTGCGGAGTGCCTTCACATACTTGGAATCCGGATAGACGGTCTCGAGAGAGTCACATACGCGGGTAAAGTGGATGGCATCTGTCTGCTGCCCGAAGACGAGCACGCCGTCAGCCACTGTCTGATACATCAGAGGAACGTTCACGATAGAATAAGGATGTTCAGCGATGAACCTAAGGCTGTTCCTGTAGTAGTTGATGTACTCGAGCCTTGCATTCTTCACGTCATCGGTAGCGATATATCCATCAACCTTAGACACGAATTCCGCATAGTTCCTCTCCATAGAGACGTAGAGCTCAGCTTCCGGATTTCCGGTCACGGTACAATTGCCGAGTGTATCTGTCTCCACGGTGATTCTGTCGCCGGCCTGGAGAAGAAGAGGCGCTACTCTCACTCCGTTACGATAGAGATAAACGAACTCCGGTTCACCCTTCTTGACGTCCACCTTTACAGAGAACCTGCCGTTACCGTCAGTCTTTACTGTATCGATAGGCTCAAGGGTGTTCACCTTGAGAAGCGATACTACGATTTCGCTTTCTGAAGCACCATTTACCACACCCTGAACGCGGGCTTTCTGGGCACATGATGAAAGAACCAGAGCTGCCGAAGCGACCACGGCAAGCCTGAAGATATTAAAGCTTTTCATATTCAGACAGAATAGATGCAGCCACCTGAGTGAACTCCTCCTGTGACAATTCAAGTTTCTTCTTACGGAAATCCATATCAGCCTCGCTGTTGAGCGGAACGAGATGGATATGTGTGTGAGGTACCTCCATGCCGAGCACGGCTACTCCGATTCTCTTGCAAGGAACAGCCGCCTTGAGTGCATGGGCAACCTTACGGGCAAAGGCCATGAGACCCTCGTAGGTCTTTTCGTCAAGATTGAAGATGTAGTCGTCCTCCACGTTCTTAGGAATCACGAGAGTGTGTCCCTTGGCGAGAGGAGAGATGTCGAGGAACGCATAATAGTCCTCATTCTCTGCTACCTTGTAAGACGGGATCTCGCCTTTTGCAATCTTAGTGAAGATGGTTGCCATTAGAGAGTGATATCAAGAATTTCGAACTTCATGACTCCTGAAGGCACCTTTGCCTCTACGACATCACCTTTCGAATGACCCATGAGAGCCTTTCCGATAGGAGTGGTTGCAGCAAGCTTACCCGCTGCGAAATCAGCCTCCGACTCACCGACGAGAGTGAATTCCATGACCCTGTTCAATGAAAGGTTCTTTACCTTGACCTTATTGAGCATCTGCACCTTGTCGGTACCGATCTGTGATTCGTCGATGACGCGTGCGTTAGCGACTTCGTCCTTGAGCTTTGCTATTCTGAGTTCCAGGAGGCCCTGAGCCTCCCTTGCTGATTCATATTCTGCATTCTCGGAGAGGTCACCCTTCTCGCGAGCTTCTGCAATTGCCGCCGAAATGACAGGACGCTGAGCGAGTGCGTCAGCGAGGTCTTTCTTCAGCTTGTCGTACCCTTCCTGGGTAAGATAATGGACTGGCATATAATTCCGTTTTATTTTGAATTCAGTAATCAAAAAGGAGTCCCGCTCGGAAGCAGAACCCTTTACTAATATCATCTAGACGCAAAGATAAGAAAAAATGATTGGAAAAAAGCCAATCATTCTTCAAATTTCGGTTTGAGAATCTCGGAAAAGACTATCATCTTTTTCCAATCAATCTTCTTTTCCTCAGAAACTCTTTCCATTTCGGATTCCTTGTTGAGATCCTTGATTTCCTTGTCTTCCATATCAGATGTTCCTTATGCATTCAGCTTTATCCTGTTCCAGCTGTATTCCCAGTGCAGCAAGGCTCCCGAAAGTCCGCTCCTCACGTATTCGTCTGAGAAAAGTGAGCTTTATGTCAAGGCCGTATATCTCATCATCGAAGTCAAAGATATTGGTCTCGATCGTCCTGGCGTTACCGGAGCTCACTGTAGGACGGACACCTATGTTGCACATTCCGTAGCGTCGTACTCCGCAGGTCTCGACCATCACGAGATATACTCCGTTTGCCGGAACCAGCTTCAAAGGTTCATACAACTGCATGTTGGCTGTCGGGAAGCCTATCGTCCTGCCCAGACGGTTACCGGCCACGACAACTCCGAGAAGAGTATATGGCGAGCCCAGCATCTTTGAAGCCGACTCCATATCGCCAGCCTCAATGGCAGCGCGAATCTTGGTCGAGCTCACGGCCCATCCGCCCTCAGACGGCACCATTGGAGTCGCCAGGACCTCCAGCCCTATGCGTCTGGCGGTTTCCGCAAGCTGGGATGGATCCGTACAATCGGAGCCCATCCTGTTATCATAGCCGATCATGACGGCGGTGCCGCCGAACTCCCCTATTATATATTCCCTGAGGAACTCTTCCATCGTGAGGGAGGCGAACTCCCTCGTGAACGGAAGTATCTCAACATGGTCCACGCCCAAGGCCTTGAGCAGTTCCCTCTTTTCCTGGAGGGAACTCAGGAGACGGAGCGTGCGGGCTTCCTTTCGGAGTACCGTACGTGGATGAGGCCAGAAGCTCACCACCATGCTCTCTTCTCCACGGGCCTTGGCCGAAGCCACAAGTTGCCCGATTACTTCGCGGTGTCCGATGTGGACACCGTCGAAGAAGCCGGTTGCTATAACCATTTTACGAGACCGAAGTCCTGACGATGAGGCAGGAGATCGTTCTTAGGATAGATTCTGGTTGCCACCTGATACATACCAGTCCTCTCAGGGAGAACTGCAGAACGGTAAGTAGCCACACCGTCGTTAACCTCAACGAGTTCGAAGGTCACCTTCTCGCGGATGTGCTGACGACCCTTCTTGTCAGGCGAGGTGAAGAGCATCTCTACTCCGATATCCTCAGGCTTGAGACCGCCGAGATCGATCACGACCTCAGACTTGATCTGGTGGTCAGAATCGAGGACGTATGTGCTGTCCGGATGAGTGCAAGACACAACCTGGACATTCTTCCAAGCTGCCTTCACGCCGTTCTTCCACTGAGCGATCTGACGAGCTGTCGCGTAGTCATTCTCAGAGAGCTTGGTCACGCGCTCGCCCTGTGGTATATAGTACTGGTTGCAGTAGTCTGAGAGCATACGGTTGGTAGTGAAGTTGCATGCAACCTGAGCGATGGTATTCTTGATGTAGCCGATCCACTCAGCTGACCTGCCGGTATTCCTGTCGGTGTTGTAGTATGCAGGTGCAATCTCGTTCTCGATGGTAGCGTAGATAGTTGCTGAATCAAGATCGTTCTGATAGCCCTGGTCATCGTAGGTACGCTCCTGTGGGAGTGCCCATCCTGCACCTGGCTTGTAACCCTCAACCCACCATCCGTCGAGGACAGAGAAATGCATTACACCGTTCATGGAAGCCTTCTCTCCTGAAGTTCCGGAAGCCTCCTGAGGACGGGTCGGGTTGTTCATCCACACGTCGACACCCTGTACGAGTCTCTTTGCGAGGGTGATGTCGTAACCTGGTACGAAGATGATCTTTCCGATGAAGCGTGGCTGCTTGCTGATCTCAACGATCTGACGGATGAGATCCTGGCCGGCACCGTCTGCTGGATGTGCCTTACCGGCAAAGATGAACTGAACAGGACGGATCGGGTTGTTCACGATTGCATCGAGTCTCTCAAGGTCGCTGAAGAGAAGGGTGGCTCTCTTGTAGGTAGCGAAACGCCTTGCGAAACCGATAGTGAGGACATCGTCACGGAGATTCTCCTTGATAGTCACAATCTGACGTGGTGAATAATGGCTGCTGAGAACAGGGTCAGAGAGTCTCTCGCGGATAGCCTCGACAAGGTTGTGCTTGAGAAGCTTGCGGGTGTTCCATACTTCTTCGTCAGAAATCTTGTAGATACCCTCGAAGCAGCTCTTGTCATAGTGGTGTGTCTTGAATGCGTCACCGAATACCCTTGCATGGATATTCTTCCACTCCTTTGATGCCCAAGTAGGATAGTGAACACCGTTGGTCACATAGCTTACATGGTTCTCCTCTGCGAGGTAGCCAGGGTACATGCTTGCGAAAATGTCCTTGCTGACAAGGCCGTGAAGCATGGACACGCCGTTCACCTCCTGAGAGATGTTTGCTGCGAGCACGCTCATCGAGAACTTCTCGCCGCCATCGTATGGATTGTGCTTACCGAGGCTCATGAGAGTGGTCCAATCCACGTTGAGCTCATCAGGAACATAGCCGATATAGTGGCGGAGGATTCCCTCCTCGAATGCATCATGACCTGCAGGCACAGGAGTATGGGTGGTGAAGAGCGAAGAAGCTCTTACGACCTCGAGAGCCTCAGAGAATGAGAGGTGCTCGTTCTGGATATACTCACGGAGTCTCTCGATGCCGATGAATGCGGCATGGCCCTCGTTGCAGTGGTAAACAGTAGGATTGAGACCAAGGGCGCGGAGTACGCGCACACCACCGATACCGAGGAGGAGCTCCTGCTTGAGACGGTTCTCCCAGTCACCACCATAGAGCTGGTGGGTAACCTGACGATCCTCTGGGATGTTCTCCTCGAAGTCTGTATCGAGAAGGTAGAGGTCAGTACGACCTACTGCGACCTTCCAGAGACGTGCTGCGAGGGTACGTCCAGGGAATGAGACATATATCTTGACCCAGTTGCCATCCTTGTCGATCACCGGCTCTGCAGGAGTCTTGAGGAAGTCCTGAGGAGTATACTCAGCTACCTGATGACCCTGAGCGGTGAGCTTCTGGTTGAAATATCCGTAACGGTAGAAAAGGCCGACAGCAACGAGATTGACGTTCATGTCGCTGGTCTCCTTGAGGTAGTCACCTGCAAGGATACCGAGACCACCTGAATAGATCTTGAGCGAAGTGTCAAGACCATACTCCATGCAGAAGTATGCCACTGATGGCTCAACCCTGTTCTCCTTCTCCTTCATGTATGCGTTGAACTCATCCATGACTGCCTTGAGGTTCTTGAGGAACTCTTTATCGTTGGCGAGTTCCTTGTAGCGCTTGATGCTGACCTTGTCAAGGATTACCATTGGGTTATGACCTGACTGATGCCAAAGCTGTGCGTCGACGGTCTTGAAGAGAGCCTTGGCGCTGTCATTCCAGCACCACCAAAGGTTCTTGCAAAGTGTCTCAAGGCCTGCGAGTGGCTTCGGGAGATGTCTGGTGACCATGACGCTCTGCCACTTAGGTGCGTCTATCTCGATTCTTTCGTACATTGTTCTTTCGTTTTTTGCTGCCGCCAATTCCGCGGCACGGTTAATCACATTCTTTAAAGCCTGGCTGTAGGCTTCCTTATAATATTTAATCTGGTTGTTCCAAAGAGCGATGTTGGCGACATCTCGGGCAGACTCCATGTATGCCTTGAGTCCGGCTGCATCGAGAGAGGCTATCTCCCTGATACGGGCCACGACTGCGTCGACAACCTCGTGATAGTTACTGTCGGTACGCTCCACTATCGTGATTCCAGGATGCTCCTGCTTGTAGTAGTCACGAACCCACAGTCCGAAACCTGCGAGGCTGGTCGTGAGAGTCGGAACGCTGAAAGCAAGACTCTCGAGCGGAGTATAGCCCCAAGGCTCGTAGTATGACGGGAAGAAGGTCGAATCCAGACCTACGAGCAGGTCGTAGTACGACATGTCAAATACCCCATCGTCGCCATTGAGATATGAAGGGATGAAATACACCTTCACGCTGTCACCGGCGTCGTTGTAGAGTCCCACCTGGCCGAATCGCTGCGAGATTGTGTCCCACTGAGGGGTCTGGAGCGCATGTGACACCTGGGTCACGTATTTCTCCGAGCCGTTTCCGGACAACTTCTCCCTGAGTCCCTTGTCCGGGCCGTTATGGCCGGAAGGAATCATGATGAAAGCATGTACAGTCTTGGCGGCTCCACCTTCATTCTTGAGCTTGGAGAGAGCATCGATGAACACATCGATACCCTTGTTCCTGTATTCGTAGCGACCGCCGATTCCGATGAAAAGGTCATCATCACTCACCGGTGCTCCGCTCATGGCCTGTGCGACCTTAGCGAGACACTTGCGTGCCGCCTTGCGCTTGGCATTGTACTCCCTCTTGGTTGCCGGGACGAAATTGTCCTCGAATCCATTCGGAGTCACGATGCTCACTTCCCTGCCGTGGAACTGCTTGCACTCACGTGCAGTTGTGTCACTCACTGTCGTATACACATCCGCGTTAAGTGCGGACTGCTTCTCAAGCGAGTGGATTGCGACCACATTGAACCTCCTTGCCATCTCGTCGGCGTTGTAGCTTTCCATATGGTCGTAAAGGTTCAGGTTGTTGCCGGCAAGACAACGTCCCATCATGGTAGCATGGGTCGTGAATGCCGTCGCTATCGGGAGTCCCGTTCCCTTGAGGTACAACAGGCCGGAACCTGTCTGCCACTCGTGGAACTGGGCCACCACCCTATCCTTCGCACTTAGGTTGAAACGGACGAAGCTCTCTATGACGCGTCCAGCGGCATATCCGAAGAGTGCTGACTGCTTGTAATCCCAATTACCTGAGATCGAGTCCACTCCGAACCTCTTCCAATACTCGGTCAGGATGTAGTCCTGGCGAGGATAGAAAACCTTGTGGTCCACAAGGATTGCACAAGGGTTTCCAGGGATGTTCCAACGACCTGTGCGTACGCTGATGCCTTCGGCAAGAGCCGCCTTCTTCCAATCCGAGAACAGTTCCTTGTCCTCCGTGAAGTAAGGGTTGACATCAGTATTCTGCCATACGTCCGGTCCTACCATGATGTGGTGACCTTTCATTTCCTCGCTGAGGTAGAAAGCCTTTGTGGCAACGACGGTATAGATTCCTCCGACCTTGTTGCAGACCTCCCAGCTCACCTCAAAAAGGTAGTCCGGACGCAAAAGTTCGTCTTTTTTTGTCATCTAAAGTATAAGTTATTTCTTTGCGGCAGGCTTCTTCGCAGAAGCCTTCTTTGCCGGAGCCTTGGCAGCCGTCGATTTCCTGACAGGGTTCTTCTTAACCTTGTCTACAGGACGGTTGATAGGTGTCACGATGACGACCTCCTCGTCCTTCTCCTTCTTGGTAACGCCAGTCTTGATCGCGTCATCAAGTCTGATGGTGAAGTCGCTGAGGACGTTCATGTAGTTGATGAATGCCTCGTATGGAGTATCGTATGGGTTGAAGTACTTGTGTACTGAACCGTCAGAGAAGAACTTGGTGCACATGTAGTAGAGATGGTCGCTCTCCTGGAGGTGCGAGTGCTCCTGCCAGAGATCCTCATCATTTACGAGACCGAGTTTTTCCACAAGACCATAGAGCTTGTTATATGCGTCCTGCTGGAGCTCGTTTCCGAGCCATGCAGAAGTGTCGCGCTCCTCGTCTGCCCATGAGATAGGGTCCTCGACATCCATGTCACCGATCGAAGCATGCTTCTTTGCTGCCTGTGCAGGAGTGACAAACTCCCAGCCGCCGTCCGCGAGTACGGTAGGTGCAAGGTTCTTCATGAACTCGAAGATACCGCTCTCTGCCCTCTGATGCTCGCCGAAGGTCTCGTAATCCATGAAGAGGTTCACAATCTCACCCTCATTGGCGTTGAGCCATGCAAGATACTTGTCGCAGGTAAGAGGCCAGTTGTTCCAGCTTCTGTCAGAGAAGCGGAATGCGATATCGTCGCTGAGTGCACTGTTCCTGAGAAGGAGCTTGAGCTTCGGAGCGGTTGCTCCGTTATATACATAGTTAGGACTTCTCCATCCGAGGACATGCTTTGCTCCCTCTGTAAGCATGGTCTTGAATCCCATCTCATAGACCTGGGCACCGATGGCGTCAGAGTAGATGAGCTCGGTATTGCGGAAGGTGACCGGAGTCACACCGAAATACTTCTGGATAATTTCCTTGTGCTTCTCGACCTGCATCTTGAAACCGATAGGTGATGCGAGGGAAACGAGCGAATGATTGTATGTCTCTGCGAGCAACTCCACGCAGCCTGTATCGACAAGCTTCTTGAAGCTCTCGATGACCTCTGGGCAATGACGGTCGAACTGCTCGAGCACTGAACCAGAGATACTGAAGGCAACCTTGAACTGTCCGTTGCTGGCGTTGATCATATCAAGAAGCATCGCATTGGCTGGAAGATAGCAGCGCTCGGCGATTCTGCGAACGATGGTCCTGTTCGCGAAATCATCAAAATAATGCGAATCCTTACCTATTTCGAAGAACCTGTACAGACGGAGCCTGGTTGGCTGGTGTACCTGGAAATAGAGGCAAATGCTTTTTTTCATATATCTGTGTACTTTACTTTATTACTGATTCATATACCGCCTTGATCTTGGCTGCGGCTGCCGTCCACTTGAGTGCGTTGACCTCATCATATCCGCAGCGTGCAGCGATTGCTGACATGGCCGGATAGTTGATGAGACCGTAGATTGCGTCCGCCATCGCGTCCACATCCCAGAAGTCAGTCTTGAGCGCATAGTTGAGAATCTCGGCACAACCTGACTGCTTGCTGATGATTGAAGGAACGTTGGTCTGCATAGCCTCGAGCGGAGATATTCCGAAAGGCTCTGAGATTGACGGCATGATGTACACGTCTGAAAGTGCGAACATCTTCTGGACATCGGCTCCGCGGAGGAAGCCTGTGAAGTGGAACCTGTCCGAGATACCGAGACGGGCGACGTGGCGGATACACTTGTTGAGCATATCACCGCTTCCGGCCATCACGAAACGGACATTGTCACACCTCTTGATGATCTTTGCCGCAGCCTCGATGAAGTACTCAGGACCCTTCTGGTAGGTGACACGGCCGAGGAAAGTGACGACCTTGTCCTTGACGCCCCTTTCGACCTCGATGTTCTTCCTGCCGCTGAAATCCACGGCATTGTGGACCGCAACGACCTTCTCAGGAGGAATTCCATACTTGTTTATACATATGTTCCTGGTGAGCTCGCTGACGGCGATGACCTTGTCAGCGGCCTGCATACCCCTGGTCTCGAGATCGAGGACTCGGGTATCAATGTTGGCCTCGCTCGCACGGTCATACGACGTAGCGTGCATGTGCACGACGAGTGGCTTGCCTGAAACCTGCTTTGCGGCGACACCTGCGAGGTAAGTGAGCCAGTCATGGGCGTGAATCACGTCGAACTGTCCCTCATACTGCTTCGCGATGGTCGCGCCGACCATGGCATAACGGGCTACCTCCTCCATGAGGTTGGAGCCGTACTTGCCTGAGAATTTGTATTTCTGTCCATAGCGGATGCTGAACTCCTCGCGAGTGCAGTTCTTCTCTGCCTCGACGATCTTATAGAAGTCATCCGGATCCATGTATGGAACCATGTTGCTGCCGACCTGTACGAACTGGACCTTTCCGAGGAACTCGTTCACGTTGTGGTCGACGACATCAACCTTTACGTCACTGGCGTTGATGATCTTGACGGCGCTCTCGTCCTCGTCGCCTGAAGCTGAAGGCATGACGAAAAGGACCTCGACGTCATTTGCGGCAAGACCCTTGGTCATACCGTAGCAGGCAGTTCCGAGACCACCTGCGATGTGGGGAGGAAACTCCCATCCAAACATCAGTACTCTCATATTACCACCTCCTTGTCTTGTTAATGTTGATAAGGTACTCGCACTTCAGCAGAGATGCTGTCGCACATGCTGAAGAGATTGCTCCGTGCGGCTCGTGAGGAGGGTCACCATCATAAAGCTCAGAGAAGCAGCCGACACCATGCTTGCTGATGTCCTCATAGAATCCCTCCACGAGGAACTCCGCTCTCTTGAGGCATGAAGGTCCGCTCATCCTGAACCTGCACTCGATATACGGTGCGAGGAGCTCGGTCCTGGTGCAACCCTGATGGTATGCAAGGTCGCGCTCCATCTGCGAGCCCTCGTATACGCCCTTGTATGCGATGTTGCGAGGCGAGAGCGTACGGATTCCCCTCTTGGTGAGAAGCTCGTACTTGATGGTTCTCATCACAGAGAGCTTCACCTCGTCATCGAGAAGCTGATATGGGATATATACGGCGAAAAGCATGTTAGGGCGAACCTCGAACTTCTGACCTGCGTTGTCAACATAGTCAGAGAGATATCCGGTTGAAGGGATGAGGAAGGTCTTCTGGAAATTAGCCTTCACGAGATCCCTTACAGGAGTCCATTTCTGTACGAACTCACTCTCAGGTGACTCGTACTTGCTCTCCATCTCGATAGCGAAGCAGAGTGCGTTGTACCACCAGGCGTTGGTGTCCACCTGATAGCCAGCCCTCTCAGTCACAGGGTTGCCGTCGATGTATGCGTTCATCCATGAAAGTGCGGTCCTGTACATCTGCGCCCAGAGAAGACCGTTAGGATGGAGGGTGATCTCGTTCCTTCTTCCAGGTCCATAGCTCTCGATGATGCCCTTGAGGGTCTCACCATATTTTTTCCATACGCGAGCTTCGTCACCTGCGAATGCGATGTACTGCTGAAGTACGTCGGTCACTCGGAGAGGAGCCTCGACCTGAGTGGTCCTGTGGAAGAGCCTCTCCTGTTCGTCAGCGATGAGGTTGTCAAGGATTTCCTCGAACTCGCTGCAGTCTCCGGTAGCAAAGAGGGTAAGACCAGGGAGGGACACGAGTGTCTCACGGAGGAGGCCTGTGTAGAGCCATGAGAAGCCGGCATTGATCTGGAGCTTGCCGTTACGGTTGCACTTGAGGAGTTCCGCGTTCCTTACGAGAAGCTCGTGGTTCGTAGTGACATGATCAAGTTTGGAGTACTGAGAATTGAATTTTCTCTTGAGCTGCTTAGGATCAATCTCATCCACTGAAGCTGAGAATACGAATGAGTCACCAGCCTTGACCTCAAGAGAGAATGTTCCCGGAACCCATAGATCCTCCTTGCAGTCGAATCCACGCCGGTACTCATCTGAATAGGTAATTCCGTCATACCAGTATGGCTGGTACTTGAATGGAGCCTCGCAGCTCAGCTGCATGTTGAGGTCCGGATAACCCGGGTACATGCGGAAAGAGACGCCACCATCAACCTGATGACATCTGGTGTCGACGTCACCGTTCTTCCTGGTGAGGGCGTTCACGCTCCTGAATGCGAGGAAAGGCTTGAGTGTGAAGAGGATCTTCGATGGGGATTCGAGGACCTGATACTTGATCATGACCTGGTCAGTCTCCTGGGACATGATGTAGGTCTTGCTGAGGAGCACGTCGCCCACCTTGTAGGTGATCGTAGGTGCCACGTCAGCATTGAAGTCCACAATATACTTGTGTCCTCTCGGCTCATAGACATTGTCGTAGTTATGAATACCGAGGTTGAACTGGTGACCCGCGATAGTGAGGCTCTCGTCCAGCGACGACAGGAGGAGGTGGACTCCACCTCCGAAACCGTCTACCGGAACTGCGAGCAGGCCGTGGTAACGACGGGTATTGCAGGACACGATGGACGTGTTGCAATAGGCGCCGGTCCTGTTCGCAAGGATGATCTCCCTCTTGAGCGAATAAGACAGGTTCACGAGTTCGCTTTTGTTGAACTTAAGGAATGCCATGGGCAAATTAATATATTCTGTTTCTATTTCTTCTTCAATACCAGAGCCGTCCTCGCTGGCAGGTAGAGGTAGAGCTGCTGGTCAACAACAAAATGGGTCTCCCTTTTCTTAATTCTTGAGAAACCATCATATTCTTCCTCGTCTGAATCGAGAACTATCTCCCAAACACCTTCCGATACCGGGATTCCATAGTCAACGACAGACTGATCAGGATTGAAATTGAATGCAAAGATACAATCCAATCTTCTGAATACCAATATTTTTTTCTCCTCGTCCTGGACAATGAGCTCAGGTTTCACGTCAAGTATGCCTTCTGAGCGCACCAGACCAATCATATCCTTGTCGAAGTTTCGCAGAGAACCATATCTCAGGAAAGGAGATTCCGCAAGCGACCATTGCCTGCGGGCATGGGCATAGGACCAGTTGTTTCCCTCTCGAGGGAAATCGATCCACTCCGGCTGACCGTACTCGTTGCCCATGAAGGTGAGATATCCGTCACCGCAGGTTGCAAGAGTGACAAGTCGTATCATCTTATGCAGCGCGATTCCCCTGTCCACCACCGCAGACTGTGATCCCTTGTTCATGGATGTATACATCTCGGCATCGATAAGGCGGAAGATAATCGTCTTGTCTCCCACCATCGCCTGGTCGTGGCACTCCGCGTAGCTGATGGTCTTCTCGTCCTCACGCTTGTTGGTCAGCTGCCACCATATCTCACCCACGCTCCACTGATCGTCAGTAAGCGTCTTGATCCACTTTATCCAGTTGTCAGCAACGCCCATGCTCATTCGGAAGTCGAAACCGACACCTCCCTGCTCGAAAGGAGCCGCGAGGCCGGCCATGCCGCTGACGTCCTCGGCTATGGTGATGGCGTTCGGATTGATTTCGCGTACGAGCATGTTTGCCAGAGCGAGATATGCGACGGCATTCTCGTCCACACCCTCGTTGAAATAGTTGTCATAACCGACGAAATCCTTTCCGAGTCCATGGTCCCAGTAAAGCATGCTGGTCACTCCGTCGAAACGGAATCCGTCAAGATGATATTCTTCCATCCAGAACTTCACGTTGGAAAGAAGGAAGCACTTGGTCTCATTCTTTCCATAGTCGAAGCAACGGCTGTCCCAAGCAGGATGATGGCCCTGCCAACCGGTGTAGAAATAGAGATCCTCACGTCCGTCAAAATTGCTGAGGCTCTCTGCCTCGTTCTTGACCATGTGGGAATGGACTATGTCCATGATGACCGCTATTCCGCGTCCGTGGGCATCGTCCACCAGCCTCTTGAACTCCTCAGGCGTTCCGAAACGAGAGCTGAGCGCATAGAAATTAGAGACCTGATAACCGAACGAACCGTAATAAGGATGTTCCTGGAGAGCCATGATCTGCAGGGTGTCATATCCAAGATCCGCGACCTTCGGAAGTACGTTCTGGCGGAACTCCTCGAAGCTTGCGACCTTCTCCTCTTCGGAGCTCATTCCTATATGGCACTCGTAGATGAGAGGATGGTTGCGGCGCGATGGGGCCTGATTCTTCCAGACATACGGGACAGGGTCCCATACCTGAGCGCAGAATGCCTTTGTGACAGGGTCCTGCACGGCGCGGGTTGCATATGCCGGGATACGCTCACCTGCTCCTCCGGGCCATTCGATGAAGAGCTTGTACAAGGTTCCGTGGCTGAGAAACATGTTTCCGAGCTCTATCTCCCAGTTTCCGCCGCCGACCGGACGAAGGGCATAGGCATCCGCCCTCTTCCAGTTGTTGAACTCGCCTATGAGATAAACCCGCGTGGCATTAGGTGCCCATTCACGGAACACCCAACCGGTCTGCGTACGGTGCATTCCGTAATAGAGGTGATTATTTATGCCTGCGCTGAGGCTGCCGTCAACCGCGAGTTCTTCGCGGACCTTGAGAATATTCTCATGGCGCGCATCGACAGCGTCTTTATATGGCATCAACCATGAGTCGTTATCGTATATCATCATAGTTCTTCTACTTTTTCTCTTGCTGTCCTAAGGTACTCCCTGCACTGCCCGATCAGCTCAGCAGAACGTGCAATATATTTGTCTATATCCTCGATTCCGGTGTCAGGATCTTCGACCTTGGCCGCAATTCTTTCAAGTTCCTTTACGGCTACGCCGTAGTCAAAAGGTTCCTCAATCATATTATGATTACTGTTTTTTCAGGATTTTGTTTCACTTTCGCCTCGCTTTTCATCCGATTTCTCGACGCTGCTCACGACTGCATGCACGCTGCCGTCGGGAAACATCACGGTCATCTTCTCGCCAGCCCTCAGGGAAGCAGCCGAACGGACGACTTTCCCATCCTCTCCTATGGTCAGGGTATAGCCTCTGGAAAGGATGTTCCGAGGATCGGCCCCAAGTATCCTGACACGCAGGTTCTCCACCCTCTGCTGCATCATCGCGATCTTGTTCACGAAAGCGAGCCGGAGTCTCGTACCATAGGAAGCAATTCTCTCATCCTCAGCCATATAGATATCGATGAGCCAGTCCGCAAGGGCGGTCGGAGTCTTCACAGACCCATTGGCGACCATATCGGCGACATGGTAATCCTGATCATGGCCGATCGCAGTCATCACAGGCAGCGGACAGCGGGCTATCGCACTGGCCAGAAGATACTCGTCAAAGCAGGCAAGGTCAAGCTTTGCGCCGCCGCCTCGCATGATCATCACGACGTCATGCTGCGGCGTGGACGACGCCACCTGGGCGAGAGCCGACGCAATGGATTCCGGAGCCGTCGCACCCTGCATAAGAGCAGGGAACAGATCGACATGGAACACGAATCCGTATTCGTTTTCGGAGAGATGTTTCATGAAGTCGCGGAAACCGGCCGCATCGGGCGCAGAAATGACCGCGATCCTATACGGAAGGGCAGGTGGAGCCAGTTCCTTCTGCATGTCCATGAGGCCTTCGGAGACAAGCCTGTCGATGGTCTTCTGACGGGCGTCCTCCTTGGCACCGAGGGTGAATTCAGGGTCAATGTCAGTGACTATGAGAGACAGTCCGTACAGTTCGCTGTAGCTCACCTGAACTTCCATCAGAACTTCCATTCCCTCAGCAAGTTCCGAGCGCGTCACATCACGAAAGTAAGCCGAGATCATCCTCCATGTCGAAGCCCATGCCACAGCTCGCACCTTCGCCACGATTCCGCCGCCGTCGCTCTGCGACAGCTCCATGTAGCAATGGCTGCCATAACGGGCTTTAAGACTGCTTATTTCAGCCCTTATCCACGTCCTCTCGGGACAGGACATCTCGACAGCTTCCTTGACTCTGGCCTGAAGCTCAAGCAAATCGACAAAATCTTTCCTCATGGTACTTAACCTACCTTACAAATATACAAAAATATCGTTATATTTGCGCCCGATTATAAGAACGCCCTGATGAAAATCTCCGAAGCACTTTTCGCTGGAAGCAGCACACGTATCTCAGAAAGGCCGAAGCAGGCCTTCCCTGAGTTCGCATTCATCGGCCGTTCGAATGTCGGAAAGTCATCCCTCATCAACATGCTCTGCGGCAACCGCAAGCTTGCGATGACATCCAGCAAACCGGGAAAGACCAAGCTCGTGAACCATTTCCTCATCAACAGGAGCTGGTATCTCGTGGACCTTCCAGGCTACGGATTCGCAAACATCTCGGCTACAGGGAGACGCCAGCTCGAGCAGGTGATCCGCAACTATCTGAACCTGTCACCGGACCTCACCTGTCTCTTCGTCCTCATCGATTCGAGGCACGACATCGGAAAGGTGGACATGGATTTCCTCACCGAGCTCGGCCAGAGCAACATTCCTTTCGCAATCATCTTCACCAAAGCTGACAAGCAGGGTCCTAACGTGACAAAGGCTCAGGTGGAGAAGTGCAAGGAGCAGATACTCGAATTCTGGGAGGAGCTTCCTCCTGTATTCGTCTCATCGTCAGAGACGGGAATGGGCAAAGAAGAAATATTAAACTACATAGAGTCGGTACTCAAAACCATTAAACAGGAATAGCAACAATGAACAACGTGCATCCAATGAAGGTCTTTGCCTGCAGAAATTCTCAGGCTTTCGGCGAAAAGGTCGCCCATCATCTCGGAACTACACTGGGAAAGGCGTCAACAGACGTATTCAGCGATGGAGAGATTCAGCCAGTGTATGAAGAAAGCGTCCGTGGCGCCACCGTCTTCATCATCCAGTCGACCTGCCCTCCTGCAGAGAACCTCATGGAACTGCTCCTCATGGCTGACGCAGCGAAGAGAGCTTCCGCACACAAGGTGATCGCCGTGCTCCCATACTTCGGATGGGCTCGTCAGGACCGCAAGGACCGTCCACGTGTTTCCATCGGAGCAAAGCTCGTTGCGAACATGCTCACCGCAGCTGGCTGCGACAGGGTCATGACCTGCGACCTCCATGCTGACCAGATTCAGGGTTTCTTCGACATTCCTGTGGATCACATCTATGCCAGCACGGTATTCATTCCTTTCCTCAAGAGCCTCAAGCTCCCTAACCTCGCGATCGCAGCACCGGACATGGGCGGTGCGAAGAGGGCAAACATCTACGCGAAGTATCTCGAGTGCCCTGTGATCATCTGTCACAAGACAAGAGCAAAGGCAAACGTTGTGGGCAGCATCACCGCAATCGGTGACGTGGAAGGCAAGGATGTCATCATCATCGACGACATGGTAGATACAGCAGGTACCCTCACCAAGGCAGCCGACGTGCTCAAGGGCATGGGAGCCAACAGCGTACGCGCATGCATCACCCACCCTGTCCTTTCAGGTCCGGCATACAAGAGGATCAAGGATTCTCAGATCGAGGAACTCATCGTTTCTGATACTCTCAAGCTCTCTGATGATCCAGAGAATGACAAGAGCAAGATTACCGTCATTCCTCTCGAGGAGACTTTCGCAAACATCATGAGATGCGTCTACAACTACGGATCCATCTCAGAAGAAATGACTTTCTAGTCAAGTATACACATGATATTCCTTGTAACGCTCGTCATAGTCGCACTATGCGTGATCGGCCTCTGCTTCAACATCATCTTCCGCAAGGATGGTGAGTTTCCCGACACGGAAATCAGCAGCAACAAGGAAATGAGAAAACTCGGCATCCGCTGTGCCAAGGAGGAGGAAATGCGACTCTGGGGCAAGAAGAGCGGAGCCAATGGACACCCCACCTGCAGCGATTCATCATGCAGTGATTGCGCTAGCTGCGGGTTATACAAAAAGGAGGAACAATTATGAGCTTATTAGCAATTGTCGGACGTCCTAACGTCGGCAAATCAACACTTTTCAACCGCCTGGTTGGCATGAGGCAGGCCATCGTAGACGAGACTGCCGGTGTGACCAGAGACCGTCACTATGGAAAAAGCGAATGGTGCGGCCGCGAGTTCAGCGTGGTCGACACAGGCGGATACACATCAAATTCTGACGACATCTTCGAAGAGGAGATCCGCAAGCAGGTGGTTCTCGCAGTCGAGGAGGCTGATGTCGTGCTCTTCATGGTGGAGGCACAGACCGGCATCACAGACTACGATTCAGAGATTGCAGACATGCTCCGCAGAAGCGGCAAGCCTGTCATTCTCTGCTGCAACAAGGTGGATTCAGGTGACAAGATGTACGATTCCTATCAGTTCTACAATCTCGGACTCGGTGAGGTATGGAGCATCTCCGCAGCAAACGGAGGCGGCACCGGAGACCTTCTCGACGAAATCTGCAGGCAGCTCCCGGACACCGACACACCTGACGACGAGCATCCGGAGCTTCCGCACATCGCCATCGTAGGAAAGCCGAATGTGGGTAAATCATCCATGACCAACGCGCTTCTCGGAGTCGAAAGGAACATCGTCACCCCTCTCGCAGGCACCACCCGCGACTCTATCTCCACCCTCTATAACAAGTTCGGCTATGAGTTCATGCTCGTGGATACCGCAGGAATGAGAAAGAAGAGCAAGGTTCATGAGGACCTCGAGTTCTACTCTGTCATGAGAGCGATCCGCGCCATCGAGCACTCAGACGTCTGCATCCTGATGGTCGACGCTCAACAGGGCATCGAGGCTCAGGACATGGCCATATTCAACCTCATCCAGAGAAACAGGAAAGGCTGTGTGATTGTCGTGAACAAGTGGGACACAGTGGAGAAAGACAGCAACACCATGAAGGAGTATATCGAGGGAATCAAGGCCCGAATCGCCCCTTTCAACGATATTCCTATCATCTTCACATCCGTGCTCAACAAGCAGAGAATCCTGAACGTTCTCGAAGAGGCGATGCACGTATACCGCAACTACTCTCAGAAGATCAGCACATCTCACCTCAACGACGAGATGCTGCCTGAGATTGAGAACTACCCTCCACCAGCATGGAAGGGTAAGTATATCAAGATCAAGTACGCGACCCAGCTTCCTACGAAGTTCCCATGCTTCGCGTTCTTCTGTAATCTCCCGCAGTATATCCGCGACCCTTACCGTCGTTTTGTTGAGAACAGGCTTCGTGAGAAATTCGACTTCTCAGGATGTCCTATCCAGATCTACTTCAGACAGAAATAGTCCTGTCTGTCAAGCGCTGATCAAGGATAGACATGATTTCGTTTACTGGCATGATTTCGTTTACTGGCACGATTTCTTACATCTTTGCATCACGAAATCTCTGAGAAAGTTTATCTAGGTTGCG
>JAGHUQ010000056.1 GCA_018064725.1 Candidatus Cryptobacteroides caccocaballi
CAGAGCATGCCAAGGAGTGCCTCAGGTATGGCTCGGCAGCTCCTGAATTCACCATCCCGAGACTCGACGGCGGCGAACTCAATCTTGCGGATCTCAAGGGCATGTATGTGGTGCTTGACTTCTGGGCATCGTGGTGCAAGGATTGTCGTGCTGACCTTCCGAAGATGAAGGAAGCATTCGAGAGATTCGGAAATACCGGTGTGGAATTCGTCGGCATCTCCCTCGACGACGATCGTGCTGCCTGGGAGGCTGCTGTGAAGGAGTTCGACCTCAAGTACATCCAGGTGAGTGAGGGAAAGAAGTGGGCGGACTCAACCGTTGCCCCTCTCTATGGAATCAAGTGGATTCCGACAATGTACCTTATCAGCCAGGACGGCAACGTGCTGCTCGCAACCGTACAGATCGACAAGCTCATCGATAAGCTTGCTGAGGTAACTGGTCTTTAGAACGTCTTTTGCTGTGGTTGCCTGTAGACATTTATGGGAGCCACGGGCAGTAGTCTCAGTAGTCTCAGTAATCATAAGTCGCTGACTATCAGCAACAAACTATACGGACGGTTCCCCCGAAAGAGGGAGCCGTCCGTATGTTAAAGCGCTGGTGGTGAGCAAGTTACGTTCACCAAAATACTTATGTTACTGGCGGTCGGTGACCCATTCTGGGTATGAGAGTTTGCGCGACAGGGAAATTATGGCCTGCTGGCGCTTGCGAACGTAGTTTGAGGGCTTGTCCGGATGCATCTTCAGCGGGTTAGGCAGACATACGGCGACAAGACATGACTCAGCGAGAGTGAGTCTTGACGGCTCCTTGTGGAAATAGATATCAGATGCCGCACCGATACCGTATATGCCCTTGCCCATTTCGATGACATTGAGATAGACTTCCATTATCCTTTCCTTCCCCCATATCTTCTCGATAAGGACAGTGAAATACGCCTCGAAGCCTTTGCGTACCCAGGTGCTCTTTCCTCGGGTGAATACATTCTTTGCAGTCTGCTGCGAAATCGTGCTTCCTCCCCTCTGGCGCTTGCCGGCCTTGTGCTCTTCTATCGCCTGCTGAATCGCCTTCCGGTCGAAGCCGTCATGCTTGGGGAAAAGATTGTCCTCGCTGCTCATCACAGCCTTGACCATGGTCGGGCTGATCTGGTCGAGCGGCACCCAGTGATAATGGGTCTTGAAACCTTCCTCCGCGCGGAACTCAATGGCACGACGGACCATCAGCGGGGTGAACGGCACATTCACATACTTGAGTGCGGCCACCCACAGCACGGTCACCGCCACGAAAATCAGCGGTGAGAGCACTATCAGCCTGAACAATCTGCGAAGTGGACGTCTCATGCCGCAAAGATAGTCTGTTTTCTATTTATGGACGCACTTGGAAAGACCTGGTCTATTCAAATTTGGTATAACCTCCGTTACATCTCGTTCGGTAGCCATGAGGTCAAGACGTCTATGACCAGAAGTGACCACCTTGGTGCTGATGTCCGTGAATCTATATCCGAGCTCCTTGAATGAGCAACGGCTGATGCAGTACTCGGCAGGATAGATCTTGTAGCTTGAGGTGATCTTGTTGATACCAAGCACGAACACTACTTCATCAGGGTCATCTCCTCCGCATATCTCGACTATTGAAGATGCATCGTTGCGATCCCAAACCCTGCCATTGTCATAGAGATTCTGAGGGGTATACCAAATCAATTCCATCATCTGCTGCGCAGAGGTGCATTGCTGAAAATATGGGATGTATTGAGGATCATTCCTCGCCTGATCGAACTGATACTGCGAAAGCGAAGCCATCACATCTCCGATCTGGGCGTCAGTGGCAGTATAGAAATCGATACCGAAATAATTTTTCGAGTCTCCGTTGAAGCTCATCGCATTGGATACGACGCCCTGTGAACCTGTCTTATCGTAACCGGTCACGTGGAGGAGGACTCCGAGTTCACGGTTGTCGTATGCGTAGATCATTGTATGGAGGTTCTTGGTAGTCTTCTCATCGATTGCGACGAATCCATCAAGAGATGGAGAGAAAATCATTCTTGAAACCTTGGACACTATGCGTAACTTTTCATCAACCGCTGCCACTGTGATCATTACGTCTAGATCCGGATAGTTCTCATTTGAGACAAGGTCTGTTCCCATAGAGGCAATCTCTGAGAATGTGGAACCGAGCGATACCTCATTGCTCATGTAATAGCTCATATAGGTTGTCACAAGCTCATCATCCATCTGTGCGAACCTGTCTTGGGTACCGATGAAGGTGAATGCATACCAACCGACATCATCCCGGCTTGGAGTGATCTCTGCCACGAAGTCAAACGGCCTACTCTCGGTCATGTTTATTTCGAACTGAATATCGTCTGTATGGACGTCAATGACGACAGGATCAGTGGTTATCTCCCCGGCCCCGTTGAGACCGAAGGCTATGATTGTGTAATCGGTGTCGGCCATAAGTCCAGGGAATGATACTGTCTGGCTACCGACTTTAAGGATAGAGCCCCATGTGGCACCCAGGTCTACCCTCCGCTGGAGGCTCTGTACAATCGATTCAGGATTGACTCCCTGTTTCTTGTAGTTCTCGCTTTCATACTTGGCAATGTAGAAAGGTGTAGCCTCCGGTACATCGACTGTTACATCTATCGACGTCAGACCACTTTCAGAAACAGATGCCCTCAGGTACATCTCCTGAGGAATCTCTATAGGCTCCTCGCATGCAGATATTAATAGACACGCTACAAGTGCAAATGCTGATAGAATATGAATCCTCATCTTATTTCCTCCTTCTCATCAAGAGCAATCCGGCAACAGCCACCACGACAGCGATGATACCTCCGATTATCATTCCTGCACTGCCGACTCCACCGCCTACCGGCACGCTGATAGTGGCCTCCGCCGGGGGAGTGCATGTGTCTTCCGTGCAAGCCATCCAATAGATATTCACATCAACGTCTGTCTTCTCCACCGCCAGTTCAATGTCCTGAGTGAAAACGGCGGTGCCGGATATGGTGCCGATTGAAAGTTCGAGCACATCATCGTACTCCTTTACTACCTCGCTGATGACATGAACGTCACCGGCAATGCTGACTCCCTCTCCGGAGATGGCTATCTCGGTCGCGGTTGCACCATAAGGATAGTCGTCACAATCGTAGATATGATAGCCGGACTCGATTTCTCCGCTGACCGTGATACGCCATATATTACCTTCCACATGTGTGGCGGAAGCTGACCAAATTACTGGTGAATTCATTATTTCGTTTCGTATTTGAGGGTTGAGCTCTGACCGACAGGGACGATGACGCTGTTGTCCACGAACTCTGTATGGTCATGATAATATGTTAGCTTCTCAACTGTCTGAGGACCAGATACACTCTGCCTAGTCACGTAGATTACGACAGAGAGATTGTTCTTGTCGAGTACATTGGCTGGAAGATCTATGGTATAGTTGAAAGCATTGATGCTACGGTCAACAGCGACAAACTCGTCACCTGACAGCGTCGTGGTTGCATACGAGCGAACTACATTGTCATGTCTGAACTGCTCCAATTCTGCAGCAGTATAGAGTTTCGTATAGTCTGTCTGAGTAGCAATTACATTGCTCTCGAGTAGGGCGACATGGATATGGTATGTCCCGGCCTTTTTCACGAAAACAGTAGGATGAACCTCCACTTTTCCACCCGTGAAACTAACCTGTGCATTTATGGCGGTCAGAGCTTTGTACGAGGTCTTCTCCTCGTCGCAAAATGCTTTTATGATGTTGTAGAAAGTTGGAGATGCTATGTTGTATGCCAATCCCCTCTCGTCAAGAGTAAGGGTCGGCTTGCCAGTGACGGCAAAACGCTTCTCGTATCGCGAAGAATCGCTGAAACGAAGCTTTGATACGGAATTTGCATCGTAGAAACAGATGCAGTTAAGCCTGCCGGGCTCCTCCTGATTGAACTTGGTGATATCGTATGCCAGATTAGGACAGTACCCGCACCAGTCGCCAGTGAAACGATATCCGAGAACCCCACGGTAGAAATCTCTGGTCCATTCTACATCGATATGGGCTGCCTGATTTACAGTAACCTGAAGATTCTTGCCATCTACGGTGGTGAATGTAAGATGACCCTTCCTTGAACTTTGCTTATTGTTAGCTACAATACCGAACTCAATCTCTTCTTCTGCACCGCTGCCGATAAATGAGATAGTCTCAGGAAGTACGATCCAATCCACATCAGTGCTCACTTTAAAATCAATGTTGGATTTCACTCGTACGATGAAACTTCCCTCCTCTGGCACATAATACACTTCATTGTCAGTACTTATGACCTCGACGCTTGGCTGAACGAAGCTGTACATCAGGGTATTCTCACCGTCCAGTATATAGAACGAGCCGGAACGTTTCTTCATCGTCGAGTTCTCATCGAAGCGGACCGTAATTTTGGCCTCACCCGGTAGACCTGCAGATGGAGTCACGTACATCCATTCGTTTTCATTCACCACACTCCATCTGTTGGCAGCAGTGAAAACATACTCCACAGACGTTTTTTCGGAACTTATGGTAGCTGTTGTCGATGTAGTATCTTCAGGATGGATATTTGGTTGGCAAGCTACGATGCCCATGCAGACGAGGACCATCGAAGCCAGCCCGGAAATCATTTTGTGAATTCTCATGATAGACTAGAATGATGTGGTGAGAGTAAAGTTCGCACCGGTATATGCAGGAATCAGCCTGCAAACACCCCCGGCACACTGATAGCCTTCACGGAATCGGCCGAAGTTCAGTGCAGCACGTATTCTTGAGTGTGAGTAGCTGAGTCCACCGTTAAAGTAATGCGTACGGGTGTAACCATAGTTCCACATGTCGCTTGCCGAGAAACTCCATCCGGGAGAAATCGTGTATTCGAGAGTTCCAGCACACCAGTTGCCATCTCCCTGACCGCTCCATAGGTGCTGATATTCGGCACGCACTGCATGCTTATTATTGATTTTGTATGTTACGTCAGCCACGATGGTATGGCTGCGACGGAATTCGTATGAAGGATGGGCTCCTACCCTGTTGTTGTAAGTCTGCCAGGTGTACAGCACCACGGTCTTGACATGCTTGCCCCACCACCTCTCACCATCCACGGTGAGATCTCTGAAATAAAGCTCATCAGGCTTGATCTCGGGGGCCGGCGAAGGACCGTAGAAAGTAGAAAAGTTAGCATGGACCCTCATACCTCTGTTCCCTCCGATCTTAGTCCCGCGCGAAAAGAAATAATAGACGTCAGCCTGACCTCCGATCTCCCCGCTCATCTGGGTCTGGTAAGGGTTAAGAGCCGCGAGAGCATATGTATGCTGCTGTGTAAGAGCCGGAATATAGTTCAATGCAGTGTACATTGTGCCCTGATTGTAATCTGACTGAAATCCCGCATTGATAATTTGCCTGAAAGTGAGATTTACGCCGAGACCACCACGTGTATAGCTGCCTTCGGCGAGAACTGCGCGTGACTTCTGCGTATCGTAATTGTTGTACACACTGACATCAGAATTTCTGGCGACATACTCACCCTTGAGCGTCAATCCGTTCCAATCGAAGATGATACGACCGGATGCACCATTTACATCAGGACTGATCAGACCCTCCATCCATTCGCTCTCGAGAGCTTGATGCTTGTTCAGGAAGCTACCCTCGAGCGAGAGATTGAAAAGATCTCCATGACCAGCCAATTCCATCAGGTTCATGCTGAGATCTGCACCTATGATCCTGGAATTGAAATTGTACTCCTTGAAGGCCTTAGGGAATCCGACCATAGCCCTTAAAGAGATTTTGCCATCCCAGTTGTATCCGAGATTTACACCCTCAAGAGACGTATTCAAGCCGAGAGACCTCTCCTCATAAGCCCTGAAGAGAAGGCCGCTTCCATACTGATCATAGAAATCTCCCACTGTCGCAGTGAAGCCCTTATCGCGGAACCTGATATACTTGTTCGAGAGCGAAAAACCCTTTAATTGCTCTGGATAGCCGAGCAACTGCGGGAAGTAGCCCTCCATCTGCAATCCACCTTCGATCAGACCGACTCCGAAGTCGACCTTGACGTAATTATTCGAACCGAAACTGCCTTCCGGACGTATGCTTCCGCCAGTTGGGTCATTAACATAGTAAATCGAATTGGACTCAAGTCCGCCGGTAACATATCCTTGACTCCAGATGCTCTGCGCCGATACGGAAAAGCCACCTGCGAGCATTGCGCAAATAATTATGCCTCTTCTCATTGAAACGTTCTTACAACTTCTTTAAGGTTTCATAGACAGCCTGCTCGTCTCCTGGAGTATATCCTATGTGGGTGTATACAATCTTGCCTGTCTTGTCAAGGATGAACATGGTGGGATTGCTCTGTACATTCATCGCTCTCTTGAAGTCACCATTCTTGTCCAATGCGATTACGAAAGGCCAACCGCGTCCTTTCGCGAGAGGAACAGCCTTGCTGCTGTTCCTGGAATCGTCAGTCGACACGGCGACAACTTCGAAGTCTAACTCGTCCTGCCAATCATAGTAACAATCACTGATTGCGCCCATCTCCTGGAGACAAGGCTTGCATGAAGTGTCCCAGAACGACAATATTATGGGCTTGCCCTTCGGAAGCAGGCTCGAGATCGATACGGTTTCTCCCTTTGCGTTGACCACATTCACTGTAGTCACCACCTTCTGTGCATCAGCCATGACCGCAAATAGAATAGCGGTCATGACCAAAAGAAATCTTTTCATCTAAGCGCTTTGATTATTTGAGGACGAAGCTGGTGGTGTTGAAGTTTTCGTCGATACCATAGCCGAGAGCGTATGAGTTGTCTGGTGCAATGTAGCACATCTTGGTCTCTGCATATGCATCGAAAGCCTCGGAACCAACCATCTCGGCGACATCGATCGCGCTCTTCTCTCCAGCCTTCCATACGTATGAATGGACAGGCTTAGGATCCCACATGCTCTGCATGGTAGAGCCGACAACAGTGCCGTCATTTGAGATACAACCTGGCTCGAAGTCGCCGTTTTCGCAGATCACGAGCTCCTTGGTCTTAAGGTTGAAACGGGCAGCGGTGGTCGGAACATCGAACTCATCAGAATACTCCTGGACTGTGAGCGCAACCCACTCTCCGTTTGCGCTGATGCTGCATGGGTGGAACATCATGTAAGGTACAGTCACAGGTTCTGCTGGCTCCCACTCGTAAGGGTGGAAGAATGCAGCACATACTGGGTCAACGACATAGGTGCCGTCCGCCTGCCTGTTCCAGATAACGAGAGGCCAGCTTGCGGTATCATCGACAACAAAGCCACAGAGCACGCTGGCGTCAGCTGACATCCATCTTACCTCGGCACCGTCAATCGGGAAGCCGAGTTCCTCATTCGTAGGAATCGGAAGATTGATTCTGTCGGTGGCTGCAGTAAAAGGGGTCTTCCAGATACATGGACGTGGGCTGTATCCATTGTAGTAGAAACCTGCGATGAGATTCTCCTCCTCGTTGATGGTGTATGCGGCTGAACCGTCCTCGACGGGAACTGTGTAGGTCTCGCCCCAGAACTCGTCATAGATCTCCTCGACGTCAGGGTTATAGTAAAGGAAACTTCCGTTTGTGCCCTTACCTATGAAGGCGTAGTTGTTGAAAGAATCCTCGCCTGCATTCACGTCACGGCCCTGGCCGACAGCTGTACCCTTTGCGCTGATTCCGAAAGCGTCACCAGAAATGTTTGCGATGTCGACTACATCTTTGTTCTCGATATCCCACACTGCAGGATTGCCGCTCATAAAGTTCGAACCTGCAGCAAACTTTCCGTCAGGTGTGCCTACGAGAGCCATCATTGCTACACCGTCGCTTGAAGGAGAGATTACAACCTGTGAGAAAGTTCCGTCATAGGAAGGAGTCTCGGGCTCTTCGATTATCTCACCTCCGTTGTCGTCTGGATCCGGTTCTGGAGTAGGGTTTACCGGCTTGTTGCAGCTGATGGCGGTCACAGCAAGGAATGCCATCAAATAGAAAGAAATCTTCTTCATTTTATGTAATGCTAAGTCCTAATATATGGTTTGTAATAAGTGAAATCTGATATTTTTGGGGATGAAAATGATAATTCCTATACAAATATAGTGAATATTTCTTTTTGTGCTTCCGAACTGACCAGAATTTCTTCTCATATCAGCAGTTCATTAGCCAGACTGAATCCTGAATTTTATGGTAAGCATCCGACGAAATGCATATTGTAGCGGGGAGATATCCTCGCTACTTTTGCAAAAAATCGAGATCTTATGAAGACACGAGAAGAGATTGCCGCGATCGACAGGGAATGCGAAGAGCAGCACCTCAGTCAGCAGGACTATCTGGAAAGCCACGGAATAGCCAAGCATCAGTACTACAGGTGGAAGCGCAGGTATCGCGATGAGGACGAACAGTCGCTGGTTCCTGCTGGGTTCGTCCCGATGATGCCCGGAGCGGCTCCAATCCAGTCCGCGCCAACCCGGAAGTTCAAAGGCAAACAACAGAAGCCACAGGACCAGGAAAGCTTTCTGACAGTGGAGATCCGTACGTCCGGCGGTTCTGCGATGCGCATCCAGGGGAGCATGACCGCGGCGCACCTGCGCGAGATAATATCGGCGAGCA
>JAGHUQ010000031.1 GCA_018064725.1 Candidatus Cryptobacteroides caccocaballi
CGCAACCTGGAACACCCTTTCATAATCGCATACCGGTCCGAAGACCTCGAGCGGAATTCTTATCTCCGGCTGAGGATCATTGTTTCCCTTCAGGGAGAACACGATAGAAGCCCTCTTGAAGAAGACGGCGGAATCCTTCACGTCATATACGGGAATCTCCTCCTGCTTGCAGGCAATTAGAGACATAGCCGCAACGAGATATGATATGATATATCTTGCTTTCATCTGATACATGTTTTTAGAGTTCCTGCTTTCTTCCGTAGTTGATCTCGTCATCAGGATATGGCAAGGTAAGATCGCCAATTGTCTCTGGATTCGGCAATGTGTAGAGTCGATCGAGAACAAATGCCGTGTAAACGTCTCTGATGTGCGCTAGCTTGTCATGCTTGGTCCAGTAGAGGAACTGTCCCTCATTGAGGAACTCCCTCGCATATTCGAGATTCAGCTCAGCAAGAGCATCACTGTCCAAAGGAAGATCCTCGGTAATGCCCCTGTGAGAGCGAACCTCATTGATAAGTTCCATTGCCTTTGCCTTGCTGCCGTTCCTCGCCTCGTTCTCAGCCATTATGTAGTACATCTCGGAAAGTCTGATCATAGGCATCAGATTTCTATACTTCGAGTTGGATAGACTGAAGAGTTTACGGCAGACATAGCTGCCGTTCTGGTACTCGAGATAGAAAGCTGTACCTCTTACATCCTCCAGGCCGCTGGTCTCGAGAATCGGGAACAGCCTGTACTCTACGATCTCTCTTGAGAAGTACATTGCCTCAGTAGCAGCACCGGTTGCGGAAGGAATGAGGAACTTAGAGACAATTGAATAGAGCTCATTGATCTCGAGTGTGAACAGATGCTCGCATGAGAAAGTGAGGTCCGCATGTGCCAGGTCATGACCGAATCCCTGTGAGATCATGTGGCTGGGATCTATCCATGAGGCAGCTTTCGATTTCATAGCGCCATCGGCAGCAAGCTTCGCATAATACGCTGCGGTCTCGATGTCATCGTCCCACTGATAGATTCTCGCGAGCATGCCGTAAACTGCATAAAGATTCATATGAGACTTCCTGTTACTCCAGTAGCCGGTCGCGTTCAGCGTCGTGCTGAAGTTCTCGGAAACCACACCAGTTACAGGGTCGTCAGCAAGCAGCTCCGCTGCCTCGAGCGCATCCTTAAGGAGAAGTTCCATAGTCTTCTCGCTGCTCTGCTGAGGGGTTACTATCGGGCTGTAGCTGGTCACATAAGGTACCGCAAGCTTGGCTCCGTTGCTGCCGGTCATGCCGGGAGAACCGAAGAAACGTATAAGGTCAAGATGGTTGAAAGCCCTGAGAGCGAGAAGCTCACCCTTCACCCAGTTGTACTCAGACTTATTCATGAACAGAGACTCCTTGCCGTCTATGTTCTCGAGCGCCATGTTGATGTTCGCGATGGTGTTGTAGTAAGCGAGCCAGATCTGTGAAGAGAGCTTCTTCACGTTGCTTGTATTGAACTCATGGTTCTGGACCTGAGACAGAGTAAGCGACGTGAAAGAATTATATGGATAGCAGAGGATGTCAATGTGCTTCCATGTAGTATTGGAAGCATAGTTGTTCTCCTTACCCATATTGATATAGACTCCGGACAGAGCATCGAAGAAACCCTCACGGGAACTGAAGATCTCCTCGGCTTTGAACTGGGTCGATGAAGTCGCCTCAAGCCACTTGTCGCATGAGCAGGCGGCAAGAGCGATTGTCATGAATAAAAATATCTTCTTCATATTCAGTCCTCCCCTTTAGAATGTTGCAGTCACAGCAAAGGACAGAGTCCTCGCATATGGGTAGCTGGTTCCTCTCTCGATATGGATGGACGACCATGTGAAGAGGTCGTTGCCGTAGACACTGAGACGCAGGCGGGAGAGTTTTGCCTTGCGTATCATCGCATATGGGAATTCGTAGTAGAGCGATACCGACGAAAGGTTGAGCACGTCGTTCTTCTGCACGAATCGAGAGGTCGGCTTGGTGCTTCCGTCACCGCCCGCACCGTTCTTGTACTGTGCGATCTGGCCTGGCTCGAACCAGCGGTCGGAGAAGATCCTTCGGTCGACATTCTTCTCGAGGTTGGTATTCTCGACCATGGAGACAAGTGTCGAATTATACTTCTTTCCACCACCGTAGAAAGTGAATATCACGCTCGCGCCAATGCCCTTGATCTCCGAGTTGAAACCGAAGTTGCCGTTGAAAAGAGGGTCGGATGAACCGTAGTTCACGAGGTTGGTTGCTTTCCATGTGTTGACAAGGGAGCCATCCTTGCTGACGAACACCTCCTTTCCGCTGATCGGGTCGATACCGAGCGAAGGCACAACCCAGATCGAATGCAGAGGCATGTCATCGTAATACTGTATCACTGGCATGTCAGACTTGTTCTCCTCCGCCTGGGTGATCTGCTGATCGTTGAACGCCTTCATCGCATCGGAGAGTCTGAGTATCCTGTTGTCGTTGAGGGCGATCTTCGCGAGGAAGGTCAGGTATGAGTTCTTCTTCTGGAAGGCGGTGTAGTTGACCGAGAGTTCGACACCCTTGTTGCGGATGAGACCGAGGTTGTCGCTCACCGATCCGAAGCCGGTAGAAGAAAGGAGCGTACGGTTGAACACGAGGTTCTTCGTGTCAGCAAGATAGAAGTCGGCAACGACATAGACATGATCGGTACGGAAGTCGAGTCCGAGGTTGTAGTCCATCTTCTGTTCCCATCCAAGGTTAGGATTAGCCATTCCTGAGAGGTGCACACCAGTCTGGGAATTATAGAATCTGTCGCTGTAATAGATATACGATGCGATCGAGTTGTTTGACATGAAGTTCTGGTTACCTGAGCTTCCGAGCGAGAAGCGGAGCTTGAACTGCTTCATCCAGTCGACATACTCGAGCCATCTCTCCTTGTGGAGGTTCCATGCAAGTCCGGCGCTCCAGAAAGTACCCCACTTGTTGTTGGTACCGAACACGGATGATGCGCTGCCCTTCACGGTCGCATCGAGCATGTACCTGTCTGCGAAGGAGTATCCGACTGTAAGGAGGAGTCCGAGGTTGCGGTTGAGTCCGTTGCTTCCGGTCGGAGTCTTGTCGAGAGTGTAGTCCCTCGCAAATATTATGTCTGACATCTTGTCGTTAGGGAAACCGCTCGCATAGTGAGTCACCTCGCCATACTTGACCTGCGAGATGGTGTACTGAGCAGTCGCGAACACGTCATGGACCTCTGCGAATGAGTGGTTGAACTGCGCGCTCAAGTCGCCTGAGAAAGAAGTGTAGGTACCGTTTGACTGCTCATAAGAGCCCTTGCGGAGAATCTCATCCTCTGTTTCATTCTCGTCGCTGGCCGAATAGAACTTCGAGTGCTTCGAAGGGTAGAACTCATCACTGCGGGTTGTCTTGGTGTCGATACCGGCCCTTGCAACGATCTTCAGCGGCTGGATAGGCATGTACTCGACATAGAAGTTGTCGGTGAAGTCGAGGTACGAGTTTGTATTCACGACATTGAGAGATGCGTCGTAGAGCGGATTCGCAGTGACGTAGGTCTTGTTGGCCTTCAACTGGAACACGCGGACCAGGTTGCCGTCCTCATCGTATGGATTGAAGTACGGATTCATCTCGGCGTAGGTCGAGAACTTGCCGTACGGAGACTCGCTGCTTCGCATGTGCGCGATGCTCATGATGTTGCGGAATGTCCATCCCTTGTGCCTGTATGCAAGGTTCATGTCACCGCTGATCACCTTTCGAGAAGAGCCCTTCATCGCACCTTCGACATCGTTGTACGCGAAAGTGGTGAATGACTTGAGCTCCTTGTTGCCGAGCTCGACTGAGAGAGAGTGCTTGTTGCCGACACCGATGCGGAGCGGCTTCGAAAGCCAGTATGTGCTCTCGCCTTCAAGGGCACGGCGGAGACGCTCATTGTAGATCTCGAGAGACTGCAGGTTCTCCTGGGTGCTTGCGCTCTTGGAGATGTAGTAACCCTCTCGCCTCTCGACCTCGAGCTTTTCAAGCGCATTACAGAGGTTGTAGCTGGAGAGGTCAGGCATCTCGAGAGAGACGTTTCCGGTATATGTGATCGCAGTCCTTCCCGAATCGAGGGACTTGGTCTCGATGACGATGACACCGTTACCACCCTTCGAACCATAGATTGCCTTAGCTGATGCATCCTTGAGGATGGTGATGCTCTCGACACGGTTCATATCCATATCCTGAATCTTCTCCGCGGTTGTCTCGAAACCGTCGAGGATGAACAGAGGCATGTTCGCATCACTCACGAAATTGCTCTTGAGCGAGGTCGTCTCCATGCCGAGGGATGATGCTCCTCGAATCTGCATAGATGACATCGCATTAGGGTTCGAACCGCTCTCGAGGTTCTCGAGTATCATCAATGACGGGTCAAGATTCTTAAGCGACTCAAGCACGTTCTTGGTTCCCACCTTCTTGAGTTCATCAGCGCTCAACGACTGAACGGCACCAGTGAAACTGTCTGCCTTTCTGGTATAGATACCAGTGACGACTGTTTCCTGGATCATCTGCGCATCAGTCTCGAGGCGGACGACAGCGCAGTCACTCAGTGCCACATATCTGGTCTTGAAGCCGAGAGACTCGAAAACAAGTTCCTTAGTCTTCGCATTCACCTTGACGGTATACTTTCCGTCCGCATCGGTGACAGTGCCTGAAGTTATCTTTCCAGGCTCATATACTGCCACACCAGGCACAGGAAGGTCATCGTCATCGATCACGATGCCGCTTACACTTGACTGCGCCAATGCCGGAATCGAATTAAAGATTGTAACCAACACCACGATTATACCGACAAAAAGTCGACTCTTCGTGGCGAATCGATAAATATTCATAATCACAAAATTATTCTACAGTGTCTTTAGACACTGCAATTTAACAATTTATAATTATTTTTAATAATTAAAATGAGATAATAAAGGATTGTAATTATCTCTTTCGGCGCCTGTAAAGAATCACGATTCCAACCAGAGCAATTACGGCTGGTATAACGTAATTGTAAAGAGCCCTCACCAAAGGCATCTGCATAGGAGTCAGCCTTACATCTGAATCAATGTATGGCTTATGTGCAGGTGAAATCGGGAACTCGCCGTAGCACAGCCAGCGGAAAGAACCAGGAAGCATGTCGAAGTTGTATGCTCTGCTGCTCTGGTCACTGCTGACAAGCTGAAGCACGGAATTGCTGAAGCAGTCAGCATCACCGACGATGATGACCCTCTGCTCCTTCTCATTCTCACCGCGCTTGCGTGTCAGTGCGAGAGCAAGGGTCTGCGGACCGGCAGTCGAGAGGCTGTCGCTCACGAGCAGAGGAAGTGCCTTGAAAGTGCTTGTATCTGCGATTTCCATAGACATGGCACCCGGCATCTGAACAGAAGTTCTCGCTGGGTTACGCCTCATGGAAGCATAGAATCCTTTGAACTTGTCTGCTGCAGCCTGGGTCGCACGGCCCATGACGTTACCATCGAGTTCGATATCCTCTCCGGCCTTCACTCCGAAGCGTGAGAGGAGTCCGGAAATGACATCCTGCCTTCCGGCATCAGTGAGTATCATGAGGTTTCCTCCCCTTTCAACAAATGCATCCACGGCAGAAAGATCCTCATCCGAAAGGACGCTAGCCGGATCGGGTATGAACAGTATGTTTATGTCCTCGGGTACACCTTCGGAGAGTACGACTTCCTCCATGTCGAAACCCTGGTTCACCATCGCATTCCTGAACTGGCCGTTGGTAGCGAAAAGCGAGAAATCCCTGTCGCTTCTCCTCCTCACCGAACGTTCGCCATGTCCGGTTACTGTCGCGACCTTCACCGGATCATTGATCATCTTTTTCATGGCAGATGAGATCTCCTTTTCGCTCGGATGATGGGTCATATCGTTGAACAGCCTGAGGCGTGCTTCTTCTCCGCTCTTCCTGCGAATGACGCGCACGAACTGGTACCCTTCCTCCGCAAGATCGATCTCCGGCTTCAACGACTCGGCACTTACGAGCTTCGCGTGCTTGTATCCTTTGATCGCGGCAAGTTCGACGGCAATCTGCTCATCGCTCATTCCCGGATATTTGTTCAGCAATGCTGTATCCATTATCGGAGAATAGTAGTAGACATACTTCATCCTGATCTCCGGTTTGAACCTGATGTATTCCTTGAAATGTTCCTTGTCTTTCATCTGCTGACTAGGTACATAGTTCGAGAATTCTTCGTCTTGTACATCAACGTAGGTGGTGATGGTCATGCCGCCCGGAAGCTGCTTCATAACCTTCTGGCTTTCCTCAGAAAGAGTACGGTCATCAACATAAGTCGCGTCCCAGAAAGCCTTGAGAGCAGGACGTGAACTGACGAATCCGATAACCATCAATACCGCGGCAGCTGCGCCGTATCGCAAAGATTTCTGGAAAGCCGTGCGCCTGGCCTTTCGGTTCTCCAGAAGTATCACAGATAGTGCAAGGAAAAAGCCTGTGACAGCAAGGAAATATACAATATCATCGGTACATACCAGACCACCGACCATGGTGCTGGCACGGCCCTTTATGGACAGCCAGTATGTGATCTCTCTGAAGATAGGCGATTCCTGGCCGACGGTGCCGATGTAGTTGAACACAGCAAGCGCACTGAGCGTCGCGACCGCAGCGACCACCTGATATGAGGTCAGGGCGGACATGAAAAGTCCGATGCTGCAATAGGTCATGATCAGCAGGAACATCGACGCCAGACATGCAAGCATGAGGGTCACGTCCGGATTCGGCACCACCATGCATACAGCTACGGTCGGCAGGGCAAGCACTCCGACCAGCACGGCAGTGCAACCGAGGGTCGCAAGGAACTTGCCTGCAATGATCTCGACACTGCTTACCGGCGAAGAATAAAGGAGCTTATCCGAGCCCGATGCATATTCGCGGCTCATGAGGTTCATGGTCAGCAGCGGTATGTAGAGATATATGCTGTCCTGAATGACTTCATAGATTCCACGGCCGCCGAGTACCACTCCGGCAGTAGCACTGAAGGTGATAGTGTTGCCCAGCGCCTTGATCTTCACGATCTCGTTGAGAATATCGATGAAGGAACTGCCGATCTGAGCGGCAAGGACGACGATGAGTATCCACGCCACCGGCGAATAGAACAAGGTTGCAAGTTCCGTCTTAGCAATTCGTCTGATTATCCTGAAATCCATGTTCTACGCCCTCCTTCTTCGCATCAACACGAACACAGCCAGCGCCAGAATCAGGACAGGAAGTACGAATACGTATGCAATCCTGATGGCCATGATATCGTCTGTGCTTATCTTAAACGTGGTATCCGTCTGCGGAATACGGTCGATCCTTACAGGGAACCTTCCGTCTGAAATCCACTGGAAACCTTTTATGATCAACTGGTAGTTTGCAGCCTCGAAGCCCTCGCGGGAGATAGTCATCTCGGCATCGGAAAGGCAATCAGCGTCACCCACGACGAGAACCTTCTGATCTCCTCTGGTAAGTGCATAGGCAGTCACATACGTACCCAGCACTTCCCCATCGCTCTCATCGCACTCGACTGCATCGTCCTTGAATCCGCTGTAGTCGCTCTCGAGCCATGAGTCCTCAGGGCTGACGAGCAGTGGTTTCGCCTGGAATGGGCTCTCCCCTTCCTGAACATCGAGTGCAAGACAACCCGGCATGGTGATACGTCCGGCGCCAGCGGCAAGTCCCTTGAAGCAGTCATCGATCTCGCCGACACCTTTGGCCTCATGTGCAAGCACGAGGCCAGATGAGAAATCCTCTGACTTCCTCGCAATCTGTCTGTCTGATGCCTTCAGTCCAAGTTCATCGAGAAGAGGCTGTACGATATCCTGATGACCATAATCAGTCAGAATCATCATATTTCCGCCTCTGCCGAGATAGGCACGGTAATTTTCCATCTGCTGATCCGTGAAGCTGGTCACAGGATCTGCCACGACAAGCATGTCGATGCTCTCAGGTATTGGCTGGCCGAAACTGGTATATACGACATCAAATCCCTGATTGATAAGCGCATAACGCTGATATGCAGAAACAGTGAAAACGCTGTAGTCCTGGAGTGAAGTGCCATCCAGAGAACGCTCTCCGTTTCCTCTGACAAAACCGACGACAGGTGGTTCACCTGTGAGCTTCGAAAGAGCGGCGGTAATCTCAGCTTCCGAAGGCTCGCTCATGTTGTCGGCATAGTCGCGAAGCAACGCCGTCTTTCCGTTGTAGATGATCTCGCGTACGAAAGCATTGTCCTCGCTCCTGATTACTTCCACGTCGCTCATCTCATCAGGGCTGCGGAACATCCTCGGATTCAGGTTATAGATCGTAGTGAGATAGTCGCGTGCCTCCTCGAGGCCCATATTGGCAAGTTTCCTGCTGTTACGCTTATTCGCGCAATCAGCATAATAGTAAATCGTATGCTCTTCTATATCCGGCTTGCTCAGCTTGTACTGCTCGAAGATGCTTCTCGGCAAGAGGGTCTGGAGCATGTACTTGGAGGACTGGTTGTCAAACAGGTTTATGTAGTTGTTGACCACTATCTTTCCGTCCATCTGACGGACCACCTTCTTCGAATTCTCGGTGATTGAGTTCTGCTTTGCCCTGGTCGTGTCGGATATCACCATGAGCGAAGGACGCGAGCTGACGAATGCGATTCCAGCAACCGACGCAAACAGCAGAGCTGCCGCAGCATACTTCTGCACCGGTTTCATGCTCAGGCGTGGGAATGATATCCTCATCACTGTGAGGCCGGTGAAGAGTATGATGATTGCTATGAAATAGAAGAAATCGTCAATCCTGAAGACACCATTGAGGAATGCGGTCGTCCTTCCGTTGATCGAGAGCCAATGCGCTATGTTTCTCAACACCTCGCTATGCCTTCCCATGTTCCCTATCTTACCGAGAATCGCCAGCGTGGCCAAGCTGCCGACCGCTGCCACGACCTGGTAGGTCGTCAATGAGGAAAAGAACAGACCGATAGCGCAGGATGCCAATATCTGCAAGTAGAGTCCAAGCAGGCCGATAAGCACTGGAGCGACGTCCAGATTCGTGATGAAGAACGCACTTCCAAGCAGGGTCAGCAATGGAATCACCATGAGACAGAGGCCCATGATCGCTGCTGCGAGGAACTTGCCTATGACGAACTGGGTGGATGTGACCGGAGACGAATATACCAGTTTTATGGAACCGGATGATGTCTCCCTCGCAATCAGACCCATCGTCAGCAGAGGTATGTAGATATAGATGTTCTGTACTATCGATTCAAGGAAACTGGCATATCCCAGGAACACATTCTTGGTCAGGGACAAGTTGGTTCCGTATAGTTCCACGGTGCTCACTGTCGAGGCAAGATGCTTTACGAAGCTTGAAGAAGTGAGGACTGCGAGAACAATGAGGATAAACCACGCGATCGGAGAACCAAACAATGAAGCGAGTTCCGTTCGCGTGATACGTCCAATGATGCGTGTACTCTTAAGCTTAGACATTGTTCTTCAGCTTTCCAGAGAGTTGTGCAAAGATGACATCAAGTGAGGTATGGTCGAGAGCTATTTCCTTCAGGTGCCAGCCATTTGCGATGCTCTGCTCTATGACTCTTTCGGTGATTTCGTCACTGCCGTCAAAGCGTACGCGGAAGCTGCCCTTAGAGAGTTCCTCGACGTTCAGGACATTGCCGATCGCTGCGAGTTCATCCTTGGTCGGAGGCACTCCGAAGCTGGCGGTGAAGCTGTTCGGAACGACATAGTCATTGAAGTCCTTCATCGAGCCGGAGAACACGACGTGTCCGTGGTCGATCATCCTGATCTCGTCGCATGTCGCCTGGACCTCGGAGAGTATATGGGTCGAAATAAGGACAGCATGGTCCACCGCAATCTCTTTCACGAGGTTGCGGATCTCGACAATCTGGTTAGGGTCAAGGCCATTGGTGGGCTCGTCAAGTACGACGAAACGAGGGTCATGGACGATCGCCTGGGCAATGCCGACACGCTGCTGGTATCCACCGGAAAGGTTCTTGATAAGGCGGTCGCTGAAATGTGATATCTCGCATCTCTCCTTCGCGGCATCTACAGCTTTCCTGATTTTTGAAGGGTCCATTCGCCTCAGCACAGCACAATGGACTAGATATTCGTCAACAGTAAGGTCAGGATGAAGTGGAGGTTTCTGCGGGAGGAAGCCGATTTCCTTCTTTGCTTCGACTGGATTCTTGCGGAGGTCGATACCATTGATGAAGACATCTCCTTCTGTCTGATTCAAGACTCCACAGATGATGTTCATGGTGGTTGACTTACCTGCTCCGTTTGAGCCGAGGAGTCCGAGGATTCCGTTCTTCTCGATGGAGAAATTGATGTCTCTGATGGCCCAGTCTACTGCGTATCTATGTGAAAGGTGTATGACGTCTACTATATTGGGCATTTGTCTTTTCGTTTTACCAGTACAAATATAGAAAATCCTACGTGAATAATGCCCCTTTCCCCTGCTCTTTTCCCTGCTCTTTTCCTCCCGTCAGGCATTTCAGCGTCAAATCTGGCGAAAACTACGCTGAATCTCACTGCGGACATCATTTCAGCGTCAAAATCGACGAAAACTACGCTGAATCCAGCTATAGCAAGCATTTCAGCGCAGATAATGGCGAATAAGGCTCTGTTTCCTGCGGGACAACGATTTTCAGCGGTAAATCTGGCGAAAACCGCGCTGAACCTCACTGCGGACATCATTTCAGCGCAGGAAATGGCGAATAATGCGCTGTTTACTACGAGTCAACAAAAAACAGCGTTAAATCTGACGAATACCACGCAGAATCTCACTTCGGGCATCATTTCAGAGCAGAAAAAGGATTGAGGCACCGCCACCGGAATAGAGTACCTCCGGTGGCTAAAGCATAGCTCG
>JAGHUQ010000143.1 GCA_018064725.1 Candidatus Cryptobacteroides caccocaballi
TCGATGTCGTTGAAATCCTGTGAGAACATGAGATTCTCCGATGCGAGAACAGCCTCGGCACCTACGAAGTTAGGGTACATCCTCTCCCAACCGCGAGGAAGCGTACATCCGTGGAAGATGACCATGATGCCGTATTCGTTAGCATCGCTGAGGATATCCTCGTAGGTCTGGATCATAGGCTGCTTGTCGCTGCCGAAGAAGTCGACCTTTATTCCCTTGACGCCGATCTTCTTGAGCCATTTCATCACTGCCGTTCTTTCTATGCTTGTCGACATGCATCCCCTAGGACCCTGAGGTGCGTCGTTCCATGCACCGTTGGAATTGTACCACAAGAAGAGGTTCACGCCCTTGGACTGAGCATACCTTGAAAGTTCCTCGACTTTCTCCTTGCCGATCTGTGTGTCCCAGAGGGCGTCGACAAGACAATACTTGTAGCCCATGGCAGCTGCGAGGTCAATGTATTTCACCTGATCCTCGTAAACGGTCGCGCCGTCACCCCACATGATCCAGCTCCATGTGGACTTGCCGTAGACATAGTCCTGAGATGGCTGGTAGAGAGGCTCGACGACATCGTAAGGGATTGTGGTCTCAACGATAGGCGCCAGGTTGTCGCCGACGGTGATCGTCCTGTATGGAGTATAGCCCGGGAGAGCTATGGCTACGCTGGAACTGCCCCAGCCGCTGATTTCCCTCTCATCAGGGAAGGCGATAGTATAGAGACCGCCAGCCTGCTCCTCGCTGAGGTGCGAACCCACGTACTTGCTTGTCACGCCAGTCTCGGACACGAGTGCCCAGTTGTCTCCTACATGGAAGAGGCAAGGGAAGGTGTAGCCGTTACCGTACTGCGATTTCTTGTCCATCGGTGCGTCATACTCATATCCCTCCTCATAGGATGGCTTGGTCTGCGCGAAGCCCGTCATAGGGTCTGCCTGCGGAGTGAGGAAGGTAGTGGTGGTAAGAGGGAAGTCGAATCCTGTTGCCTCCTTGAGGATGACTGTAGAGTACCTGTTCCTGAACGAGTCGAGCTTGTAACGGAAGGCGATGTCATTGTCGCTGACCTCGAATATGATGCTCATCTGCTGACCCTTTGCGTCCTTGAGGACGTATGTGAGCTTGTTCGCATTATAGTCGATGCGGGATTTCTTTATTTTCTCCTGGGTATAGCTCTTGCTCACCGTCTCGGTTTCAGCAGATACGAATTCGAGACCTCTTGTGAAGTCACCGCTGGTGGTCACGAGACCGAGAGGGGAGTTTTCGAGAATAGTGTTTGAATCATAGCTTACCGTGTAGACTGGAGCACCGCCCCTGACGAGCTTGACATTGACGGAAAGCCTTCCGTCAGGACTGTCTACCTGATTCTCCTGGGCGTTGAAGTTTCCGAATCCGAAAGGCTGTGCGGAAGCTATTCCGCAGGCGCCTAGGATCGCGAGCATTAGAATGGTCTTTTTCATATTTGGTCTGTGTTATTATTTGTTCCTGATTATGTAGCTGTTGAAGGAATGTGGCTCGGTGCGGATGTTGAGGTACTTGCCCTCTACCTTGATGCTGATCTGCGCCGCTTCGTCCGTGAAATTTCCTGCAGCCACGAGATACTTG
>JAGHUQ010000054.1 GCA_018064725.1 Candidatus Cryptobacteroides caccocaballi
AGGCTGAAGAACCAGTCAGAATAAAGGAGCCTTGTCTGAGGGTCTGTGTCCATCCTCCTCTTGGTTATGTCCATGTTGGCCTTTCTGACGATGGATGCTGCAGGCAGGCTTACGTTGACGAGAGAGGTGACCTTAGGAGCCGAACTGTATCGTGATGTCTTTCCTGGGTAGCCAAGTATCATCGTGAAGTCTCCTTCCTTGAGACCTGCAAGCGAGATTTCCAGCTTTCTGGCGCTCTTGAGAGGAACATTGTTCTCGGAATACTTAGCCGGGCTGCCGTCCGGAGCCGTGTATATCCTGTACATTGCAAAGTCTCCCTTGTGCTGCGGCCATTCCCAGTTGTCGATGTCGCCACCGAAAGCGGCGATGCTTACAGGAGGGGCGGCAACGAGCCTGACGTCCTTGTACTCGAGATAGAGGGCGAGATAGTATTTGCTTCCTGACCACATGTTGTATAGTGAAGCCTCGTATCCGGTCTCTTCGTGGTACTTGGTCTCTATGAGGTGTGAGAGCTTTCTGCTGCCGAGAGGAAGACCATTTGCCTTATATTCGGCAATGAGTCCATTTGCCTCCTCGGTGACGTCAATGACCCTCTTGAGGAACTGCACGCCCTTGCCCGGGATAGGAATCTCGTCCTTCTGGTAGAATGCCCAGTAACCGTCTTCGAGATAGTTGTGCTCAGGGGTGCTGAGCGAGAACACATCCGAATAGGCGCAGTGGTGGTTGGTGATGACGAGTCCTTCCTCTGATATCACGCTTCCGGAGCATGCAAAGTCCAGCGACAATATGGCGTCGCTGAGACTTGCTCCTTCTGCGTCTGCATCGTAGATGTCGCGGGCAGACAATTTCAGGCCACGCTCCTGCATCTTTGCCTCGAGGGCGCGGTTGATGGCGTTGACAAGCCACATTCCCTCGTCAGCATATGCGGAGACGGCTATCAGGGCCGCCAGCGAGACCGTTATGATCTTTCGAATCATGATCGTTATTCTTCAGTATTCTCTACGTATGGGTATACGATACCCGGGGTGTCGAAGGTCATCTTCGCAGGGACGTCGCGAACGTCGTCACGGGCGTAGGTGATCTTCCATGGATTCTCGTTGATTACCTCCCAGATCTTCTCCTCTGTCATAGGTTCGGTGAATCGTATCTGGATAGAAGGCACGAGGTCCTTGTTGAGGGTCATCTTGAGAGAGATGATTCCCTCGCAGCTCTCCTTCGAGATATGGTTGGAGAGATACTGGAATGCATTCGCCCTCTTGAATACTGGCTTCTCGTAGTCCTGGTTGGCAATCTCGTAGATGAACTGAGGCTGTCCCTCGTAGTGCTTGTCGCGCTTCTCGACATATTCCTCTCCGTCCTCGTTGGTGTAGCGTCCGTTGAAGACGCCGCTGTCGAAGCCGTCGAACATCTTGTTGAGGAATTCTGCGATGGTGATGGTCTCCTCACCCGGCTCCATTCTCACGAACTCGAAGTCCACCGGGATGGTCTTCACGAGCTCACCGGTAGTAGGGTTGTAGGTGTGGAGTTCCTTCCTCTCCACGAGTTCGCGGAGCTCAGCCTCTGTGATCGTCTCGTCAGGAGCAAGGAATACCCTTACGATGAGAGGGCATGCGAACTCGCTCTCGAGTCCGTAGATCTGCTTGTCCGTGTCGCGGAACTGGAGACCGAGGTAGGTGAAGTCCATGCGGTCGAACATCTTGTCCGTCCTGATGGTAACTACCTTCACCTCCTTGACTGCAGAAGGATCAGGCCTCTTGTCTGTCTTTACGCGTACAGGAACGAATACCTCGCTCTGGATTTCCTCAGGGGAGGTCTTCTTTGGATCGTATGTGATGATTGCCCTGTGGTGTACGACGAAGGTCTTCACTCCGTGTACGCCAGGGATGCGCATGAGCTTGTTCATGAAGGCGGTCGAGCTGCCGAAGCACTTCACTGACTTGAGACCGGTCATCTCCATGGTCTCAAGGGTATTGATGTCGACTACAGGCACCATGGTGCTGTCCGGTCCGAGCTTCTCGAGGCCCCATGTCTCGTTGATGGTAGGTATCTCGAACTCAGGACGACGGCCGAGGATGATGGCGGTGATCACGAGAATTATGGTGATGATTGCCGGTGCAAGCTTCCAGATGCCACCTTTTGCCTTGTGTGCGACTCCGATCTTCAGGGCCTTGTTAGGGCAGGCTGCCGTACATTCTCCGCAGAGCGTACAGTCCACGGAGCGCACGATTCCGTTGTTGCAAGAGTCGATATCGATGCCGTACGGACATCTCTTGGTGCAGAGTCCGCAGTGGCAGCAGGTCTCTTCGTCCTTGTAGACGTGCATGAGCTGGAACTTAGGCTTCCTTACGAGAATCTCGAGGAGGTAGCCCATAAGGCAGAATGCGCCGAGGAGTACGGTCCATGGCAGGTGGAGGCCGATCATGTCAGCGACATACCATACAGCGAAGAGGACGAGCACCCACACCCAGAACTTGAGCGAGTTGGAAACTGCTCCGAGAGGACAGAGATAACGGCACCAGAAGCTGTCGATGAAGAAGCCGAGGGCTACGACGATGAGCACTGTGATGCTTGCCATCCAAGGGGTGATCTCTCCCTTGAAGCCTGTCGCTACTGCGTAGTAAGGGTCGAAGTTCTTGCAGAAGAGCTCGCTGTTGGTCGCGGTGATGTAGAACACTACGAAGACGAGCACATATTTGATGATGCGGAGAGCCTTGTCTGCGACGCTGCCGTTACGGATTGAGAATGATTTCACGCCGAGCTTCCTGCGAAGCTTTGCGAGAAGGTCCTCGACGGTTCCTACCGGACACACGTAACCGCAGAACAGCTTGCTGAAGAGTATTACCGCAGCAGCGAGTGCTATGCCCATTACGATCTGCACCGTGCTCATCGAGCAAGGGAGGGAACCTCTCTTGAAGAAGGTTACCAGCGCCTCGAGACCGCCCATAGGGCAGTATCTCTCCGGATCGGCTTCGGCGAGTGATGGTACGACGATCTTGGCAAGACCGGAGATAACGATGATGAGTGCTGCAAGCACGCCCCACTCCAGGACGTAACGCGGCCAATTGCTCTTGTAATTGTACTTTGCCATGATATTACCTTTCTTCTATGACGGCGCCGTGTGTGAGGGCTACCGTGCGTTTCCATTTTTCTGTATAGCCAGGCTGAGTGATCCCGTCAGGAATGTTGCCTTTGTTGCCGTTGGTGATGAACTTTCCGTTCTCGTCCTGGGCCTTGACGTTTCCGTCTATATATTTGACGAGAAGAAGTTCCTCAAGCTCGACCCACTTGTTGAAGATGGTCTGTGCGGTGTTGACGGAGTACTCGGTGAGATACTTCCTGACCTCAGGGAACGGGTCTATGGTCTTCTTCACGCTGTCATTGCGCTTGATGGCCTTCACCGGCTTTGAAAGTGCCTTGTTGTAGAGGCTGAGGGCCTTCTCGTCGATTGATGCAATCTCCTCCAGGCGCGCATTCTCCCATTCGTCGATCGCCGCCTTCACGGTAGGCTGCATGATGTTGTACATCCTGTAGCATGCGTTTGTGACGCGGTTGTTCATCCAGAACGAAGATGTCGCCGAATAGTTGAGCATGTCTCCGTTACCCTCGCGGAAGCACTCCGGAATCTCGTCCGTGTTGGTGTAGATAGGGGTGAGATATGAAGTCGCAGCGTCGTCGGTGCCGAACCAGTCGATTCCTCCGATCACGTCAGGAAGCCATCCTCTGGCCTGTCCCACGAACCAGAAACCGGTCTGCTGGGTAGCTATCGCACGTTCGTTGGTGTATGACTTGCCGTCAATCTCGAAGCCCATAGGTCTCCACCTGTAAGGAAGTGCGTTTCCGCCGGCTCCGATATCCTGGGTCATGTCCATAGGGGTGCCCTCATAATGGTCGCGCATCACCTCTGCCACGTCCTTCACGCTGACCTTCTTGGCCGGCTTCACGAAGAGAGGGAAGCGGAGGCTCTTGTCATAGCCCATCGCATAAGGGAGATAGTGGTCTGCCGGAACGGTGACTTCTTTTCCGTTCTCGTCCATGAAAGTGAACTGTCCCTCGCAGAGGATGTTGAATGCAGACCATGCGCGGGCCTCACAACCTCTCATTCCTCCGAAATCGAGCGGTGCATAGGTGTCACAGAAGCTGAAATCCTCATCCTTGCCGTCGAACCATCCCTTTGCGCGTGCGAAGTCGATGACGTCCTTTGCATAGATGCAGTTCTCGGGGTCGTTCTGAGGGAAGGTGCTGATCCTTGCCTGATTCGCATGTGAGCAGATGTATCCGTCAGGGACGCGGCGCGCCACGTAGAGTATGCCTTTGCGGTCCTTTCCTCCGCCGATGAGATCCATCACCCAGACTTCGTTCTTGTCTGCGATCGAGAATGACTCGCCTTCGGAGCAATATCCGTAGGTGTCTGCAAGATTCACGATCACGTCGATGGCCTCACGTGCGGTAGCGGCTCTCTGAAGCGCGATGTAGATGAGAGAACCATAGTCCATGATTCCGTCCTGCTCCCAGAGTTCCTCTCGTCCTCCATAGGTGGTCTCGGCGATGATCAGCTGATGCTCGTTCATGTTGCCGACGGTCTTGTATGTGTGGGCGACCTGCGGAATCTCTCCGTTGTACTTTCCTGAATCCCAGTCGAAGACCTTGAGCATGGTTCCCGGCTTCCAGTCAGCGGCCGGATGGAAATAGAGTTCGCCGAAGAGCTGGTGCGAATCTGCCGCATAGGAGATCATGCAGCTTCCGTCGGCGCTCGCTCCTCGGGTGATGAGCACGTTGGTACATGCTTCTCCCTGCATATCTGCGGCGGCGACCGCGATTGCGGTTGCTGCGATGTATGAGAATACTTTCTTCATTGTCATTTTGGCCCAAATTATGTACTTTTGCAAATCTACATAAAAAATCATTGACTATGAAGGGAAAATTCGTAGTTACTGCTTTAGCAGTAGTATTATTCAGCTCGTTTGCTGCCCACGCGCAGTCGACAGAAGGAAAGACGCCTGATCTTGACGAGAGATGTGAGATGCAGGCAGACCGTCTCGAACTTGACCTCAAGCTCGAACCATGGCAGACTTTCAGAGTGGATTCCACTCTAAAGGCCGTATATCATGGCATGACGGATGAGATCAACGACATGCAGGCCGCGAAGATAGGCAACACGAGTCTTTACCAGCAGGTACAGGACAAATGGCTCGACAGGCTTGACGAGGCATACATGAAGATATTCACCGAGGATCAGTGGAACGAATATCTCAAGAGAGGTGCCGCTAGACTCAGGAAGGCTCGTGACAAGCGTCGCGAAAAGCTGGAACAGTCAGCCGTTCAAAAGAAAAAATAACTATCTTTGCCGTCCAATTCAAGAAAGATGAAAGAAAGAATCGAAGCTATACTGGCAGATATTGAGAATCTCAAGTGCCAGAAGGAACAGGAAATTGAAGAGGCACGTGTACGCCTCCTTGGAAAGAAGGGTGAGATTACCCGTCTGTTCGAGGAATTCCGTAACGTAGACAAGGAGCAGAAGAAGGAGTTCGGTCAGAAGCTCAACCAGCTCAAGAACGCTGCTGCGGCTAAGATCGAGGAACTCAAGAGCACAGCTTCTGCACTCGCTGCTGCATCCGGGTCGTCTGCAACCGACCTCACCGCTCCTGGCGACAGCTATCCACTTGGCTCGCGTCACCCAGTGAGCATCGTCCGCGAGGAGATCGTCGGAATCTTCCGCAAGTTCGGATATGATGTGGCAGAGGGTCCGGAGATCGAGGATGACTGGCATGTTTTCGAAGCACTCAACTTCCCGCCTGAGCACCCTGCACGTGAGATGCAGGATACTTTCTTCGTTACAGACAACGAGCAGAAGAACCCCGTTCTTCTCCGCACCCATACTTCAAGCGTACAGGTCCGCTGCATGGAGAAGATGCAGCTTCCTATCCGTGTGATCTGTCCTGGTCGAGTATTCCGTAACGAGGCGATCAGCGCACGTGCACACTGTATCTTCCACCAGGTCGAGGGTCTCTACATCGATGAGAACGTGACTTTCGCCGACATGAAGCAGGCAATTCTCCTCTTTGCCCGTGAGATGTTCGGACCGGAGACAGAGATCCGCATGCGTCCGTCTTACTTCCCGTTCACCGAGCCTTCAGCAGAGGTTGACGTCAGCTGCAACATCTGCCATGGCGAGGGTTGTAATGTCTGCAAGGGTACAGGTTGGCTCGAAATCCTCGGCTGCGGTATGGTGGACCCTAACGTGCTCGAGGCAAACGGCATCGACAGCAAGAAGTACAGCGGATTCGCCTTCGGTATGGGCGTGGAGCGTATTGCGATGCTCAAGTGGCAGGTCAAGGACCTCCGCAACTATTTCGAGAACGACATGAGGTTCCTCAAGGAGTTCGAGACCTCACTCTAGAATATCAGAAAAGGGACGGTTCAAGTTCCTTTACATGGAAAGATTTACGGTGGTATGGAGTCATTCCGTACCGCCGTATTGCGTCTATATGCTCAGGTGTGGGATATCCCATGTTCCTGTCCCATCCGTACATGGGGTACTCTTCCGCCAGCTTGCGCATCAGCTCGTCCCTGTATGTCTTTGCAAGTACGGATGCTGCGGCGATCGGTGCGTATTTGCCGTCACCTTTCACCACCGTAGCATAATCTGTATACCTATATGAGTCGAAAGGACGGAAGCGGTTTCCATCGATGAGGAGGAATTGCGGCCGAGGGTTCAGACGCAGCACGGCACGCTGCATTCCGGTGATGGATGCGTTGAGTATGTTGATGGTGTCGATTTCTTCGGCGCTGACTTCTTCCACGGCATAAGCCACGGCTTCCTTTTCTATCACCTCGCGGAGAATGTTCCTGGACTTCTCGCTCATCTGCTTTGAGTCGTTGAGGAGTGGGTGGTGGAAGTCTTCGGGGAGAATGACGGCGGCGGCGAACACCGGACCTGCGAGGGGACCGCGTCCGGCCTCGTCACAACCGGCCTCTATCAGGCCTTCATGCATATGGTTCAGCAGGTGTATCTCCTTGGACATGGAGCAAAATTAGTCATTCTTGGGCTCTGCTCCAAATCCGTCTTTGGTTATGTAGGTGGCGAGCTTGCCTTCCAGCTCGTTCACCCTTTCGTTCAGGTTCTTGTTTTCTGCCTTGAGAGTTCCGTTTTCTGTCTTCAGTTTCTCGATTTCCGCATCGCGCTGGTCGATGACTGCGTGGAGTCCTTCGTTGTTGTCGCGTACTCTCTTGAGCTCAGTGCTCAGACTTTCTTTTCCTGTCCGGTTTGATTCCCATCCTGCTGCTTCGTCTTCCAGTTTCTCGGGGATAGGACTGCCGTCGGTATTGATCCTGCCAATCGCGATGCTTGTTACGTCGACTCCGTATACCCTCTTTATTTCCGAAATTGCCTTCTGGCTGACTGAGGTCTTCCCGGTTTCGTAATTGCAGATGGTGTTTGCACAAACGCCTATGGACTTCGCAAATGTCTCTTGCGAAAGTCCGCGCTCCTTCCTCAGCTCTAGGATGTTTGTGCTTACCGTCTTCAGGATTGCCATACGAATCTCAAATCTGTCGCAAAAGTATAATCTTGGTTTGTGAATGTTCCCATGTTGAAATTGTGATATTCACAAGAAACTTGTGAAAGTGTTTGTTTTCTTCGAATAATTGGCCAATATTTGTGTGAAAACCTGAGATTATGGGAAAGATTACTCGACTGCAGCTTATCAGTTTTGATGACCTCCTCGAACAGGGGGAGGTCCTTCTTAATCAAGACATGGATTTCGGCTCTATCTGCGAGCTGCTGAGCATAGATTCTGGTGCGATGGACCGATATCTCCGCGAGACCACCGGGTATTCGGGCGAGCACATCGTCGACAGCTACCGTGAAAGGTTGAAAAATTAAACCGTGTCAGATATTGTTATTCTGCTCTTGATTTTTTAAATTTGCGAGAACACCTGACATTCAGGTCAACCACAAGATTTAACTAATAACTAATAACAGGATAACACATGAAGACTTATTCAACCCAGAACATCCGTAATGTGGTCCTCCTCGGTAGTACCAGGTCTGGTAAGACCACTCTCGCGGAGGCCATGCTCTATGAAGGCAAGGTCATCGACCGTAAAGGTACTGTCGAGGCTAAGAACACTGTATCGGATAACACTGAATACGAGCAGGCTAACCAGAAATCGGTATTCGCCACTCCGGTATACACCGAGTTCATGGACACCAAGTTCAATATCATCGACGCTCCTGGCTCTGATGATTTCGTAGGCGGTGCGATATCTGCATTCAAGGTTGTCGAGACTGGTATCCTCCTCGTGAACGCACAGCAGGGCGTAGAGGTCGGTACTCAGATCTTCGAGAGATATGCTGAGGAATACAAGGTTCCTATCATCCTCGGTGTCAATCAGCTTGACGGCGAGAAGGCCAACTGGGAGAATACTCTCGAGACCATCAAGGCGGCTTTCGGAAAGAACAAGCCTATCATCATCCAGTTCCCAGTCAATCCAGGTCTTGGATTCGACGGATTCATCGATGTCCTCAAGATGAAGTACTATCACTTCGTCGACGATAACGGAAAGCGCGAGGATAAGGAGATACCTGCAGAGCTTATGGATGAGGCAGAGGAGCTTCGTCAGGCCCTCATCGAGAAGGCTGCAGAGTACGATGATACACTCATGGAGAAATTCTTTGAGCAGGGCGAGCTTTCAGAGGACGAGATCCGCAAGGGCCTCGGTATCGGTATCCGTCAGGGTGACTGCTATCCTATCTTCTGTCTTTCTGCAAAGAAGAGCATCGGTGTCAAGAGGCTCATGGAGTTCACCATCAAGGTGGCAGCAGCTCCTTCAGAGAGAAAGATCTATACAAAGGACGACAAGGAAATCCCTTGCGACGAGTCAGGAAAGACCGCAATCTTCATCTATAAGACTGCCGTTGAGCAGCACCTCGGCGAGGTTGCATACTTCAAGGTAAACTCAGGTGTCGTTACCCTCGGTCAGGATCTCGAGAACGCAGCTACCGGTGACAAGGAGCGTCTTTCATCGCTCTATGCCGTTGCCGGAAAGAAGAAAGAGGCTGTCCAGGAGCTCCGCGCCGGTGATATCGGATGTACAGTGAAGCTTCGTGCAGCAAAGACCAATGTAACCCTTTCTGCACCTGGTTCAGATATCATATACAAGGACATCGTATTCCCTGCATCCAAGTTCCGCTGTGCCATCAAGGCTGCTGACCAGAAGGATGAGGAGAAGCTCGGCGATGCTCTCAACAAGATCATGGCAGAGGATCCTACCATCATTGTCGAGTATGCAAAGGAACTCAAGCAGACCATTCTCCAGGGTCAGGGTGAGCAGCACATCAACTTCGTCAAGTGGAGACTCCTCAACGAGAATAAGGTCGCAGTCGAGACATTTGCTCCTAAGATCTCATACCGTGAGACCATCACCAAGGTTGCCACTGCACAGTATCGTCACAAGAAGCAGTCTGGTGGTGCCGGTCAGTTCGGTGAGGTTCACCTCCTCGTCGAGCCTATCGTCGAGGGTGTAGAGACAACTGCAAGGTTCAAGATTGACGGCAAGGAGCAGGTTCTCAACGTCAAGGGCAAGGAAGAGATGGATCTTCCATGGGGCGGTAAGTTCGAGTTCTACAACTGCGTCGTCGGTGGTGCTATCGATGCTTCATTCATGCCTGCAATCAAGAAGGGTCTCATGCAGAAGCTCGAGGAAGGTCCTCTCACCGGTTCGTACGCACGCGACATCCGCGTATTCGTATATGACGGTAAGATGCATCCGGTAGACTCTAAGGAAATCGCGTTCATCATCGCAGGACGTAATGCATTCAAGGAGGCATTCCGTATCGCTGGTCCTAAGATCATGGAGCCTATCTACAACGTCAACGTCATGACTCCTGCAGACTACATGGGAGCATGTATGTCGGATCTCCAGAACCGTCGTGCAATCATCGAAGGTATGGGAACTGACCGTGGCTTCTCAGTCCTCAAGGCACGTGTTCCTCAGGCAGAGCTTTACAAGTACTCGACTACCCTCAGCTCTCTCACCTCAGGTTCTGCTACATTCACGATGGAGTTCGCAGACTACCAGCCGGTACCTGCAGACGTTCAGGACAAGCTTCTCAAGGCTTACCAGGATGAGGATTCTGACGAATAGTCATTTTTCCGAAGATTTTTATCTGAAGAATTTTTATAAGAAAAAACGCCACTCAGTGTCCCTGAGTGGCGTTTTTGTGAAATCGAGAATGCCTTTGCGAATATGATAAATGGTAAATTTTGATAATATTTCATGCTGAACTACATTTGTAATGTCAGAAAACAAAACTTACTGAACACACAACAAATTACACATACTTAGTAAAAGTCTACACTTTAAAAAGGGCTGGCCTGTGAAGGTCGCCCTTTTTGATTTATTGTTATCTTTGCAGCATGAGCGAAGTTAGACCAAAGAAAGCCCTCGGTCAGCATTTCCTTACTGACCTTAAGGTGGCGCAGAGCATTGCGGATGCTCTCATCTGTCCCGCAGATTCCACGACCGACGTACTCGAGGTCGGACCAGGCATGGGTGTCCTTACCCAGTATCTTCTCGAGCGTCCGGAGATTGCCCTCAGGGCAGTCGAGATCGACCGAGAGTCGGTCGACTATCTCCTCGTCCATTTCCCTAAGATCAACGGCTCCCTGATCGAGGCCGATTTTCTCAAGCTCAATCTTGGGAACTTCTTCCAGGGAAGCTTTGACGTGATAGGAAACTTCCCGTATAATATATCGTCTCAGATTTTCTTCAAGATACTTGACCATAAGGATCAGGTTCCGCAGGTCGTGTGCATGATCCAGAAGGAGGTTGCGGAGAGGATTGCGGAGAAACCCGGAACCAAGACATACGGCATTCTTTCCGTGCTTCTGCAGGCATGGTATGATATCGAGTATCTGTTCACCGTCGGCGAGGGTGCATTCAATCCTCCTCCTAAGGTGAAGTCGGCTGTCATCAGGCTCACCAGGAACGACCGTACCGAGCTCGGATGCGACCAGGCTCTCTTCAAGAACGTGGTGAAGACGGCTTTCAACCAGAGGAGAAAGACGCTCAGGAACTCACTCAAGCCTCTCGTTCTTGCGAAGGCCCAGCAGCAGGGCTGGGCACCGGAGCAGCAGGCAGCTTTCGTGTCCGATCCCGTTTTCGACCTGAGGCCGGAGCGCTTGTCTGTGGAGGATTTCGTCGAGCTTGCCAAGAAGCTTGCATGAAAAACTCAATCTTCGTAAAAACTTATTACCTTTGCGACCGTCATTGACAATAAATAATAACATATATGTATAGATCACATACTTGCGGAGAACTCCGCATTGAAAACGTAGGACAGAAGGTCACCCTCGCAGGATGGGTGCAGAAGTCCCGCAAACTCGGAGGTATGACCTTCGTTGATCTTCGTGACCGCTACGGCATCACCCAGCTCGTGGTCGAGGCTACGGCTGCGGCAGAGCTTCAGGAGCTTGCTTCATCCCTCGGCAGGGAGTACGTCATCCAGGTTGTCGGAGAGGTTCTTGAGCGCCAGAGCAAGAACTCGAAGATGGCTACCGGTGACATCGAGATCAAGGTTGAGTCCATCAATGTCCTCAACAAGTCCGTTACTCCTCCGTTCACCATCGAGGAGAACTCTGACGGCGGTGAGGATCTCCGTGCCAAGTATCGTTACCTCGACCTCCGTCGTGCTCCGCTCCAGCGTGCGCTTGCGCTCCGCCATCGCCTTGCACAGGAGATCCGTACATATCTCGACCAGCAGGGTTTCATGGAGATCGAGACTCCATACCTCATCAAGTCTACTCCTGAGGGAGCGCGCGACTTCGTCGTTCCTTCACGTATGAACCCAGGTACTTTCTACGCTCTTCCTCAGAGCCCTCAGACTTTCAAGCAGCTTCTCATGGTTGCGGGTTACGACCGCTACTTCCAGATCGTACGCTGCTTCCGCGATGAGGACCTCCGTGCAGATCGCCAGCCTGAGTTCACCCAGATTGACTGCGAGATGAGCTTCGTGGATCAGGAGGACGTTCTCGGAACCTTCGAGGGCATGATGCGCCAGATGTTCAAGAACGCTCTCGGCGTCGACATCCCTAACCCTATCCCACGCATGAGCTGGTATGACGCGATGGACTTCTATGGTTCTGACAAGCCGGACATCCGTTTCGGAATGAAGATCCACGAGGTTACCGACGTGACAAAGGGACATGGCTTCTCCGTATTCGACAGCTGCGACTACATCGGCGCGATCGCCGCTCCTGGCTGTGCAGAGTACACCAGAAAGGAAATTGACGCACTCACCGAGTGGGTAAAGCGCCCGCAGGTCGGTGCAAAGGGCCTCGTATATATCAAGTGCAATGCTGACGGAAGCTACAAGTCTTCAGTCGACAAGTTCTACTCTCCTGAGGAGGTGAAGGCAATCGCGGATGCTGCCGAGGCAAAGGCAGGCGACCTCGTGCTCATCCTCTGCGGTGCAAAGAGGAAGACCCAGACCATGCTTGGCGTCCTCCGTATCGAGATGGGCAACCGTCTCGGCTTCCGTGACCCTCACAACTTCGCACCTCTCTGGGTCGTTGATTTCCCTCTCTTCGAGTGGGACGACGAGACCAACCGCTTCTACGCAATGCACCATCCTTTCACCGCTCCTAAGCCTGAGCACCTTGACTGGTATTACAGCGACAGGAAGGAGGACCTTGAGCGTGTATGTGCAAACGCATACGACTTCGTCCTCAACGGTACCGAGCTCGGTGGCGGTTCTATCCGAATCCACGAGGCTGCCATGCAGGAGAGGATGTTCGAGATTCTCGGCATCAGCAAGGAGGATGCAGAATACAAGTTCGGCTTCATCATCAATGCATTCAAGTTCGGCGCACCTCCTCACGGAGGTCTCGCATTCGGCTTTGACCGTGTCTGCGCGCTCTTCGGCGGTCAGGAGACCATACGCGACTACATCGCATTCCCTAAGAACAACCAGGGCCGCGACGTCATGATCGATTCTCCTTCACAGATCGATCAGGAGCAGATGGACGAGCTTTTCCTCTCAAGTACTTTCACTCCAGAAGAGTAGAACTGTGCTACAGTTGAAATAAAAGGGCTGTGACCGAAAAAGTCACGGCCTTTTTTGTGTTTATTGTAGTTATTGTCAAAAAAACTTACTACCTTTATATCGGCCTCATATCCAAAAGGCCGGACACTAGAACATAAAACCACAAAAACCGTATCAATATGACAGAGAGAATCGATGCTTTCTCCATTGATATCCAGGATGCAACCTCTGGTACCCTGGCAATATGGAAGGACAAACTCAATGCTGCGCCTAAGGGCGTTATCCTCAACGCACGCGTTCTTCGTGAACTCTCAGAGGCTTATCGTATAACCAGGAAGGATGAGTTCCTTATAGCCGCAACTGAGGCAAAGGATTATCTCATCAACAACTTCGTGGATCACAAGTACGGTGGAGTATATTGGTCACTTGATTCCAATGGTGAGCGCCTTGACACAATCAAGCTTGTCTATGCTCAGGCGGCTGCGATAAACGCCATCAGCGAGTATGTGCTTGCGACTAATGACGAGAGTGCACTCCGTCACGCACAGAATCTCTATGAGCTCGTCGAGAAGGTCTTCAAGAATCCTGATACCGGAAAGTACGTAGATGTGCTCAACCGTGACTGGACTCCTGCTACCGAGGTTAAGACCACTGCTTGGACCAAGCTTTTCAAGGCTTCTCTCCTTGAGCCATACACCAACCTCTACAGGATATGGCAGAACCCGCGTCTCCGCGGTTCTATCGATCGTCTCCTCGACAGCCTCGACAAATAATTGAGGGCGTTTTTCTTGTCGCTTCGGCTGACAAGATTAGCATAATAGGAAATTTTCAGGCTACTTTGCAGGAAATTATGCAAAGTAGCCTGATTTTTGTGGCAATAGACGACCCCGAAAACAAGGATTATGAAACAATTCAGGAATATGGTGATGGCAGTGATAGCCATTGCTTTTTTTGCCTCTTGCGAGAAGCAGGGCAGTGACAGATTCAAGGGAAACTATTCCTTCAAGACAAGCGGAACCCTCACGATAGTGCGTGATGCGGAGTATGTCAATGATACGACCTACCGTTTCAGGGATGGGGCGATCGATACCGTGGTGACAGAGCGTTCAGAGCCAATGACCATAGCTTTGGCAAGCGAATCTGGTCAGATGGACGTTACGGTAGTGAATGCCAAGGAGGATAGGCTCGTCGTTACCATGAACGTGCTCGGCGGTGACATGCTGGTCTATTATGCCGCGGCTGACGGCAACGAGCTGGCCCTCGATCCGGCAGGCAGACATCTCTCAGTTCACATTCCCGGCGTAGACGGCATGGACGAGGAGCTCGGCATCAGGCCGGTCAGCACCGAGGTCAAAGTGGATGGCCGCGGCGAGAGATATGATGACATCATGCTCCTTGAGCTGTCCTACAGCGGTGACTTCTGGGCAAACGACAGACTATACCATATCATAGACAGCGACATCGTATGTCGCGCAAAGCTGAACAAATAGGGCATGGCAGTGAAGAATCGATACAGAATGATGGCCTTTGCTGCAGCAATGTCCGTGGCGGCATTCTCGCTATCTTCGTGTGAGTGGTTCAACTCCACGCATGAGAAGGTTTCCGAGAAGATCCGAAAGGAAAGCAAGGCAGAGCCTATCACCGTCAAGGTGCTGAACGTCGGAAGTTCAGAGAACATAGGAACGAGTTCATACGTGGGTACCGTCGAGGCATCCAAGTCCGTGCTCATAGTAAGTCCCGTGTCAGGAACACTTACAGAACTGAATGTCCGCGAAGGGCAGTCCGTTTCTGCAGGTCAGCCTGTCGCCAGGATAGAGTCGCAGACTCTCCGGAGCACTTATGAGATGGCCAATGCCACCTACGAGCAGGCAAAGGATGGGATGGACCGTCTGCAGAAGCTTTTCGAGGCAGGAAGCGTGTCGGAGGTGAAGATGGTGGAGATGAGGACCAACCTCGAGAAGGCTGAGGCAGCAGTGAAGGCCGCGGCAAAGTCGCTTGAGGACTGCTGCGTGAAGGCTCCTTTCGCAGGAGTGGTGGAGAGCGTACCTGTCCATAACGGAGTCGATGTCACGATAGCAGAGGCCATCGCCCGCATCGTGGACGTCAATTCGGTAGAAATCCATTTCCCTCTTCCGGAGAACGAGTTCGGAAAGGTCAGCCGCGGCGATGTCGCCACGGTGGTGATACCTGCCCTTGACAGGACCGTCAGTGCGCGCGTTGCGAACAAGGGTGTAGTCGCATCCCGTCTTTCGCACAGCTACGATTGCACTCTGGGGTCTCTGTCCGATGCCCGTGGGCTCATGCCAGGCATGGTCTGCAAGGTCTATATCGAGTCTGAGGCCGGCAGCGGGATCGTCATCCCTTCCACCGCAGTGATGACCGACATGGAGGGACGTTATGTATGGACCGTGAAAGATGGCATCGTCGGCAAGAATCATATCGTCGTCGGAGGATACAGCGGCGACGGAATCATCGTCTCGGACGGATTGCCTGAGGGGGTCGGCGTCATAATCGAAGGCGCCCGCAAGGTTTCGACCGGAATGTCTGTCATGACCATCGAATAATGGCTTTCAAGAAAAGATTCACAGGTATCGCGAGCTGGGTCGAATGGGCCATCTCGGAGAAGAAGATAGTCTATCTGGCTGTCTTCGCGATGGTCATAGCCGGTATCGCAGGCCTGAAATACATGAACAAGGATGAGTTTCCTACTTTCCAGATAAAGCAGGGACTCGTCGCCGGTATCTATCCGGGAGCTACCGCCCAGGAGGTCGAGGAACAGCTCACGAAGCCTCTTGAGGAGACTCTGTTCTCATACAAGGAGGTGGAAAGAGCTACCACAAAGTCCGTCTCCAAGGACGGAATCTGCTATATCTATGTCGACCTCAACTGCAAGCAGTCGAAGAAGGACGAGGTGTGGTCAAAGATCAAGCTCGGCCTTCAGACCCGTAAGCTGACCTTGCCTACGGGGGTTCTTGCTGTCGCGGTGATGGACGATTTCAGCGCAATCAGCTCTCTCCTTATTGCGCTTGAGTCTTCGGACAAGGGCTATACCGAGCTCCAGGACTATGCCGACGAGCTATGTGTGAAGCTGCGCCAGATTCCTGAACTGGCCAAGGTGTCGGTGGTGGGAGAACAGAATGAGGAGATCGCGGTAACCCTCGACCGTGAGAAGATATCTTCCTACGGAATAGATCCTGCGACCATACTCCTCGGCTATCAGACGGCAACCCTATCCATTCCGTCGGGAACGTTCAATACTGATTACGTGAGTGCACCGATCCATATTCTCGGAGGTGTCGGCAGCGAAAGGGAGGTTGCAGAGAAGATAGTGTACTCGGATCCGGAGGGAAACGTCGTACGCCTGAAGGATATCGCTGCGATAGAGAGACGCTACCAGTCTCCGGAGAATTTCGTCTCCTATGACGGCCACAGCTGCCTCATCCTGTCCGTCGAGATGAGGCCGGACAACAATATCGTTGCCTTTGGACAGGAGGTTGACAAGGTTCTTGCGGATTTCGAGTCCGACATGCCTGACAGCGTGACCCTCACCCGTGTTACAGACCAGCCTAAGGTGGTTGCAAGATCAGTTTTCTCCTTCCTTCGCGACCTTCTGATTTCCATGCTCGTCGTCGTGCTCGTGATGGTGCTGCTCTTTCCTATTCGCTCTGCGCTTATCGCCAGCTCCGGCGTCCCGGTCTGCACTGCCGTGGCGCTTGCATGCATGTACTTCTTCAAGATAGACATGAACACCGTGACCCTGGCAGCGCTGATCGTCTGCCTGGGAATGATAGTGGATGACTCGATCATAACGATAGACGGCTACATGGACAAGCTCGGCCGCGGCATGTCGCCTCTCGAGGCTGCATGTGCCAGTGCGAAGGAGCTTTTCATGCCGACCTTCATCGCCACCGCTGCGATATGCGCGATGTTCTACCCTATGACCATGATCATCACCGGATACCTCGGCGACTTTGTGAAGCTCTTCCCTATAGTCATCACGATATCCTTGATGATGTCTCTTTTCTTTGCGGTAAGCGTCGTCCCTTCGATGGAGATAAAGTGGATGCAGCCTGTCGATCCGAACAAGGAGAAGAGCCTCGTCACCAAGGCCCAGGACAAGTTCTTCGATGCCATCCAGGTATTCTACGAGACTGTGCAGGAGTGGTGTTTCAGGCGCCCGATGCTGACCCTCGCCGGAGGTGTCGTCGCAGTGGTGCTCGGACTCGTGATGTTCAGCCAGACCAATATCCAGATGATGCCTGATGCTGCCCGCGACTTCTTCGTGGTGGAGATGGAGATAGAGACTGGACAGGGGATAGACAAGACCAAATATTATGTGGACTCTCTCCAGAACATGCTTCTCGCAGACAAGAGGGTTACTTCCGTGACTTCATTCATCGGAACCAGCGCACCTCGCTTCAC
>JAGHUQ010000159.1 GCA_018064725.1 Candidatus Cryptobacteroides caccocaballi
CGACGAAAACAGCGTGAAAATTGCGGGATTTCCCGCTGAAATGATAGTTACTGTGTGATTCAGCGTGGTATTCGGCAGAAATCCCGCAGAAATCTCAGCTCTGGCAGATACGGTTTGCAGGCCGCAAATACGAGCAAGAAGCTTTTCTTCGGATATATCATTATATTTGTAACAAAAACAAACTCGTCAAACAATTATATCTGCAACTCTAGTCAGCATTGACGATATTTGAATTTACTATCCACGATCAGAAGAAACCAAGATATGAAAAGAACACTCATCATCGCGACCCTCGTGCTCGCTTGTGCTTTGTCGACGAACTCTCACGCCCAGGAAATCAGCCGAAGCGACAGTCTCTCTGCAGCAATCTCATCCGTGAAGGGAGAGGAAATCTGGGATCTTTCGGCGTCGGACCCAATCAAGGCCCTGGCTGGAAAGATGGCGGGAGTTTTAGTACTCAACACTTCCGGAGAGCCAGGAGCCGCTTCCGGCCTCAAGGTAAGAGGATTCTCTGCCATGATGAATACCATAAGCCCGCTCATCATAGTGGATGGTCTCAGGGTGCATGATGTCCAGTACCTTGCTCCGGAGATGATTGAGTCCATCGAAGTGATCAAGGACGCCGTAGCAGTCGGTTTATACGGCGTAGAAGCAAGGGAAGGTGCCCTTATCATCCAGACAAGGAAAGGTCACGCCGGCAAAGGCCATGTATTCTACCGTAACGAGTTCGCAGTGGCAAGTATCGCCCACAAACCTAAGATGATGAACGCAAACGACTACCTTGACTACGTTGATGCCTTGGGTTCAGAATCATTCAAGAATCTGATTTTAGCGCAATACAAAGGCGAGGACACAGACTGGATATCTGAAGTATTCAAGCCAAGCTGGAACATGCGCCACACTGTCGGCGTCCAGGGAGGCAATGATCGTGGCGGGTATTTTGCCAGCTTCAGCAGTTATTCCAACGACGGAATTTTCGTCGGAAAATACGACCGTTTCAGTAGAATCTCCGGTCAGATAAACGGTTCATACCGAGTTACCCCATGGCTTGTCCTAGCTACGAACAATTCCCTGGAAACACACAATGGTGGAACCATAATGTCGACTTACGATATCGGGTCTCCGATAATGTCAGCCCTTATATCACCTCCTACATCTCCGGTATTCGTCGACAAGAACGGTCTTGACGACTATCAGAAGGAGGCGTTGGCTCTCGGATATAATGTCATCATGGATCCTGAAACTGGACTATACCTTGCCAATCGTCCTGTATATCCCTTACACCCTCTAGCTATGAGGAACTATCCCGAAAGAACTTACAAGAACAGCTCTTTCAGAGGGTCGGCTTCCGCTGTCTTTACGCCTTTGAAAGGCTTTGACATCACCTCGAGATTCGGTTACGCGTTTGATAAAGGCTACTCGATGACTATGACGCGACCATACTTCTATGGAGATCGTAATCATCCGGTCGAAAATGAAACTACTGCTGAGTACGACGACACTCACCTGCAGGGCGAGTTAATCGCCTCATACGACCGAACATTCGGAAAGCATGGTATTGACATCAATGGCGGTGCAATGTATATTGGATATGGCAAGGACAACGGACACAAGCTTTCTTATTTCGGCCATCTCGGATACACCTTCGACGGACGTTATTCGCTTTCCGGCAGCGTCAACGCAACATCATATGGGAAAAAGTCGTTCTATAAGAAGACTCCTATCGCCTATTCAGTCGCCGCAAGTGCAAGAATCATTGATGAGCTCTCACTTCGAGCAACATGGGGACAGTCAAAGTATTTTCCTTACCCAAAAGAGATGAGTATATTCAATGAAGGTCTGTTTAGTGTCGGCAACACATCCAGTCTTAATGTCGGCGCAGTAACTCATCTGCTTGGCGGAAAGCTGACAGGTTCACTTGATTTTTTCAGAAACACTGACACGACAACAGGCATCGAAGCATTAGCTGATTCTGATTATGAATGTGGCACAGTAATCAACACCGGCATCGAGTTTTCCATGTCCATGTCCGACACAATAGGAGATTTCCACTATTCTGTATCTGCTGATATTTCATACCTGAGGAACAGGCTCAAGGCCCTCGAAAAAGGACTTGCTGGAATCAGACACGAAACGGAAAGTTATCTTACGGAAACCCCATATTGGTACATCAGCGTCGGTGAGCCAATCTGGTACATCAAAGGTCTCAAGGCCCAGGGAATCGACCCACAGACAGGAGAAGTAAGCTACTATGAAAGTGGCGAGTATCCTGGAAGCCAAAACATTATAGATGATGGAGTGAACATTGGTTCCGGAATCCCTGACTTCACATTCGGACTCAACATAAATCTTGGCTATAAGGGTTTCGATCTGTCCATCGTCGGCTCCGGAGTCGCCGGAAACCAGATATATTCCTCTCTCTGGTCATCGTATAGGTACGGACAGAATAACTATAAACGTGTCTGGGATGGAATCTGGAAGCAGCCAGGAGACAATGCGAAATTCCCATCACTTCGTGCTGCAACGAACAAGGACGCAACTCAGTCATCCCTATATGTCTGGAAAGGCTCATATTTCAAGATCAGACAGATACAGCTCGGATATACCCTCCCGGAGAGACTCATGAAGAAAGTATGGGTGAAGCAGTTGAGATTCTATGCTTCCCTCGACAACTTCCTTTGCCTCACAAATTATCCTGGAATAGATCCTGAGACGACGATCACCTCAGACCACACCATCGGTTTTGACGGAGGAGCGTACCCTAATCCCAAGCAGATTGCCTTTGGCCTCAATCTGACTTTCTGATAGGCGGATCTGACTTTCGCAACGCCAGAGTATTCGAAACGCTGCCGATGATTATCAGGAATTCCGGCTCGTAACTGTCGGCTCATCCCATCATTCCCCCCGCAGGAGATTTTGTTATGAAATCTCCGATATTTTTATACCTTTGCGCCCGCATTAAAGACATAAAGATGAAAGTAATTCTATCATCCATGTTTTCACAGCCTCTCACCGGACTTTCACTCTGGTTCATGGCCATTTTCACGATAGTCTTCGCATGCGGAGCGATCTACGGAATCGGCTACATGAGGCACTACAGCGGAAGGCCGCTCAGGAACACGCTTCACTGGATCAACTATGCGGTGGCTTACCTGTCCATGATGACTCTCTGCGTCGTGGACAATTCGATCGCGTTCCTCGTAAGCTGGGAAATCATGGCACTCAGTTCGTTCTTCCTCGTCATCTACGAGAGCGAGAAGCCGGAGACTATCAAGGCCGGCATCAATTTCTTTATCCAGTCCCACATTTCGGTAGTTCTTCTCACCGCAGGCTTCATGATGATAGCCGCTGAGACCGGATCATACTCATTCGCTGCAATCCCACGCTACTGCGTAGAGAACAACGGAATGGCAGCATTCCTTCTCCTCTTCGCAGGCTTCGCGGTCAAGGCTGGATTCGTGCCGTTCCACACATGGCTTCCATACGCCCATCCTGCAGCACCTGCACACATATCCGGAGTGATGTCCGGCGTCATCATCAAGATCGGAATCTTCGGAATCCTCAGGATGATCACACTCTTCAGCATCGACTTCGTCACCGCTGGCGCAATCATCCTCGCCGTATCAGCCATTTCCGGTCTCTATGGCGTCATGATGGCCATCCTCCAGCACAACCTCAAGAAGCTGCTCGCATACCACAGTATCGAGAACATCGGCATCATCGGCATGGGCATCGGACTCGGCTGCATCGGTGCCGGCAGCGGCAACACCGTCCTCGCGACCCTCGGATTCGCAGGCGCTCTTCTCCATACTCTCAACCATGCACTCTTCAAGTCCGTCCTCTTCTTCTGCTCTGGTAACGTATACCACGGAACCCACACTCTCGATATCGAGAAGCTCGGCGGACTCGCCAAGAAGATGCCATGGACCGCTGCGCTCTTCCTCATCGCATCGGTTGCAATCTGCGGACTTCCTCCTATGAACGGATTCATCTCCGAGTTCCTCATCTACAGCGGACTCTTCGGATGGATGCAGGGTGCTGAGCTCGGCGTAACCACCGGCGCGGTATTCTCCATCCTCGCACTCGTGATGATCGGCGGACTCGCAATCCTCTGCTTCACCAAGGCGTTCGGAATCATCTTCCTCGGCAGTCCCAGGACTGAGGTCGATGCCCATGAGATGGGTGCATGCAGAATCGTCCCTCTCGTGATCGAGGCACTTATCATGCTCTCTATCGGCATCTGCCCTTCATTCTACGCAAAGCTCGCCGGCAGCGCACTCGAGTGCTTCCCATACGCAAGCAACACCGCACTCGCATCTACCGCCGACCTCAGCTTCGTAGGTCTTGCGAGCCTCATATTCATCCTCCTCGCCGGTCTCATCTACACCGCGAAGAGCAGGCACAACTCAAGGCATCAGGTCAGCGAAGGTCCTACCTGGGGCTGCGGATACACCGAGGGCACTCCTCGTATCCAGTACACCGCGACCTCGTTCGTGAAGACCTACGTCCAGCTTTTCTCATTCGTCCTCGGAAACAAGAAGGAACAGGAGCTCCCTAAGGACATCTTCCCTGCTTCCGGCCACTTCGAGTCCGAATCATACGACAAGCTCGAGAGCAACCTCATCGACAGGCCGCTCGGCGCATACCGCAGCTTCACAGACCGTTTCTCATTCCTTCAGAACGGCAAGATGCAGTATTATGTGCTCTATGGCATCATATTCATCGTATTCACGCTTATCATAAGCTTTATCTTCAGTTAACGCCATGACAAGTCTGATACTCATACTCATCTCAGCGCTCTTCTTCAACGGCATCATCGGCCGAGTGAAGAGCATCAGTGCCGGCCGCAAGGGACCCGGCGTCATGCAGCCCATCAAGGACGTCATCCGACTCTTCCACAAGGGCGCAGTCTACAGCGATGTCACAGGCCCTGTATTCAAGCTTGCGCCTGCAGTATATCTTGCATCCGTACTCATCGCATGCCTCTGCGTGCCATTCGGAAACAAGCCTGGCCTCATCAGCTTCAACGGCGATTTCGTGTTCTTCGCATACGCGCTCGCACTCGGCAAATTCTTCTGCATCATAGGTGCGCTCGACACAGGTTCAAGCTTCGAAGGCATGGGTGCTTCGCGTGAGGCTACATACTCAATGCTCGCCGAGCCTGCATTCTTCCTCATCATGGGCTCACTTGCACTCATGACCGGAAACACCTCATTCCAGGACATCTTCGCTGAGCTTCATCCAAGCAGTCCGATGAGCTGGGCTCTTGCCGTAATCGCAGCGTTCGTCTTCCTCATCCTCGCGATGGTCGAGAACAGCCGAATGCCAGTAGATGACCCTAAGACCCACCTCGAGCTCACCATGATCCATGAGGTAATGGTACTCGACAACAGCGGCATCGACCTCGGTCTCATCTTCGTGACAGGATATCTCAAGTTCGCCATGTATGCGGCGCTCATCGCAAACCTCTTCATCGGAAGCATACCTGTCGGATTCGGAATTCCGGTATTCTTCGTGATTCAGTTCGCATGCGCAGTCATCATCGGCCTCAATGAGTCCTTCACTGCACGATACAGGATGAACCACAACCCTCAGTTCATATTCACACTGGCATGCATCGCACTTCTCGCCGTATTCGGCGTGATGCTCATGTCCGGACAACTTGTATAACGAGCCATGCTGGAAACATTCATCATCATATTCCTCGCTACCCTGTTCTATCTGGCCATCGCCAATAGAATGAGGAACTATATCAAGATCCTGGTATACCAAGGCATACTGCTCTTCCTGGTGGCTGCGTTCCACCTCAAGGAATTCAACGTATTCAACCTTGTCGTCATACTTCTCGAGACAATCGTCTTCAAGGCCGTTGCGGTGCCGTACTGCATCGAGAGGATCATCCGTCACAACAACATCACCCGAGAGACAGAGCCTTTCGTACCGAACTTCGTATCCCTGCTCATCACCGCAGGCATCGTCGTAGCGTCAATCCTCCTTTCAGGAAGCATCGATGACCTCATCCTCGACAAGTTCTTCTTCGTAGGAGCTATCTCTGCCATCTTCACCGGACTCTACCTCATCGTCTCACGCCGCAAGATCCTCACCCATGTAGTGGGATACTGCGTGATCGAGAACGGAGTATTCATCCTTTCCCTCGCAGTGGGAAACGAGATGCCTGCGATGGTAAACCTCGGTGTGATGCTCGATATCTTCGCTTCCGTGTTCATCCTCGGAATATTCGCAAACAAGATCGGAGACGTGTTCCACGACGTGGACATCGACTCCCTCAGCAAACTTAAAGACTAGACGCCATGATCACAGCAATCTATCTCGCAGCTATCGTCTGCATCGTCATCGCTCTGGCCTTCAGCCGTTCGAGGGTACTCTCCGCCGTACTCGGAGTCCTTTTCCTGGGTGTCCAGATCATGCTCACCGTACATGGCATGATGAATCCAGGCAAGACAGAGCTCAGCTACTTCAGCTTCGACTCTCTCGGACTCATCCTTCTCCTGACGCTCAGCATCATCAGTGTTCCTGCTCTGATCCACAGCAGAATCTATCTTACCAAGCCACTCGCCTCTCCTTCGAGCGCGGCTGCATACAATGCGTCATTCGTGCTTCTCATCGCAGCGATGACCATGGGCTATCTCGCCAACCATGCAGCAGTGACCTGGATATTCACCGAGATCACCACCCTCAGTGCAGCGATGCTCATCTACCACCACCGCAGCAAGCTTGCGCTCGAGGCGACATGGAAGTATGTATTCGTATGTGCGATCAGTATCTGCTTCGTCTTCGTGGGCATCCTGCTCATCAGCCTCGCACTTCTTCACGACGGTTGCTCGGAGCTCTTCTACTCTGATCTCATGGCCCACAAGGCCACTCTGGACGGATTCTGGATGAAGCTCGGCTTCCTCTTCATCTTTGCCGGATACACCGCGAAACTGGGTCTCTTCCCTATGTTCACGGCCGGTGTGGATGCGAAGGACAAGGCTCCTGCCCCTGCGGGCGCACTTCTCGCGAGCGCTCTCATGAATCTCGGATTCTGCGGAATCTTCAGGGTATATGCAGCCATCAGCGGCACTCCAGTAGGCAACTGGGCTCGCATCGTGATGCTCGTATCAGCACTCATCACCCTCTTCATCGCAACCATCTACATGGCAAGGATAGGCAACGTCAAGCGTATGCTCGCCTACTCAGGTATCGAGCACATGTCTGTGGTCACCCTTGGTCTCTGCTTCGGCAAGGCCGGCTTCATGGCCGCGATGCTCCATATGGTCATGCACACCTTCGTGAAATCCGGACTCTTCTTCCATTTCACACAGCTCTACCGCACTTATTCGAGCAAGATGATCGATGACATGGGAGACTATCTCAAGCTCAATCCTTTCGGTGCAATCGTGCTGCTTTTCGGCTTCGTAAGCATCGCTGCCGTACCACCTTCAGGACTTTTCTTCAGCGAGCTTCTCGTGTTCAAGGCCATGATTGCAGAGGGCAACTGGGTGGTATTCGTACTCACCGCCTTCCTGCTCACCGTCCTTCTCTGGGCATTTGCGAAGAGCATGTTCCGTATCATCTTCCTTCCTGCAAGCAAGCCGGTCGAGAAGATCAGGATATCAGCATGGGAATCACTCACCCAGCTCATTCTCTTCGTGCTTGCCGCATACATCGGCTTTAACCCTCCTGCATTCCTCACCGAGCTCATCGGCCAGGCTGCAGCAATGATCCTGTAATGCCAATGAACAATAACATATTACATATAAGCAACGGAAGCCGCGTGAAAGTGGCTGAGATTCCTGTTCTCGGCTATGACGGCTTCCGTGCCACCACACTTGAGCTCATGAGCGACAAGGCAAGGCATTGCGTCAGCTATTTCGCTTATCCTTGCGGCGAAGGTCTGAGGCTCATGATGTGCATCGCGGATGACAATGCACACGATATTCTCGTATTCGCATGCGATGTCGAGAAAGGTGCGAAACTCGCTTCTGCAGCATCTGAATGCCTCGCATTGGAGCGCTATGAGCGCGAGATCCATGAGAATTGGGGACTCGAGTTCGAAGGCCATCCATGGTACAAGCCGGTGCGTGACTTCATGCCGAAAAAGTACAAATTCTTCCAGATGGAGGGAGAGGAGCTTCACGAGGTCGGTGTCGGCCCTGTGCATGCTGGAGTGATCGAGCCTGGCCATTTCCGTTTCATCTGCAACGGTGAGGATGTGCTTCATCTCGAAATCCAGCTCGGCTGGCAGCACAGAGGAACCGAGCATCTCATGCTTGAGAAGAAGCGTCTTATCGAGCGCGTGCTTCTCGCTGAAGGAATTGCCGGCGACACTTCTGTGAGCCATTCTACCGCCTTTGCGACCGTTTGGGAAAGCCTTTGCGGATTCAAGCCGTCAGAGGAGGTTCTCTGGGCCAGGACACTTGCTGCCGAGCTCGAGAGGATGGCTAACCACACAGGTGACCTCGGCGCCATCTGCGGCGACGTTGCATACCAGCTCGGAGCTGCAGTATATGGTCGTCTCCGTACTCCTATCGTCAACTTCTCGCAGCGCTGGTGCGGCAACCGCCTCGGCAAGGGTAACGTTCGCCCTGCGTATGCTCCATACGCATTCACGGAAGAGCTCAAGCAGCAGCTCCTGAGCGATCTCGCAGCCTATGAGCGTGACTTCCTCGAGATGTGCGACAAGGTTCAGCACTTCCCTTCCGTGCTCTCACGTCTTGACCGTACGGGCGTCGTGAGCACCGAGCAGGCCGAATCCATAGGTGCGGTCGGAATGGCTGCAAAATGTGCCGGAATATGCCGTGATACACGTGCTTCGCATCCTTATGGTGTCTATGGCTCTCTCGATGTTCAGCCTGTCGTAAAGAACACCGGTGACGTTCTCGCACGCACTGAGCTCCGCATCGACGAGGTCAAGCAGTCGCTCGCAATCGTCCGTTCTCTTCTCGAGAAGATGCCTTCGTTCGATGGCGCTTCTGCTGGTTCGGCATCGGGTTCGGTGCGTTCGGCATCGGGTTCGGTGCGTTCGGCTGGAAGTCCTGCCGGCGAGAGTTTCGCTATCGCCCTTACCGAGGGATGGCGCGGAGAGATCTGCCATTGCGCTATAACCGGCGCTGACGGCGAGCTCGTAGCATACAAGATCAAGGATCCATCATTCCACAACTGGATGGCTCTCGCCCTTGCAGTGCGTGGAAACGAGATCTCCGACTTCCCTATCTGTAACAAAAGTTTCAACCTGTCCTATTGCGGACACGATCTTTAATCGAATCAGTTATGTTCAATAGTCTCAAGATATTCCTTCATCAGGGCAAGCAGTTCATTCCTGACGTACGTAC
>JAGHUQ010000015.1 GCA_018064725.1 Candidatus Cryptobacteroides caccocaballi
GCATACGACCCATAGTATCGGTCATACCGTATGATGCAGGACCTGCAGCCATGTTGTCTGGATGGAGAGTACGACCTGTACCACCACCTGATGCAACTGAGAAGTACTTCTTACCAGCGAGGATACGCTCCTTCTTGTAAGTACCTGCTACAGGATGCTGGAAACGGGTAGGGTTGGTTGAGTTACCGGTGATGGAAACATCAACACCCTCCTTCCACATGATAGCGACACCCTCACGTACATCGTCAGCGCCATAGCACTTAACCTTTGCACGAGGACCATCGCTGTAGGCGATCTCGCGAACGACCTTAAGTTCACCAGTGAAATAGTCGAACTCAGTCTGAACGTATGTGAAGCCGTTGATACGGGAGATGATCTGAGCTGCGTCCTTGCCGAGACCGTTGAGGATACAACGGAGAGGCTCCTGACGAACCTTGTCAGCCTTTGCTGCAATCTTGATTGCACCCTCTGCTGCGGCGAATGACTCGTGACCGGCAAGGAATGCGAAGCACTTTGTCTCCTCGCTGAGAAGACGAGCTGCGAGGTTACCGTGGCCGAGACCAACCTTACGATCGTCAGCTACTGAACCAGGGATGCAGAATGCCTGGAGACCAAGACCGATGTTTGCTGCTGCAGAAACGGCAGTCTTGTCACCGGTAGCCTCTGCCTTCTTGATTGCAATTGCAGAACCTACTACGTAAGCCCACTTTGCATTCTCGAAACAGATTGGCTGGGTAGTCTCGCAAGTCATATATGGATCAAGACCATACTTCTCACAGATTTCGTTTGCCTCCTCGATAGAAGAGATACCTACTTCCTTGAGGGCTGCGAGGACCTGATTGATACGACGGTCCTGGCTTTCGAATTTTACTTCTCTAATCATAGTCTTGCCTCCTTATTCTTTACGTGGGTCAATGTATTTAACTGCACCGGCCTCCTTGGTGAAACGGCCATAGGTTCCTGTAACCTGCTTGAGAGCCTCGTTAGCATCAACGCCCTTCTTTACAGCGTCCATGAACTTGCCGAGGTGTACGAACTCGTAACCGCAGATCTCATCGTTTGCATCGAGTGCAAGAGTCTTGATGTAGCCCTCAGCGAGCTCGAGGTAACGTGGGCCCTTTGCGAGTGTACCGTAGAGAGTACCTACCTGGCTGCGGAGACCCTTACCGAGATCCTCAAGACCAGCGCCTACTGAAAGACCACCCTCTGAGAAAGCTGACTGAGTACGTCCGTAGACGATCTGGAGGAAAAGCTCACGCATTGCAGTGTTGATTGCATCACATACGAGGTCCGTGTTGAGAGCCTCAAGGATAGTCTTGCCAGGGAGAATCTCAGAAGCCATAGCAGCTGAATGAGTCATACCTGAGCAACCGATAGTCTCGACAAGAGCCTCTACGATTACACCTTCCTTGACATTGAGGCTGAGCTTGCAGGCACCCTGCTGAGGAGCGCACCAACCGATGCCATGAGTGAAACCTGATACGTCGGAGATTTCCTTCGACTTAACCCACTTTCCCTCTTCAGGGATAGGAGCTGGTCCATGGTTAGGACCCTTCTTTACGCAGCACATCTGCTGCACTTCATGTGTGTAAACCATAATTTTGTCTATATGTTTTTAAACTATTTCAGTTCACAATAAACCATAATCACGCAAATATACGACATTATTTTGAAATTCTATCAAATCTGACTACTTTTACGAAGTAATGAAACTGAGAATAGAATCAAAATATAAGCCGTCAGGCGACCAGCCGGCGGCCATAGATGGCATAGTCAAGGCCATCAAGGAAGGCGTAGATGCCGTGACATTGCTCGGAGTGACAGGCTCAGGAAAGACCTTTACGATGGCTAACGTCATCGAGAGACTGCAGAGACCTGCTCTCATACTCAGCCACAACAAGACACTTGCAGCCCAGCTTTACAGCGAATTCAAGGCGTTCTTTCCCACAAACGCGGTAGAGTATTTCGTGTCATATTACGACTACTACCAGCCAGAGGCATACATCCCCTCCACGGACACATACATCGAGAAGGACCTGAGCATAAATGACGAGATAGAAAAGCTCCGTCTGAGCGCTGCATCATCGCTTTTGTCCGGACGCCGGGACGTAATTGTAATTTCTAGTGTATCATGCCTTTACGGCATAGGAAACCCAGAAGATTTCCATGCACAGACAGTCGTTGTCCGCAAGGGAGAGGAGAAGAGCCAGACAAGGCTGCTCTATGACTTGGTCGACGCTCTCTACAGCCGTACGGAAACAGACTTCAAGAGGGGTACTTTCAGGGTACGCGGAGACACTGTCGACATCTGTATCGGCTATGGCGACAACGCCGTGAGAGTTGAGTTCTTCGGAGACGAGATCGAGAAGATATCCATCATTGACCCGACTACCGGAGGCTTTATCGACGAGCTTGACGAAGTGAGCATATATCCGGCCAACAACTTCGTCACCACAAAGGAGAGAAGCGCACGTGCCGTAAGCCAGATTCAAGATGACCTTCAAAGCCAGATAAACTTCTTCGAAGAAATAGGTAAGTTCCAGGAAGCCAAGAGATTGAAACAGAGGGTCGAGTACGATCTCGAGATGATCAAGGAGATGGGATATTGCCCGGGAATCGAGAATTATTCACGATATTTCGACGGCCGAGATCCCGGAATGAGACCATTCTGTCTCATAGACTATTTCCCGGACGACTTCCTTCTTTTCATCGACGAGAGCCACGTGACAATTCCTCAGATCAGGGCAATGTACGGAGGCGATCACTCACGTAAGGGAGTACTTGTCGACTACGGGTTCAGACTGCCATCGGCATCTGACAACCGTCCGTTGAAATTCGAAGAATTCGAACAGATTACAGGTCAGACCGTCTACGTCAGCGCAACACCGGCGGACTATGAGCTCGAAAGGTCATGCGGACTGATCGTCGAGCAGATCGTACGTCCCACCGGACTTCTCGACCCACCGATCGAGGTGCGTCCTACCAAGAATCAGGTCGACGACCTGATGGAAGAAATCCGGATCAGAGCAGAGAAGGACGAAAGAGTGCTGGTAACCACGCTGACGAAGAGGATGGCGGAGGAACTCGACGGATATTTCATGAAGATGGGAGTAAGGTGCAGGTACATTCATTCTGACGTCGACACCATGGAAAGAGTCGAAATCATAAATGACTTCAAGAACGGCCTCTTCGACGTCCTTGTCGGAGTCAATCTTCTCAGAGAAGGGCTTGACATCCCTATGGTTTCCCTCGTTGCCATATTGGATGCCGACAAGGAGGGATTCCTCCGAAGCGGAAGGGCACTAACCCAGACCGCAGGAAGAGCTGCACGCAATGTGAACGGACTTGTGATCATGTATGCAGACACAATTACTCAATCGATGCAGGAGACCATATACGAGACCGACCGAAGACGTGCCAAGCAGATGGAATACAACAAGTTGCACAACATAACACCGACACAGGTCGGAGCCCATGCAACAAGTCCGGTACTTGCAAGACAGACCGGGGGAAAGGTCACTGCAGCAAACTCTTACGACGACCCATTCTATATACCGGATCCGAGCGATCTCGGTCGCGGAACGGTAACCGTAGGACTTGGACACGACTCAAAGAGAGAGAGCAATTCAGCCTTCGTCGACGGATATATCACAGCCGACCTGGCTGCGGTTCTCCAGGACCCTGTCATTCGCTCGATGACCCGTACGCAAGTCGAGAAAGCAGCTGAAAATGCCAAGAAGAACATGAACAAGGCAGCAGCAGAACTCGACTTTACCGCAGCAGCGAAATACAGGGACGAGATGTGGGCTCTCCAGGAATATCTCAAGGTCTGGAAGTCCTGATTTTTTATTAAATTTGCGAAAATGCAGACGCTCATATGGACAGCACTCTCTTCACGAACTTCGATGCAGCCGGTCAAGAGCTGGTGGCAAGAGCATATGATTTCGCGGATTCCGCACTTGACGGACAAAAGCGAGGTAACGGACATCCATTCATAGAGCATCCTATCGCTGTGGCCAAGATTGCAGCAGACGAGATAGGTCTGCCTGCGGAATGTCTCGCAGCAGTCTTTCTACATGAAGCAACACGGTTCAATGGCACAGAAGGCCATCAGGACGTGGTCATTCCGGCAGGGATGTTCAGCAAGGAGGTCCTCACCATGGTCGACGGTCTCAACAAGATTGCGACCATCAACCCCAAAGACACCAGACTGGAAGCAGAGAATTACAAGAAGCTCATAGTCTCATATTCCACAGACCCAAGAGTTACGGTACTCAAGCTTGCTGACCGTCTGGAGATCATGCGCTCGCTCGACATCTTTCCGAAGGCGTCCAGGGAGAGAAAGATTCTGGAGACATTGATGCTCTATATTCCCCTTGCCCATCAGCTCGGACTCTACAACATGAAGAGCGAGATGGAGGACATATACTTCAAACATGCCGAGCCGGAACAATACAGAGCAATCACAAACAGGCTCAGGGCTACAGAACCGGACAGGCAGAAGATTACCACACAGTTCATAGAGCCGCTGAAGACGTCTCTTCTCGAAGCAGGTATCAGATACAAGCTTAAGGCACGTACAAAAACAGCTTTCTCCATCTGGAAGAAGATGCAGAAACAGAAAGTCGACTTCGACGGCGTTTTCGACGTCTTTGCGATAAGATTCATCATTGACAGCGACGAGTGCACTACCGCCGAAGCCGAAGGCCTTAACGGAATAGAGCGCGAACATGCTTTGTGCTGGAAGGTATTCTCTTATGTCACAGAGAAATACACTTCTGACACGAAACGACTTCGCGACTGGATCTCCAATCCTAAGCCCAATGGATATGAGTCCCTTCATATCACGGTAAAGAACGATGACGGTGCCGCGATCGAGGTTCAGATCAGGACCAAGAGAATGGATGACCTCGCAGAAAACGGACTGGCGTCACACTGGTCATACAAGGGCATCAAGAGGCAGGCCGCACTAGACAGCTGGCTCGCGGCCGTAAGGTACTCGCTTGAGCATGGAAAGACCGACACGCTCTCCCCTCCTGACCAGGAAGGCGACGACGACATACCGGTACTCTCCAGCAAGGAGATATTCGTGTTCACCCCGACAGGTGAATTGCGAAAACTCTCTGCCGGTGCCACTCTCCTTGATTTCGCGTTCGACATTCACAGCAATCTGGGAGTCAAATGTACAGGCGGAAGGATCAACGGAAAGGCCGTTTCCATCCGCGAGAAGCTCCACACCGGAGACTACGTGGAGATCATGAGCGGAAAGAACCAGAAGCCATCGGCTGACTGGCTCAACTTCGTCACGACGACAAAGGCTCGCAACAAGATACGTCAGAAGCTCAAGGAGTTCGAATACGAAAAGGCTGCTGCCGGAAAGGAAATACTCGAAAGAAGACTCAAGAACTGGAAACTTGAGTTCCCCGACGATGACCTTGCTGCGCTCGTCAAGAAGCATCAGATGAAAAACGCGAATGAATTCTTCGCCGCAATCGGTGAAGGAATCATTGACGTTGCCGAAATCAAGGACTATATCCAGAATAAGGCTTCGGCCTCAGAGAAGGAAACACAGGAAGACGACAAGAAGGTGTCTGCTACCGCACTGCTCTCGGAAAGGAGCAGTGACGACATACTGGTCATAGATGCCAAGAACGTCAAGAATCTTGACTACAGGATGGCAAAATGTTGCAATCCCGTATTCGGAGACGACGTATTCGGTTTCGTGACCATCAAGGAAGGAGTCAAGATACATAGGATGTCATGTCCGAATGCAGCAAGGCTCATAGACATGTATCCATATAGAATCCAGAAGGTAAAATGGAGTACCAGTCCAAGCACGAATACCTTCCAGACGACGTTGAAGATAGTCACCGCGCAGGAACCATCTGTAATAAGCGACATAATGAGCGTCATAGGCATATTTAAAGCCTCTGTACGCTCACTGAACGTATCCGATGACGACAGGCACGGATCACAGGTCATAACGCTCAAGATATCTGTTTCCGGAAGTTCTGAACTCGACAAGGTAATCTCACAGCTCAGGATCATCAAGAACGTATCACACGTCTCCAGGATCTGACACATAACCCTGTATCAAAGAACAGATACGTCAAATGCCTCAAAGTCATTCGGAACTTTGAGGCATTTGTCTTATCAGTAGATCAGGTCGAAATCATCGACCCAGAGGGTTGTCTTGGATGAACCAGTGAGATAATCTCCACGTATGCTGGCCGCACAGATCACGATAATGTGGGTAGGCCTTCTCGTAAGGGACCTGTAATCGATAGGAATCTCGATCTCGACCCAGTCTGTCGACTTGTCCGTGACATACTCGCCATAACCGATGATACCTGGAGACTCCTTGGTGAAGTAAATTCCAGCTGTCGTATTTACGAGAACCGGAGAATCCTTGGAGCCGCCATAAGTCCTATAATCCCAGTCTCCGACAGTTGCTATGATATGGCAACGGTCATTGTCTCCGAGATGGACAGGGTCATCAGGAGGATAACTACCTATAAGATCGATTATTCCACTCTCATATTTCATCTTGAAACGGAGAGCCTTAGGTCGGGTAGACCATGGACGGCCATAATTCACCTTACCGCCGGTTGTACCCACGAGTCCGGAGAACTGACCTGTGAAGATATTACCACATGCAAGCAGGCCGGCGAAGGACTTTGATTCGCAACGGGCGCAATAACGACCGTCCTGAGCTTCCTTCTCATCCGGATATGTGAGCGTGATTCCGAGGCTCGAGGTTCCGTTGATGCCGTCAGGACCTTCACCGTTACCTGTACCCCAGAACATGAACCTGCCGTCCTCGTCTGCAGCGAGTGGATCGAACCATTTGTAATAGCTGTATCCGGTCACGAGACTGACGTTGTCAAGGCTGTGGTTCGGGAGCATGGTAGCTGGATCCGTCACGAAGGTCTCTGTTGCCGTATCCTCCTTGCCGCTGAATGCGTAGCACTCATATTCAGTATCCGGCTCAAGTCCGCATATATGTGCAGTGAATTCTCCACCGTCCGAAGTAATATCCGATTCCGGAACATCAATCCAGGCGAGCGTTCCGGTCTTACGGTATTTGAAGCCGTTCCGGACTCCGGAAACTCCGTCTGCAGTGATATAAACCTCCTTTGTCCAAGGATTGATATCCTTGATATTTACGCTTGCATCGGAGTGTTCAACATACAGTTTCCATGTCTCTGTCTTGTCGAAGAAACTTACTTCAAGTTCAACAAAAGATGTGAAATCCTTCAGTTGGGACATGGTCATGGAATAGCTTGAGACATCTGCAGGTCCGAGCTTAAGTGAAGTAACCTCCACGGAACTGAGGATGACAGAATTCCTGACATAAGCAATGACTCTGTGGTTTACCACGTCGAAATGCGATGAACCGATCTGCCCCTTGACAGTGAAACTTCTCTCTATGTCCTTTGTGGCAGAAATTGTCCATTCATAGTCCTGATACGTGGAAAGAGTCACTGAAAGAGGATCGGTAAGATCATGTACACCTACCAGAGGGATTGACAATTTCGTCATTTCCTCATCGACAGAGAACGACTTGATATCTACTTTACGGGGATCTGTCTGTTCCTTGAGAGCTATCGACACTGTCCTGCCATCCATGCTCAGGCTGACAGATTTAGCTCCGTCTACTTCCATTGCAGTGATGTGAGGAACAACCACAGGATACGGGATGTCATTCTTGAGGCATCCAGTCAAGGCCATAAGCGATGACAATATAATCAGTACCTTCTTCATGCTACAGATGGATTGAAAGGCCGAAATTCAAGGCCAGAAGATTCAACTTCGTCTGAGCACGGAAAAAATTTCTCGTGCCGCTCACTTCCCCGGCATTGTATCCTACAGAATGATTGTAGGATAGATCCGCAAGGCTTAATGCCACATAGACGGAAACATTATTCATAGGGAAATATATCACGCCCGGACAGAAATTGAGGCTTATCTTGTCATTGACCACATAGGTATCACTCGGATCGCCCATATAAGAGATGGTCTTTGAACGAGTATAACCCAGAGATGCATCCATGAAAAGTCCAATCCTTCCCCTGTTGTCGAGTCCAAGGTATGACCTGTTATACACATGGCCGCCATAGGAATGAGTACGTGCGTGGACATCACCTATCCCAGTGCTGAAATTTCCGAGGAGATCAAGTGTCGCCGCATCTACGACAGCATTTGCAGAAGTGTACTGGAACCTCAGTCCGATAGACTGATTGTCCATGTAGGTATATGACACATTCGGTGCAAGCCTTAGGACTGATGCGCCGGATTTGGTATCGTTCAAAAGAAGCAGGAACTCGCTGTCGTTGGCAGATACATCCATATAGGCTATGGTTGCGCCGAACTGCCACTCCCCTTTCGGAGCAATGACATAGGATTTGAGACTGCGATTGCTGTGCTTTGTAGTATCGTTATGGACAGGAGCGCCGAGGACTACGGTCTGTCTGACACCCTTGGCATCTCGGTTCTGTGCACCGGCAGTAGTCACTGCAAGAATGAGCCCCAGGCTCGCTATCAATATTCTGGACTTCTTCATAGGCGCCTAAAGATAATAGCAGAGACCCAGACTTATACTGGCTGGATTGACCATGAAACTTGCCGCAGCGGCATCGGTCGAGCCCTGAGAGACCTGATTATGGACCTGATCTGACCAGCCATAACTGATTCCGAGCATTCCCAAACTGAATTCCATAGCCAGGTGATTGGTGAGAAACGCAGTGAAACCAGGATTAACGCCAAAGAATATCTTATACTTCTCGACGAAGCTGCCCTTTACGGCTGAATTTATATCCACAGTGTTCTTGGACTGAGAGAAGGATGCACCGAGATTGAGTTCCGCAAACATAGCGAAGCGACCTCCAGGTCCTAGAGGTATGAACGGACGGAGAAGTACCATCCCGGAGAAACTCTGGGAGAGTCTGAAGTAATCCTGTACGCTCATTGAAATCTCTGAGACAGATAGGTTCGCCGACTCAAGGTCGAAGTGGCTTCTGTTGTATGAGAACCTTGCACCAATACCCATGTTATCCTTCACCATGTACAGGAAGGACGGGCTGGCTGAAACGGTGCTGCCTGTAGAATTTATTCCGTTGATGACGAGCACGCTATAATCGTTCATGCGATGATGCGAGTAACGGACGTTACCGCCCAGCATGAAGCTTCCCTTCGGCGTAAAGACGGTCGAGAGAGAATTTAAGTTCTCATAGCCACGATCATAACGCTGAGCCTGGGCAGCGGTAGCGCCCAGGATCAGCATCATGCTTATGACTATAATTCTACGCATTTCGATGGTTATTCATAGAGGAGTTCCACACCATCAAGCCAAAGCTTTGACTTGTCACTTCCGGAGAAATAATCTCCGTACATTGATGCGGCACCCGAAATCACGATATGAGTTGGATATTCGTTCTCGGTATGGTACTCAAGAGGAATAGTGATCTGACGCCACTGAGTTGTCTCGGCAGCAACAATCTCACCGGAGTTGATCTGCTGACGTCCGTCACCATAGAGAATGACCTCCGCATCAGCGATGGTAGAAGGGTCGGTCCTATAGTCTACGAAAGTAGATGCATCCGTAGTATTGACAAGAATAGGACAATCCTTGTCGCCGCCATATGTCTTGTAGTTCCATGTTCCGAGAGCGATCTTGATATTCGCACGGTCATAATCATTCTTGGTAAGATCAGCACCCTCCGGAAGTGAGCCGATGATATTTACCTTATCGGTAGTATACTTGACCCAGAGACGGATTGCGGTAGGACGGCTGGTCCATGGACGGCCGAAACATACCTTACCGCCAGAAGTACCGACAAGGCCGGCAAAATGTCCGGTGAAGATATTACCTGCTGCAAGCATACCAAGGATAGATCCGGACTGTGCACGTACAGATCTCGCACCATCCATATGCTCGGTCTCATCCACGTAGGTGATGACCATACCCATGCTGGCAGATCCCTTTACACCCTCGTTTCCTTCGCCGTTTCCTGAACCCCAGAACTGAGTCGTGGCACCAGGTACACCGCAAGAAGGATCATACCACTTGTAATAGCTTGCACCTGCGACGAGGCTCACATACTCGAAGCTCGGGTTAGGTACGTTAGGGCTGGCTTCAGTGGTAAAGGTCCTTGGCTCACCCTGATCCTCTCCTGCTATCACAAGCTTGTATGTATATTCGGTAGAAGCGGTAAGACCCCTGAGGACCGCGCTGTATGAACCTTCGGAATTTCGTACTGCATCAACGCTTGTCCAATTGGAACCATCGCTGGTGTATGCGAACTTGATTGCGGAAGGATCGCCGAACTCGCTCTCATCGACATCTGCATGGACAGTCGCATGTCCCGCCCAAATCTCGTAGATGCTTGAAGCTGCGAGACCGGTAGAGGTTGCTTCGAATACGATGACGTCATCGACAATGTCCGTTCCATAGTCAACAAGAAGAGAAAGTCCGAGGAGTCCGTCCTTGATGGTGTATACAAGGTTCATGGTATACAGCTTGCCAGGCTCAAGATTCTCGATCACACCACTCTTGGTGAAGGTGCTGCCGTCTTTCGCAAGGGTGCCGTTGAAGGTCCATGAGAATGTAGGCTCGTCCACTCCACTGATGATGAAGTAACCCTCCTTTCCTGACTTTGCAGCATCATAAACGAGCTGTGTCGACGCATCAGATGCATCAAGTCCGATTGTGAGTGAATATCCTGCGTTGAAGTTCTCAGCGACGGTAGCATCATAATTGAGCTTGGTCACAGCATTGCATACTCCGGCAGCAACCTGCACAGACGAATTCTGTCCTGCTGCGATGGTAAACTCCTTTGAGCCTGCGTAGCTCTTCTGATCCCATGAAGCTACTGCAGGAGCAGCCTTGACCGCTTCACCGGCAAGCACATCCACACGATATGAATCTGCAGGAAGATAGATGGTAGAAGGTGCGTCAGCATAGGTATACTGGCGTACGAGACCGCTGAAATCAGCCATGTAAATCTTTACCGAAGCGGAGTTGACAAGCTCGTCAGAGCTCATTGCAGCTTTGGTCACAGCAGGAAGCTCTACGCTGAGAGTGAGACTTCCCTCACCCTTGTCTGAAGCATTTCTGATTTCCTTTGAGCAAGAAGCCGCAAGCACAGTTGCAGCTGTGAGCATGAAAGCGTATGTAAGTCTTTTCATTTTTCTATTCCTCCTATACGCTTATTCAACAACCATGACTACAGGAATAGAGTTCCTGCAACCCTGCTGGTCAGTGATGTTCATGCAGAAATTATGTACACCAGGATAGATAGTGATTGCTTCCTGGGCAGCGCTGAGCTCAAATGAAAGTTCAGTCTGATTAAGGAGTTCAGCACCATGAGGGAATGGAACAACCTGGAAGATGATTGCATTGTCCTCTGATGGATTGATGAGGTCAAGATGCTCAGCTGCAGCTGCCTGAACCGCAGAGACGAAAGCCTCATTGGTAGAGGTGATGTCAACGCTGAACTTCTTCACGCCGTTAGGTACGACTGCCTTGAGGACAAGCTTGATCTTCCTCTCGGACATCTGAGGCATGACAAGGTTGTTGAGATCGGTGAATTCGGCGTCGCAACCATTCTCGTAATCGAAGAGAAGCCTGATATCACCATCACCCTTAGGAGCATTAGGATCACCACCTATGATGTCCTGAAGTCCTGCAAGGCTGTTGTTGAGTTCCTCGTCATCTACCATATCATTGATTACGACATCGAAGGTAGCGTTACCTTCCTCATCTACCTTCTTTATGAACTTGACCTGACGCCACTGCTTTGCAGCGATACCGGTGAATGTCTTTGTCATCTTCTGACTGCGTCCCTCGATATTGCCCTTGAAAGTGACTTCCATGGTGGTGTTGGCTCCGTTATTGACGGCAAAATATCCTGCACCCTGCTCATATGAGACAGATCCGCCGCTGTAAGTCATGGCATAGCTGAGAGGATATCCTGAAGACACCTCGACAGTTGCAACGCCATCACCCGTTACCATTGCAAGGAAATCATCACTGTAGCTGACAGTAACCTTGCACTGGAGAAGTGAACAGGTAAGGCTGCCAAGATTTGTGGTCTCACCTGCCTGGATAGTGAATGAGGTTGAAGCGCCGTAAATAGGCTGTTCAAATTCCGCAACAGGGACATTCTCCTCTGCAGAACGAGCTTCAAGAGTATACTTGCCAGCAGGGAGAGTAAGTGTATTGTCAGCTCCCTTTACTGCTGCATATGTCGTCTGCTTGACGACATCACCATTCTCGTCAAGAACGAAGATTGTGTAGTTACCGCTTGCTGGTGAAACGGCCTTTGTCTCGACATAATCGTCACACTCTACGGTAAACGAATCGAAGGAAAGGGTTCCCTGTCCCTTAACCGGCTTGGCCTTGTCGCATGAAACAATAGAAAGCGCCACAAGAGCCATTGATACTATGCTGATAATCTTTTTCATCTATTTTCCTCCTACCTCTAGTCATTAAGTTCGATGTCACCGAGAGATACGGTCTCAACAGTGTCGTTGAAAGAGATGGTTACTGTTACGCCTGCGACATTATCCACATCGAAGCTGACGGTGTAGCAGGTCTTAGGCTCGAGATTGATATACTCTCTCGAGAATGACTGCTGCTTACCGCCCTGGGTTAAGAGATCTCCGGCGATGGTGAACTTGAATGCATCCACGAAAGCGGCACGAGTCTCACCCTTAGGGAAATCGATCTTAGTGCCGTTGCCGGTTGTCACCGTGAAAGAATAATCAGTAAAGAAATTCTTGAACGCGTCGGAGCAAGTAACCTTTACGATACTGTTTCCGAGCTGAACAGGAATACTTACCTGTGCGGTGTTGCCACCTACAACTGCAAACGATGAACTTCCTGAGAAGTAAGGCTTGTCGAATCCCTCGATGCCTTCCTCACCGTAGCTGGCAATTACGGTATAATTGCCTACGTTGAGTGCGGTCGAAGCATCCCAGCCGGAAATAGGGCCGCTCCATACTGATGCATTGTCTGCATCCTTGATGGAGATGTTGAAAGAGGCTGTAGCGGGAAGAGTAGTATAGTCCGAAACCTTTCCTTTAGTGATTTCGGCCACTTCCTCGTTACTTGTGACTGCAAATCTCACAGAGCCTACTTTGCCGTTCTCCTTGGAGCAAGCTGCTGCGAGAAGAACAGTGGCAATGACTGCAATTCTGTTAAATTTCATGAGTCTGTCGGTTAAAAAATCTGATTCTACTTATTGATAACTATTATTATTGTGCTATGCTTGCCTGGATATTGTCCAGGTATAGGTAATATACGCTGTTCGCCGCAATGTGCGATGTATTTCGTGCCGTACAAGCGAAGAATACGAACCTGGTATTCCGGTTCACACCATCAATGACATGAGAGATATGGGACATTTTGGAAATATCCTCAGATCTTCTCTGAGGTGAAAAATATCTTACGTTCACATTGCTCTGGATATCATTGTAATTATATCCATCCATCGCTGACCCCATTGGTTTCTCATGGGTTCCGAGAATATAGAACGCCATGTCGCTTTGAGAGTCATCATAGCTCATACCTGCAGGGACATAGAAAGCATTGTCATACTCAAGCTTGACCGACACCGAGACACCTGGCTTCAGATATGACATCGCCGGAGTATCAAGTCGTCCGCAATATCGTCCCACGACCCATGCGCCAGACTGGTAACGGCAGTTTATGCGGATAGCGTCACCGCCGATGATCTTGTACCTCGAAGCATTCCAGCCAGCGACAGGCATGAATTCGTCAAGGAGATAACCGCCCAGATTCGTATCACTGCTGGTACCTGCAGAGTAGCTGTCGTTATGCTCAGAATCAAGAGCATTGTTAAAATTCTCATATATGAGGTAAGGCACCTCACCGAGTTCAAGCCTGGCGACATTATCGTCAATGACGATATCAGAAGATCTGAGGTTTTTCTCTACGATGGCGTGATCTGTCTCAAATACAAGCTTAGCCGAGCCACTTGTCACTGCGTTGCAGATGGCATGATATCCAGACTCTCCCGCCTCTCCGAGGAATTCCTCAAAGATCTTGATATTGCTGTACTTTCCCTCGTCATTCTGATAAGAATAGACCTCAGAGCCGCCGTTCACTATGGAAATCTTGCGTACAGTCTCTCCGATGTTATTGAGCCCCATGGCCATGACGACCCTGAAGTACTTTTCCTTGGAAACAGGAATAAGGCGGACCGGAGTAGAATGACCCGGAAGAAAATCCCTGTCCGAGAGCGATATAGGGTTCATTCCAAACTTATACGACTTGGAATACGCTGTCAGCTGCATATAATCATCCGCGCCGTAGCTGCTGCCATCGGTAAACATGGACATACATGCATAATCCCTCGCGGCATCAGCAGAAGACGCAATAGGCTTGGACAATTCTATCATCACCGAATTCGAGCCATCAACCAGACTCGCAGGAGCGTCCGGATCAGCGAGATCGGCATTCACCGTACCGACGATCTGCCTAGGCATGGTCACGAAGATATCGCGGATAAGCTCCCCCTCGAGATCCACATTCGCAGGAACATAGAAACGAAGGTGATGAAGTATATGATTCATCCTGAGTCTCAGGCTCGAATGATCATCCGGATCCGGTATCTTAGTCAAAGGACCATGCATTACCGGATCTGCTATCATGATATCAGAACCGCCGGAAACCCTTCCATCCTGTTCTGAAGGAAGGTCGAAGCTGGCAATCGTCCCCTGCACATTCTTCGGTACCGGGTATGAGGCCATGTAAAGATACCTGTCCTCCGGCATGGGGGCATCAAGAGTCGCGGTGAATACGCCGGTAGCGTCACCAGCACCATAGATACCGAATACCGTTCTTGAAAGTGTATAATCGTCAGATGAATTTCTGGCCCATACGGCCATTTTATCGCCACTCTCCCAAGCCGCAGAAAGGCCGTTATCCCCGATGACGGTACGAGTGACTTCTCCGCCGGCACGAAAGCCCACGGTAAGCTGGTCAGTTTCAGGCGAATGGGACTGCTCCTGCTGGCATGAAGCCATAAGCGTCATACCGGCGCAAAGACCAATCAAATTCGCAATCTTAGTAAAAATGCGTCTCACGAAAACCTGGTTAAGAATCCTCTAAAAACATACAAATTTAGCAATAATAAATCTTATATCCAAAAATCGGCCTTTTGGGGGATTTTCCGTATATTTGCATGAATTTCCCCAGAATTTGCTATGGCAACAGATAACAATCAGACACAGGCTGTAAATTACGGTGACGAGAACATCATCACCCTGGAAGGCGTCGAGCATATCAGGCGCAGGCCAGGAATGTACATTGGACGACTTGGCAACGGAGACAAGCCAGACGACGGTATCTATGTGCTCCTCAAGGAGATCATAGACAACTCCATCGACGAGTTCACCATGGGCTTCGGAAAGGTCATCCAGGTCAACGTGGACGAAACATCCGTGAGCGTCAGGGACAATGGACGAGGAATTCCTCTCGATTCCGTAGTAAAGGCAGTGAGCGTGCTCAACACGGGCGGAAAATATGACGACAAGGCATTCAAGAAGTCGGTCGGACTCAACGGCGTAGGTTCCAAGGCCGTAAACGCACTTTCCGAGCACTTCTTCGTGGAGTCATACCGCGACGGCATGGGCTCATTCGCAGAGTTCCAGAGAGGAAAGCTGATTGATTCGGGGAAGAGAGAGACCAAGGAGAAGAATGGAACTCTCGTCAAGTTTACCCCTGACCCTAATCTCTTCATCGGATACAAGTACAGGATGGAGTATATCGAGACCATGATAAAGAATTACTCTTATCTCAAGAAGGGTCTCTCACTAAACTTCAACGGAACTGTATTCAAATCAGAGAATGGACTTCTTGACCTCGTGAACGACGCGCTCAGCGAAACTCCGCTCTACGAGCCAATCCACATCGTCGGCGAGGACATAGAGATCGTGATGACCCACGGAAACAGCTACGGAGAGAACATCGTATCATTCGTCAACGGTCAGAACACCCGTGACGGAGGAACGCACCTCGCAGCTTTCAGAGAGGCCGTCGCAAAGACACTGAAGGAATTCTACAAGACAGCCTCAAAGAAGGATTTCGCACCAGAAGACATCAGACAGGGAATAATAGGAGCCGTCAGCATACAGATCCAGGAACCGACCTTCGAGGCTCAGACAAAGACGAAGCTCGGCTCGACATACATGTGGGAAAAGGAGATCGAGAACCCTGACGGAACGAGGACATACGACAAGGGTCCTACCATCAGGAGCTTCGTGAACGACTTCATGTCAAAGAATCTCGAGAACTATCTCCATATACATAAGGAGATCATCCCTGTCCTCCAGGAGAAGATTCAATCTTCCGAGACAGAAAGAAAAGAGATAGCCGGAATTCAGAAGAAGACCCGCGAAAGGAACAAGAAGGCGAACGTATACAACAAGAAGCTGCGCGATTGCAAGTACCACTTCAACGAGAAGATGCCGAAAGGCAAAGAGGAGGAAGCAGCAAAGACCAGCATATTCATCACTGAGGGAGACTCGGCGAGCGGTACCATCACAATGGCACGCAACGCGGACGTACAGGCAGTGTTCAGCCTCAGGGGTAAACCTATAAACTGTTTCAAGGAGAGCCACAAGAAAGTGGCCGAGAACGAGGAACTCAGCCTGCTCATCTCGGCTCTCGGAGTGGAAGACGACCTTGAGAATCTCCGTTACAACAACATCGTCGTAGCGACCGATGCCGATGACGACGGAATGCACATCAGGATGCTCGTAGTGACATTCTTCCTCAAATACTACCCGGATCTTATCAGACGCGGGCATGTACATATACTTCAGACTCCACTGTTCCGCGTCAAGAACAAGAAAGAGATGAAGTATTGTTACTCCATGGAGGAGAAGGAAGAAGCCATCAAGAAGCTCAAGACCGCAGTCGAGATCACACGATTCAAGGGTCTTGGAGAGATTTCATCTGACGAGTTTGCCGAGTTCATCGGCGAAGACATCCGTCTCGACGAAGTGAAGCTCAGCGACGAGGAGTCCATAATAGACCTTCTCGAGTTCTACATGGGTGACAACACCATCGACAGGCAGAAGTTCATCAAGGCCAACCTCAAGTCCGAGGAAGAACTTGACGGTGTTGATTTCTAGCAGAAGCACGAACTGAGCATGAAGCCCTGCGGGGCATACAAACAAAAATGCCGGCCATTTCTGGTCGGCATTTATATTTGTTGCAAGTAGTATTACTCAGCGACTACGGTTACCTTAACGGTACCCTTAACACCCTTGTAGCACTTAACGGTTGCATCGTACTCACCAAGCTCCTTGACAGAATCGATGGTGATGTCCTTCTTGTCAACCTGTACGCCTGCCTCTGCAAGAGCAGCTGCAACGTCAGCGGTAGTGACTGAACCGTAGATCTTGCCGGACTCGCTTACCTTTACCGCAACGGTAACAGGAGTTGCTGCGAGCTTTGCTGCAAGTGCCTCTGCATCTGCTACGAGCTTAGCCTCCTTGTGAGTCCTCTGACGGAGGTTCTCAGCGAGGACCTTCTTTGCAGAAGGAGTAGCGAGAATTGCATAACCCTGAGGAATAAGATAGTTGACAGCATATCCTGTCTTCACATTGACGATCTCGTCAGTGTAGCCGAGGTTGGCTACGTCTTTCTTAAGAATGATTTCCATATTGCTGTCTACTTATTATTTCAAAAGGTCGGTTACATATGGGAGGAGTGCGAGATGACGAGCGCGCTTAACAGCCTGAGCGACCTTCCTCTGGAACTTGAGGGAAGTACCGGTGATGCGACGAGGGAGAATCTTACCCTGCTCGTTGAGGAACCTCTTGAGGAACTCAGCATCCTTGTAATCTACATACTTGATACCTGCCTTCTTGAAACGGCAGTATTTCTTCTTGCGAACCTCTACTGTAGGAGGGTTCAAATAACGGATTTCATTGTTCTGTGCCATAATTCTTGTCCTCCTTAATTATTTCTGCTTGTTTGCTCTTCTCTTCTCAGCGTATGCTACAGCGTGCTTGTCCATAGCGAAAGTGAGGAAACGCATGATGCGCTCGCCACGACGATACTGAGTCTCGAGTCTTGCTACGAGCTGAGTGTCAGCCTTGAACTCAATGAGATAGTAGAATCCTGTGGTCTTCTTCTGAATAGGATAAGCAAGCTGCTTAAGACCCCAGTCCTCTTCGTACACAATCTCTGCACCTCTTTCCTTGAGGTAATTTGTGTACTTGGCAACCGCTTCCTTCATCTGAGCTTCAGACAAAACGGGAGTTGCAATGAAAACGGTTTCGTACTGTTTGATCATTTTGTTTGTAATTTATTGTTTTATAAAAATTTACGGTCCATCCCGTGACAAAACGCCACAAAATGGACCGCAAAGATAATAAAAATTATCTATCCAGCAAAACTATTTCTCTGGTATAGACAGAAGTACAGTCTTGAGATACTCCCAGCTGCGTTCAACAGAAGGGATGAAGAGCTTCTCATCAGGAGAATGAGGGTACATGATTGTAGGACCGAACGAAACCATATCCCAGTTAGGATACTTGGATCCGAGGATACCACACTCGAGTCCTCCGTGGGTAGCTACGATCTGGGCAGGCTTTCCGTACATCGCCTCATAAGTCTTCTTCATGACCTTAAGGATGATCGAGTTGTTGTTAGGAGCCCATCCGGAATAACCTCCAGTGAAAGTGACCTTGCAGCCAGCAAGGACGAACGCACTCTCGATTCTGCGGGAAAGAGCCTCCTTGGCACTGTCAAGAGAACTTCTGAGGAGAGTCTTGACCATGAACTTGCCCCTGGCGATCTTCACCATTGCGAGGTTGTTAGAGGTCTCGGTAAGGCCTTCGATTGAATCACTCATCCTCTCGACGCCGTTAGGACATGCCAGGATGGCACGCATGAAACACTCGGCAGCTGCATCTTCCACATAGAGACAGTCAGCATGGCTGCACTTCTCGCCCTCTGCAGGCACATATGGAGCAAAGATGATTTCTATGTTAGGATCAGCAATCGCAAACTCCTGCATGATTTCCTCGGCAAGCTTGGAAACCATCTTCTTTGCTGCTGAAAGCTTCTTTGCAGGAACATACACGGTACATTCGGTCTCGCGAGGGATGGCGTTTCTGAGAGTACCTCCCTCCATGTCAAGAAGTTTCACGAGTCCCTTCTGAAGGAGAGGAAGGAGAATACGGGCAGCAAGGACATTGGAATTAGCTCTGTACAGCTTGATATCCATGCCTGAGTGGCCTCCGAGCAGACCCTTGATGATGAGGCTGTAGCAAAGATAGTCGTCCTCCGGTTCAACACGTGTGTAGGTTGCGGATACATTGGTATCAAGACCACCGGCACATCCGACGCAGAGTTCACCCTCCGCCTCGCTGTCGCAGTTGATGAGAAGATCACCCTTGAGCACACCTGCAGCGAGGGCGTCAGCACCAGTCATTCCGGTCTCCTCGTCGATGGTCACGAGAAGCTCCACCGGACCATGCTCGATATCCTTGGACTCGAGCACTGCCATTGCAAGAGCAACGCCGATACCGTTGTCCGCGCCGAGAGTCGTACCCTTTGCCTTGACCCACTCTCCGTCGATCCATGTCTGGATAGGATCCTTCTCGAAATCATGGTCAACATCTGAATTCTTCTGAGGGACCATGTCCATATGGCCTTGAAGGATGACGCCCATTCTGTTCTCGAAGCCAGGAGTTGCAGGCTTGCGGATGATTATGTTTCCGACCTCGTCCCTGATTGTCTCGAGACCGAGTGACTTACCAAAGTTATAAAGGAATTCTGACGCCTTCTCCTCATGCTTGGAAGGACGCGGAATCTGAGTAAGCGAGTGGAAGTTCTTCCACACGACATTTGGCTTGAGTTCTGAGATGCTCATAGTTTATGGTGTATTGATTATTTATTTAGTCATGACGAAAGTGGTTGCATCAGTACCGAGCTGGTATACCGGAACACGTGTGTCGAGCAGCATGGTGGTACCCTCATAGAGCTTGACCCTGCACACGGCAGGAACCCTGTAGTGTACGAGTGCGCCCTTGCCGGCCTTTGCCTCACCACCCGTAACCGGCGCTACAGATTCAGGAAGCAGCTCCAGCACGACAGGTGAGCCGGAAAGATTGTCCGCAGCCACGGCACCTTCCGTATCAGAAAGACGGAAGGCAACGTACTGATGGCTGCTCTTGGAAGCCTCGGGCACGACCTCAACGTTGTACACCTGAGTCTGCACGTCAGTATATCCGACGAAAAGGCTGAGATACTCCTTCTCGAGTCTCTTCATCTCAGCGACTGCGTCACCCATAGCCTGACCGCTGTAGGTCATGTCCGTATCGCCGGTAATTATCTGAATTCTGGTATTTCGAAGTTTGAAGATCATCTCCGCAGCCTCGGCAGCACGTTTATCCGGGGTCTTCTCCACGAGTACGCTCTGAGTTATCTCACTTACGAGACCCTCTTCGTCCGTCTTATAGAGCTTTGTCGATTCTATCGCACGATTGGAAGTAACTCCCCTTTCGGAAAAATCCGTCCTCGCTGAAGAAGGGAATCTCCATGTGGAAGAAGAAGTCGCAACATCTCCGGAAACGCATACGAGTCCCTGGCTGGTGAAACTGCCGAGCGCGGACGCAGGAACAGCAGCCGAGTATCGTGCAGACATGTCAGCCTCCACGCGCGGAGTCATGACGATCTTGACGATGTGGCTCTCACTGGAGTCTTCCAGCCGCGCATCTACTCCGAGATATTTCTTGGCATATTCTGCATAAGGACCTGCATGGAAAGTCTCGATGACGGTCTCGACTTCCAGAGAGAGAGAGGTCTTAGGAAGGGAATACACCTCCTGAGCATGCAGAACCGGCATTGCGGCGAACATAGCCGCTATCATTGTCAAAAGCTTCTTCATCTTATTAAAAATTAATTTTTCACCGGACATCAAGCCCAAAACAATCTAGGCTGCAACAAAGATACCAAAAAATCAAAGGATTTCACTATCTTTGTAGAACTACTGACAAATAATCAATCTCATATAAATTATGTTCAAAGGTCAACCAAAAGGTCTCTACGCCCTTGCCCTTGCCAACACCGGTGAGCGCTTCGGCTACTACACCATGCTTGCCATCTTCCTCCTGTACCTTCAGGCGAAGTTCGGCTTCTCAGCAGCTGTCGCTGGACAGATCTATGCAATTTTCCTTGCTGTAGTCTACTTCATGCCGGTAGTCGGCGGATGGTTAGCCGACAGGATAGGATACGGAAAATGCGTAGTCACCGGTGTCAGCGTAATGTTCCTCGGATACTGCTGTCTCTCCGTTCCGATCAGCGCATTCTCTGCCAGGGCTCTCTCGCTCTGCATGATGTTCCTCGCGCTGCTCCTCATCGCTGCAGGTACCGGTCTGTTCAAAGGTAACCTCCAGGTCATGGTAGGAAACCTCTATGACGACCCTAAGTATTCAGCAAAGAGAGACTCCGCATTCAGCCTTTTCTACATGGCGATCAACCTCGGCTCAATGTTCGCTCCTACCGCAGCAAAGGCGCTTACGAACTGGAAGATGGGTGCTGCCGGCCTGTTCTACAAATCAGACGCACCTGCAATCGCACACCAGATCCTCTCAGGAGACATGGCAAACGCAGCTACCATGCAGTCATACGCAGATGCAATGCCTGGAGCTGCAGGAATGGATCTCGCAGCTTTCAGCCAGTATTACATCGAGAATCTTTCAACCGCATACAACCTTGGCTTTGCAGTGGCCTGCGTATCTCTCATCTTCTCAATCGCAGTCTATTTTGCTTGCCGCACATGGTTCAAGCATGCTGACATCAACGCCAAGCAGCAGGCAGCAGCCAATGCAAACGTCGTTGAACTCACTCCTCAGCAGACCAAAGAAAGGATTGTCGCACTCGGCTTCGTATTTGCGGTAGTAATCTTCTTCTGGATGGCTTTCCACCAGAACGGTTCTTCACTCACCTACTTTGCAAGAGACTACACACAGGATTTCGTGACCGGACCTCTCAAGATAGGTTTCAACATCTGGGCCCTCACCCTCCTCGCAGCGTCAGTCTACACCCTCTTCTCAGTATTCCAGTCTGAGACCAGGAAAGGCAAGACCATCAGTGGAATCATCACCCTCATCCTCTGGGGTGGAGCATATGCTCTCTTCGCAGGCATGGGCGACAAGGTCAGCATCCTTCCTTCAGACTTCCAGCAGTTCAACCCATTCTTCGTCGTAGCGCTTACTCCTGTGTCAATGGCAATCTTCTCTGCTCTCGCAAAGAAAGGAAAGGAGCCATCTGCACCTAAGAAAATCGGACTCGGAATGTTCGTTGCCGCTGTCGGATATCTCGTAATGCTCCTCGCTTCAAGCGGTCAGCCGGCTCCATCAGAGCTCAACGGCGCCGTTTCACCAGATCCGGTTGTTCCTGCTTACCTCATCAGCACCTATCTCGTACTTACCTTTGCTGAGCTTCTTCTCTCACCTATGGGTATCTCATTCGTATCGAAGGTCGCTCCTCCGAAGTACAAGGGTCTCATGATGGGTCTTTGGTTTGCATCTACCGCAGTAGGAAATTACCTCAGCTCTATTCCTTCAATGCTGTGGAACAACGTTCCTCTCTGGGTCAACTGGACCATCCTCATGGGCCTCTGCATCATCTCAGGACTCGTAATGTTCTCAATGCTCAAGAAGCTCGAGGCAGCTACAAACTAAATGGGAAAATACAATCTCGATATGGAAGCTCGTGCCGATATGGCACGGGCTTTCTTTAAAAAAGGATATAACTGCTGTCAGTCAGTAGCCCTCGCCTATTCCGACGTAATCGGCATGGACGAGACTGCGATCGCAGCAATGGGTTCCGGCTTCGGAGGTGGATTCGGACGGCTCAGGGAGGTTTGCGGATGCGTGAGCGGCATGACACTCGTCGCTGGAGCTGCGCTTCCATCCACGGACCCTTCCGACATGCAGCGTCGCAGCGCCAACTATGAGCTGGTGCAGAAGCTTGCGAACAGATATAAGGAGGAAAACGGCAGCATAATCTGCAGGGAACTCCTCGGACTGGAAAAGACCGTCAAGACAGAAGAATCCATGCCATCTGCAAGGACTGACGAGTATTACAAGAAGAGGCCATGTCCCGAATTATGCGCGTGCGCTACAAGGATTCTGGCCGAGACACTTAACTCACTATAGGTCGAATACCAGGAAGCGTCAAGAAATAAGGCAAGGCAAACCGTGCGGTTATTGCCTTGCCTTATTTCTTGCATTGAGAGCAGCCTGGAATTCCCTCGCATTCCGTAGATGCTGGTCGTACGAAACAGCAAAATTATGGGTTCCGTCAAAACTTGCGCTAGCACAGAAATATAGGTAACCATGCTTGTCCGGATTAAGCACGGCGTCCAGGTACGCCTTCCCTGGGGTACAGATAGGTCCAGGAGGAAGTCCCGCATATTTATAGGTATTATATGGGGAATCCACCTCAAGATGCTTCAAGAGGACCCTGTTGAGAGTATACCCGTAACAATAGCATACGGTCGGATCCGCCTGCAGCTTCATACCGATCCTGTATCTGTTCAGATACACACCGGCGATCTTTGCGAACTCCTGCTCGGCGCGAGTCTCGCCTGACACTATAGACGCAACGGTCGACACCTGCTCCTTGGTAAGGCCCAGCGCCTTCGCCTTGGAAACTCGTTCATCCGTCCAGAAAGCATCGTATTCTTTCTTGAAGCGAGCAAAGATATCATCAGCAGATGAGGTCCAGTACATCTGGTAGGAATCAGGAAGGAAGAAACCGAAAAGATTCAGCGTGTCAGTGTCGTACTTCGCAAGGAAATCCTTATCGTACATTGCGCTATAAACCTCATCGTAACTGCACATCATCTGATTGCTGATCTGATTAGCGATCCTATCCTTCGAGCGCAGCGTTCCGGAAAGAGTAAGATTCACAGGGGTCTGCCATCCACGGGTAAGCATTCTAGCCACATATATGCTCTGGGATGAAGGAGCAACCAGATAATGTCCAGGCTTCAGTCCAGAAGCGACCGATTCCTTAGAAAAGGCCCTGTTCAGGCTCTTCGGATTGATAACAACACGGCTCAGCGAATCGAGCACGTCGCTCGCGGTCGTCTCAGGATAGACATAGAGCTCATACGTATCACTGAAGTTGGCTTTCCTATTGTCCTGATACCATATAGCGGCATAAACTGCCAACACTGAACCGACAACGCACGCAATGGCCGCTGCCGCATAAATCATCTTCTTCATTACCTGAGGTTAAGTATGACACCTTCACGCAAAGTTCCGGTTGTCAACATATTATTCATTTTCTCAAGAGACTTGAGCTTGATAGCATAATGCTGGGAAATCTCCCACATAGTCTCCGAGTCAGACTCAACGACATGCTTGTCAAGGCCCTTGATTGCCTTATTGTTCTTGGCCTTGAGATATATGACCTGTCCCGGATGTATCTCCGCACCCTCCTTCAAGTCGTTGAACTTGAGAAGCTCCTTGCGGAAAAGCTGGTAGTCACGAGCAATCGAGTCAAGGGTCTCTCCCTCCATCACATAGATGAAAGGGACACCGTTGAGCTCATACACTGGCCTCGAGATAGAGAAGCTGAAACCTGACCTGTTGGCCTGCTGGAGCTTGGTCGGAGAATCAGGTATGACCTCTTCCTCCGCTTCGGAAACAGGTGTCCAGTCGCGGATAGATCCGTCTTCATGCTTCCTATCCCCTCTTTCTCTCTCATCGCGCGAATGTCTTGCAGAGCGGCCGTTTACATCGAAATCATTGAGATCATATTGTTCTATTATGCTGATAAGCTTCTTTGCATACCCGGGATCGGTGGCATATCCTGCGGCTTTGAGGCCGTTAGCCCATCCCTTGTAGTCAGTTATCTTCAGGTCGAAGAGAGACTGATATCTCTTGCTATACCTGAGGAAATCGGAATGATCTCTGAAAGAATCCTTGGCACTTGAATACTTGCGGAAGCACTCCCCCTTTGCATCATCATCGTGATAGATCGTCTGTCCAGTCCATGTACCTGCACACTTGATACCGAAGTGGTTGTTTCCCATCCTCGCAAGCACCGACTGGCCGGCAGAGGATTCAAGAAGTCCCTGCGCAAGCGTAATACTTGCAGGAACTCCGGAACGGTACATTTCGGATACAGCAATTTCATAGTACTGTACGATGTAGAGATCGTAGGAAGTCTGTGCGGAAACTGTCAGGAAACCACACAGCGTCACAAGTATAGCAAGAATCCTTTTCATAATTTCTTCAATGGCACATCAACGACATCAAGGTCGTGCGTAAGATAGCTTTCAGCAAATACCGTACGAGCCTCATCCAAAAATACGGACAAATCCGGATATTTGGAAGAATAATGACCTATGAGAAGTTTTCCCACCTCTGCATCACGGGCACAGATAGCAGCCTGTTCCGCTGTAGAATGGAATCTCTGAGCCGCCTTCTCCGTCATTTCCTTGGTGTAGGTAGCCTCGTGATAGAGCAGGTCCACACCCTTTATCCATCCGGACAATTCCGGGAAAGGCGCAGTATCGCTGCAGTACGCATAGCTGCGAGGCTCATATGGCTTGAAAGCTACTTCGTCGCATTTGATGACACTGCCATCATCCCTTACGATGTCTTCGCCTCTCTTTGCCGTAGCCATTTCCGCGATTCCAAGTCCGTACTCGGCAATCTTCTCCTTTCTTATATTCAGCTGAGGTTCCGTCTCCCTGAATAGGAATCCGAAACAATCCATCTTGTGATTCAGAGGGAAAGCCTTGACGGTAAGATTCTTGATCTCAAGGACAGTCTGAGGCTCAGTCATGTCAAGAGCATGATGCTCTATCTCATAATTGAAACCCTCTCCGAACCTGCTGATGAAGAACTCCAGCATGGGGCGGAAAGCACGTGGGGCATAGATATCAAGTTTCCCGGTGCGACCTAACATTGCCATGGTGGACAAGAGTCCATATATACCGAACATATGGTCTCCATGCAGATGAGACAGGAATATGGCCTCGATCTTCAGATATGAGACCCCGGCTTGACGCATCCTGACCTGTGCACCTTCGCCACAGTCAATCAAAAACAAGCGCCCCCGTACATCAAGTACTTGGGCGCTTGGAAATCTATCTGAAATGGGCAGGGCCGAAGCCGTGCCCAATATATTCAGAGTGAAATTCATCACGGAAGAGGATTACTCACCCTTCGCGAGAGAAGCCTTGAGAGCTGCGAGAGCGTCGATGTCACCGAGAGTGGTCTTCTCGATGTTAGAGTTGATCTTCTTTACAGCCTTCTTGGTGAGATCTGCCTCAGATACTGGCCTCTCAGCCTTCTCCTCCACTGCTGCAACATAAGTCTTGGCGTGGCTTACGGTGATCTTCTTGGTGTTCCTCTTGATATCGGTTACCTTAACCTCGAGCTTCTCACCAGCTACTGGCATGGTGCCGTCAGCCTTGACGAGCTCCTTGTTGAAGCAGAATGCCTCTACCTCTGGCTCGAGAGTAATGGTAGCACCCTTATCGGTAACAGCTGCTACGGTTCCCTCAACTACGGTACCTACAGAGTACTTAGCCTCGATCTCATCCCATGGGTTAGGAAGGAGCTGCTTGTGGCCAAGGCTGAGCTTGTGGTTAGCCTCATCGAAATCAAGGATTACAACCTCGATAGAGTCACCAGAAGCTACCATCTCTGATGGATGCTTGATCTTGTTCCAAGAAAGGTCGCTGATATGTACGAGACCCTCAACACCCTCCTCGAGCTCAGCAAATACACCGAAGTTGGTGATGTTGCGAACAGTTGCAGTGTGCTGGCTGCCTACAGGATACTTCTCACGGATTGACTCCCATGGGTTAGGATAGAGCTGCTTGATACCGAGTGACATCTTCTTCTCCTCACGGTCGAGGGTAAGGATCTGAGCCTCTACCTCGTCACCTACCTTGAGGAAGTCCTGAGCGATGCGGAGACGTGGGCTCCAGCTCATCTCTGATACATGGATAAGACCCTCAACACCTGGCTCGATCTCAACGAATGCACCGTAGTCAGCGATGAGGACAACCTTACCGGTTACCTTGTCACCAACCTTGAGGTTTGCATCGAGTGCATCCCAAGGGTGCTGAGTGAGCTGCTTGAGACCGAGAGCGATTCTCTTCTTGGTCTCATCGAAGTCGAGGATAACGACGTTGATCTTCTGATCGAGAGCAACGACCTCCTCTGGATGATTGATACGGCCCCAAGAGAGGTCAGTGATGTGGATGAGACCGTCAACACCGCCGAGGTCAACGAATACACCGTAAGAAGTGATGTTCTTGACGGTACCCTCGAGTACCTGGCCCTTCTCGAGCTTGCCGATGATCTCGCTCTTCTGCTGCTCGAGTTCTGCCTCGATGAGAGCCTTATGAGATACGACGATATTGCGGAACTCCTGGTTGATCTTGACGATCTTGAAGTCCATGGTAGTATCGACGAACTGATCGTAGTCGCGGATAGGCTTGATGTCGATCTGGCTTCCAGGGAGGAATGCCTCTACACCAAACACGTCAACGATCATACCACCCTTGGTGCGGGTCTTGACATAACCCTTGACGATTTCATTATTGTTGAATGCAGCATTGACCTGATCCCAAGAGCGGAGCTGGCGAGCCTTCTTGTGTGAAAGCACGAGCTGACCCTTGCGGTCCTCAGTGTTCTCTACGAGTACCTCAACCTTGTCACCAACCTTGAGGTCTGGGTTGTAACGGAACTCAGGAGCCATGATGACGCCCTCGCTCTTGTAACCGATGTTGACGATGACCTCTCTCTTGCTGATTGATGAAACGACGCCCTCGATGACCTCGTTCTCGACAACCTTTGAAAGGGTCTGGTCGTACTTAGCGGCGATCTCTGACTTGTCACCACCGTACACGTCTTCGTTCTCAAATGCATCCCAGTCGAAATTCTCTGGGGCAACTGAGGCGTTGAGGACTGCCTTAGGAGCCTCAACTGCAGGAGTTTCCTCTGCTGCGATGTTCTTGTTTTCTTCCATAGTAAATTGTTGATCTTAACTAGTGGGTTGTACTTTATGTCTTGTGCCTCGGGGATACAAAAAAGCGCACCTCTCCGAAAGGCGCGCAAAATTATGCATAAATTCCGAGAAATCAAATAGTAAAGCTCAAATAATCAGAGCATATTCTTCTTTCGGAATATGAGATAGATCACGATGACAGGAACGATCAGCAGGAAGGAGATCATCGGGATGGAGAGCCATGGCCTGACCTCGAGGACATCGCCGAACACGTTCATTCCGAAGAAACCGGTCACGAGAGTAGGAGGCATGAGCAGGAGCGACACGAGAGTGAAGACCTTCATGATCTTGTTCTGGTCGAGATTGATAAGACCGAGGACCGTATTCTGGAGATACTCAAGACGTTCGAAGCTGAAGTTCGTATGGTTGATGAGAGACGAGATATCCTTAAGGAGCACGTTCATCTTGGTCTGGTACTCCCTCGGATATTTGTTGCTCTTGAGCACGCTGCTGATGACCCTCTGCTTATCGACGATGTTCTCGCGGACGAGCATCGTATTTTCCTGCAACTGGTTGATGTCGAGGAGGAATTCCTCATTGACATCCTCACCGAGATTGATCTTCTTGCTGAACTGTGCGATCTCCTTACTCATGAGCTCGATCATATCGGCGTCAAGGTCGACACGCTGCTCCAATATGCTCACGAACACGAGATAGCCGTTCGCATATTTCTTCGGGAACGCCTGAAGACGCCTCTGGAGATCCACGAAGCTCCTGAGCGGAACCTCACGGATTGTGGTAAGAACGCCGTCACAGATGATGAAGGAGACAGTCTCCATCGAATACTCCTCCGGACCTGGGATGACGAAGTTGGTGTTGGCGAAGATTGCCTTGTCATTTTCGAAGAATCGTGATGAACTCTCGATCTCCTCGGCCTGAGCACGGCTCTGGATAGTTGTACCGAGAAACGCCTCGGTCGACCGCTTCTCATCTCCGCTCGGAGCGAAGAGATCAATCCATATCACATCGGATCTCTGGAGTTCCTGGAAAAGGGACTCCGACTGGGAAACCAATACCTGGCCGTTTGATTTGTAGAAAATCTCTATCATAGCATCCTGCTTTTCGCCGGCCCAGTCGCCGGAAGGGTTAGACTTCAGTATGCGGCCTATCTTCGATAGAAAGCGTGCAAAAGTAGGTACTTTATTTCAAAAAACAAACTTTTTACGGTCTGAATGGCTGACGGTTAGCTATCGAGCGTCCAAGTGTCAGACTGTCAGCATATTCTATATCATCCCCGAAGCCCAGTCCACGGGCAAGCGAAGTCACCTTTACGCCAAGGCCTGAAATCTGTCGGTATATGTAGAATGCCGTAGTTTCTCCCTCTACATCTCCGCTCAGCGCAAATATGACCTCAGTCCCCTCCTCAGCATCACGCAGCCTGTTCACAAGGTCATTCACCGTGATATCCGACGGTCCGATTCCATTGATCGGCGAAATAATTCCTCCAAGCACGTGATAGACGCCATGGTACTGTCCGGTGGCCTCGATGCTCATCACGTCTCTCACATCCTCAACGACACATATTGTACCCTTATCTCGCGAATTGTCCGAGCATATCGAGCAAACATCCTCATCGGATATCATACGGCAGGTGCGGCAATAGCGGACATGGTCCCTGAGCTTGTCGATGGAAGCCGTGAAATGATGGACATTCTCCTGCGGCTGACGCAGAAGGTGGAGCGCAAGCCTCAGCGCGCTCTTGCGGCCGACCCCCGGAAGCGAGTTGATCGCGTCCACGGCATCTTCCAATAGTTTCGACGGATATTTTTCCTTATACATAATAGAACGCAATTTAGGCATAATTCCACACAAATCAATCGTGAAATCGGGATATTTGTGCCATATTTGCAGATAACAACTATACAAGACATGGATAGGAAAGCAGTCATAATCCCTACTTACAACGAAAAGGAGAACATTGAGAAGATCATACGCGCAGTGTTCGCCCTCGAAGGAGAATTCAACGTGCTCGTTATCGAAGATGGTTCCCCTGACGGGACAGCAGCCATCGTGAAGAGACTTCAGGCAGAGTTCCCTGACAAGTTGTTCATGATCGAGAGAAAGGGTAAGCTCGGTCTGGGAACAGCATATCTCACGGGATTCAAGTGGGCCGTAGAGAAAGGCTATGACTACATATTCGAGATGGATGCCGACTTCTCGCACAATCCTAACGACCTTCCACGTCTGTACGACGCATGCGCAAACGGAGGTGCCGACCTTGCAATCGGATCACGCTACTGCAACGGAATCAGCGTAATAAACTGGCCGATCGGCAGAGTAATCATGTCCTACTACGCATCGGTATACGTACGCACGGTTCTCGGAATGAAGGTATATGACACCACTGCCGGATTCAAGTGCTACAAGAGAAAGGTCCTCGAGACCATCGACCTTGACGACGTGAGGATGAAGGGATATGGATTCCAGATCGAGATGAAGTACACCACCTACAAGCTCGGATTCAAGGTCAAGGAAGTGCCTATCATCTTCGCAGACAGGACCGAGGGCACCTCAAAGATGTCCAGCAGCATATTCGGGGAGGCCTTCTGGGGCGTCCTCAGGCTTAAGTTCAGGAAATTCAAGAGAAGAGCCTAAGCCTTTCTCATCAGCCTGAGACCTATTCTATTCCTGTCCAGGTCGACAGAAACCACAGTCACCATGACCTGCTGTCTGAGCTTAAGTACCTTGGACGGATCCGCCATGCCCTTCACGCCCATGTTCGAGGCATGGATAAGTCCGTTATCGTGAATTCCGATGTCCACGAACGCTCCGAACGCAGTGATGTTCGTGACTATTCCAGGAAGTTCCATGCCGACATGGAGGTCATCTATGCTGTGCACGTCCTCTGAGAAGGCAAACTCCTGGGCAGCCTCACGCGGATCCCTGCCAGGCTTGGCAAGCTCCTTCAGTATATCATCGATAGTCGGAAGTCCGAACTCCCCTTTCACATAGTCAGCCGGTTTGATTCTTGAAATAAGCTCCGCATTGCCCACAAGCTGAGCAGTACTTACGCCGAGGTCCTTGGCCATCCTGTCCACGATGTGGTAAGCTTCCGGATGGACGGCAGAATTGTCCAGAGGGTTCGATGCACCTGGGATACGCAGGAAGCCGGCACACTGCTCATACACCTTTGCGCCAAGCCTCTTCACGTTCAGAAGTTCCTTCCTCGATGAATATGCACCGTTTTCCGCCCTGTACTCTACAATGCTTCCGGCAAGCGACGGACCGATTCCGGACACGTACTGGAGGAGATATGGAGATGCCGTATTGAGGTTCACACCTACGCTGTTCACACAGCTTTCAACGGTGTTGTCCAGCTTCTCACGGAGAAGGTTCTGGTCCACGTCATGCTGATACTGGCCGACTCCGAGAGACTTGGGATCAATCTTCACGAGCTCTGCCAGCGGATCCATGAGTCTACGTCCGATGGACACCGCTCCCCTCACGGTAACATCCTGGTCCGGGAATTCCTCGCGAGCAACCTCGGACGCGGAATAGATTGACGCGCCGTCTTCGCTCACAGAAAAGACACGACAGCCCTCCGGCTTCGGCACCCTCTTCACGAATTCCTCAGTCTCGCGGCCGGCGGTTCCATTACCTATCGCGATCACCTCGACCTGATATTTCTCGATGAGACCGGAAATGGTCTGAATAGACTTCACTTTCTCACTTACAGGCGGATGTGGGAATATCACCTCATGGCAGAGCAACTGTCCCTGCGCATCCAGACAGACGACCTTGCAACCCGTTCTGAAGCCCGGGTCGATTGCCATGAGCCTCTTCTGGCCCACTGGAGCTGCAAGCAGCAGCTGACGCAGGTTCTCTCCGAAGACCTTGATGGATTCGATGTCCGCCTTTTCCTTCGCAGCCTTGATCACCTCGTTGGAGATGGAAGGCTCAAGGAGACGCTTGTATGCGTCGTCTACAGCAGCTCTGATCTGCTCTCCGAGCAATTTCGACGGATATTTCCTCGCCTGACAGAAATCATAGTATATCTTGTTGCCGCACTTTTCTGCATCCGCATCTATCCTCAACGAGATGAAACCCTCATCTGCAGCCCTGAGCATTGCGAGAAGGCGATGAGGTGCTATGTGGGCAAGAGACTCGCTGCAATTGAAATATGAACGATACTTCTGGGCCTCCTGACTGGTAGATCCGGACTTCGTCACCTTGGTCGCGATACGACGAGTCGAGAATATGCCCCTGATGGTCTCTCGGACAGAAGCCGTCTCACTGATTCTCTCCGCAATGATATCCCTCGCTCCGGCAAGAGCTTCCTCAACCGTTGCTACCTTCTTACCGCTGCCGGCATACTTCCTTGCTTCTGATGCAGGATCGGATACGGCAATAGTATACATCTTGTCAGCAAGCGGCTCGAGTCCAGCTTCCTTGGCAGCTGTGGCACGAGTCCTACGTTTAGGTCTGTATGGAAGGTATATATCCTCGAGCTCACGGGCATCAACAGTGGATTCTATCCTGCCACGAAGCGAATCATCGAGCGCTCCTGCCGCCTCGATGGCAGCAAGGACGGTCTCCTTTCTCTTCTCCATCTCGGCGAACACCTCAACCCAATGCCTGACCTCGGCAACCTCGACGTCGTCGAGACCACCTGTCTTTTCCTTACGGTATCTGCTGATGAACGGGATGGTAGCTCCTTCTGCGATGAGCTGTTCACAATTTTCGACCTGCCAGTCCCTGCATCCGACCTTGGACGCAATCTCCTTGATGTATATTTCCTTCATATCGTCTATTCGTGGGAGACGACTTTCAGCTGTGCACGATAAGCGGAGAATATCTTCGACTTGGATACGAATCCCACGTAGACTCTGTTCTCGTCCACGACAGGAAGGTTCCAAGCATCCGTCTTCTCGAACTTTTTCATGACGCTGTCCATCTTCTCATCCACATAGACGTACTCCGGAGACGATTTCATGAAATTGAACACATGAAGAGTCTCGTACTCCTCCTTCTTGAACATATCCCTCCTTATGTCTTCAAGAGACACGAAACCCTGGAAACGGCCCTGGCTGTCAAGGACAGGGAAGATGTTTCGGGTCGAAATCGCTACGGCCTCCACCAACTCTCCGAGAGTGGCATCGATCGCCACCGGAGTGAAGTTGGACTCGATAAGGTCAGACGTCTTCAGAAGAGTGAGCACGGCCTGGTCACTGTCGTGCGTGAGAAGTTCTCCCTTCTTGGCTATTCGTTTTGTGTAAATAGAGTATGGTTCTATCATGCGCGACACACCGAATGAGATGGTCGCTGTGATGATCAAGGGAATGAGGAGCTCATATCCACCGGATATCTCGGCGATAAGGAAGATCGCGGTCATCGGAGCCTGCATGACGCCAGCCATACATCCGGCCATTCCCACAAGCACGAAGTTCTGCTCGGGAACAGTGAATCCAGTACCGGCAGCGAGGAGGTTTATGAGCCTTGAAGCCACGAAGCCGGCCATCGCGCCCACGAAAAGCGTAGGACCGAATGTTCCTCCGACACCACCGCCTGCGTTTGTGAATGACATCGAGAACACCTTGAAGGTGAGGACCAGGGCAAAGAATATAAGCACCGTCCACTGAGAGTTCATCAGCCCGTCGAGGGCTTCTATACCCTCGTATGAAGGTGTCTCTCCACTGAGCAGTACATTGATCGACCCGTAACCTTCACCGAAAAGAGGCGGGAATAACAGCAGGAGTACACCGAGACAGAATGCCGAGACAAGCCATCTTACCCAGATGTTCTCCATCTTCTTTATCCTATCCTCCAGGAAAAGCGTCATCCTCGTGAAATATACCGACACCATCGCGCAGAATAGTCCGAGCAGGAAGTAGAACGGGATATTGATCATGGCGAAAGGCGCGAGGGAGCTCGTAAAGACAGGCTCGTTGCCGTACACTATGTATGAGATCACTGTCGCCGATACCGTAGAAAGAAGCAACGGAAGGATTGACGACATCGAAATATTGAACAGGAGTATCTCCAATGTGAAGAGGACGCCCGCCAGAGGAGCCTTGAATATGCCCGCGACCGCACCCGCGGCACCACATCCCAGGAGTATGGTCATGTTCTTATAGGACAGGTTCATCCATCTTGCGATGTTGGAACCGATTGCCGCGCCCGTGTATACGATAGGCGCCTCGGCTCCCACCGAACCACCGAAGCCGATTGTAACCGAAGATGCGAGGATGGAGCTCCACATGTTGTGGGGCTTGATCTTCGAATCGTTCTTGGACACGGCGACGAGAACCTTCGTCACTCCATGACCAATGTTGTCCCTGACCACATATTTTACGAAGAGCATGGAAAGGAGCATACCTATACCTGGGAGGACCAGATAGAATACGTTCCATCCCTTCCACGTCGAAAGCAAGCCGATGCCATGCTGCACAGACTCCACCGCCGTCTTCAGAAGCACGGCAGCAAGTCCGCAGGCACATCCCACCACCAGTGACAGGACGAGCGTCAGATCATGCTCTGAGAGCTTATGTGAGAAAGGATGTCTCTTCATACAGGTCTTTACGAATCAAGGCGGCCAATCTGACCGCCTTGATGAATTTATCTGTCCTATTATTATTCGCTGTCCGAAGAATCGTCGTCGTTGGAATACTGGGAGATGTTGTCATCAGGAAGCTCGTCACCGCCTTCGCTGCCGCTGCCTTCGTTTCCATCATCATCGCCCTCCTCATCAAGCCATTTATCCAGTTCTGCAGGATCGTCAACCTTCATCTTTATCTTGACGAGATAGATAGCCGAAGGAATCTCCACAGTGACAGTGTAGATGCTTGTGCCGTCCGGCTTGTCAATCTTCTTGACATCTGGTAGATAATCGACAAGTCCTCTTGGATACTTGGCTGCGAACGCTGCTGCAAGTTCCTCTGACATATTCTCGTAGCTGACTACTGCTCTTTTCTTCTGCTCCATACGGTTTGGGTCACTTTTATTAGTTTCAAATCGCTTGCAATAATAGAACAATTTTTTCTAATGCAAACAACTATTATCACTTTTTTTTGAAAAAGAAGGACTTCTGCATCTTCTTACGCTCCATGTTCCTTTCCACGAGCACAGGCTTCATCGTCCTTGGATCAAGTCCGCTGTAGAACATTACAGACGAAGTTGTCATCGGGGTAGGCGTGAAATCCTGAACCTGGTCCATGTATATTCCCCTGAGTGCCGGATTATGGCAGAGCTTGTCCATGTCTGCAAGAGTACATCCAGGATGTGAGGAAATGAAGTACGGCACAAGCTCGCAGTTCCTGTCAGAGTTCCTCACGATCTTGTCGAACTCCACCCTGAGCCTCTCGAACAACTTGAAGGAAGGCTTTCCCATCATCTTCAAGACGCTGTCCTCAGTGTGCTCAGGAGCGACCTTGAGTCGTCCGGAGGTATGCTGGAGAACAAGTTCCTTGAGATATGGATACGATGACTCGTCGATAAATCCGTTCTCATCAAGGAAAAGGTCGTATCGTATTCCGCTGCCTATGTACGAATGTCTGATTCCCTTGACAGTCGACACCCTTCCGTACAGACCGAGCAGGCGTTTATGTGATCTGTCCATGTTCTTGCATGGAGAAGGGAAAAGACAGGACTGGCGGACGCACTTGGAACAGAGCTCCTGATTCTTTCCGTGCATTCCGTACATGTTCGCGGTAGGTGCGCCGAGGTCGGATATGTTACCGGCAAAATCCGGGAGTTTCTTCAGTCCCTGAACCTCACGAACGATCGAATCCTCCGAACGCGACTGTATGAACTTACCCTGATGAGCTGCGATAGTGCAGAAATTACATCCTCCGAAACACCCGCGATGGGTGTTGATGGAGAACTTGATCATGTCATAGGCAGGTATGCGCTTGCCCTTGTATCTCGGATGCGGTAGCTTCGTGTAAGGAAGGTCCCAGAATGAATCCATCTCCTGTTCGCTTGCCGGCGGATAGGTTGGATTGATCTGTACATACCCATCTCCCACAGGCTCCACGAGTACCTTTGGATACATCATGTTGGCCTGCACCTCAATATTGTGGAAGTTCTGAGCAAACGCCTTCTTATCCTTCCTGCAGACCTCGTAGGAATTGAGGTACAGGGCGTCCTGATTCTTGCAGCGACCTTTCATCATGAAAGCCAGCTGAGGAATCCTGCGTATGTCATTCACATTCCTGTCCGCCTCGATTGCCTTGGTAAGTTCGAGCATCGGGCGCTCGCCCATACCGTAGCAGAGCCAGTCAGCCCCGCTTGTCACAAGAATGGACGGCATCAGCTCATCCTTCCAGTAATCATAGTGGGTGACACGCCTGAGGCTGGCCTCGATACCGCCTATCACGACAGGGACGTCAGGAAACAGCTTCTTGAGAATCTGGGTGTACACGGTCACGGCATAGTCGGGACGCGCCCCTGCCCTGCCCTCCGGAGTATAGGCATCATCACTGCGGAGCCTCTTCGAGGCAGTGTAATGATTGACCATAGAGTCCATGGCACCGGAATTCACGGCAAAATAAAGTCTCGGACGTCCGAGCTTGCGGAAATCCCTCAGGTCATCCCTCCAGTTGGGCTGTGGGACAACGGCAACGCGATAGCCCCACTTCTGAAGCCATCGCGAAATAACTGCCGTACCGAAGGACGGATGGTCTATGAATGCATCACCGGTAAAGAAGATGACGTCTATGTAATCCCATCCAAGAGCCTGCACCTCCTTCGCGGAGGTCGGTATCATGTATGTGTTGTCCTCGGACATTTACATTCTGTATGGGAGGTCGATTCCAAGGATACCCATTGCTTTCACGAGTACCTTGGCGATCTTCTCGATGAGAACAAGTCTGTACTTGAGGAGAGCCTGATCCTCTTCGCGGAGGATAGGAGTGTCATGATAGTACTGGTTGAACTCCTTGGCGAGCTCGTATGCGTAGTTTGCGACGAGAGCCGGTGAATGTGCCGCACCTGCCTCTGCGATCTTATCAGGGAAATTGCTGAGGATCTTGATGATGCGGATCTCCTTTGCGCTGAGAGCCGATTCAGGGCAGACATCAGCCGCACCGAAGCTCAGGCCCTTCTCTGCTGCCTTGCGGAGGATTGACTGAATACGGGCATGGGTATACTGGATGAACGGACCGGTGTTACCATTGAAGTCGATACTCTCCTTCGGATCGAAGAGCATGGTCTTGCGAGGATCCACCTTGAGGATGAAATACTTCATCGCACCGAGGCTGAGCATCCTGAAAAGTTCGTCCTGCTCCTTCTCATCCATACCGTCCAGCTTGCCGAGCTCGAGAGATGTCTCCTTTGCGGTATTGTACATCTGCTCCATGAGGTCATCAGCATCCACTACGGTTCCCTCGCGAGACTTCATCTTGCCTTCCGGGAGCTCCACCATGCCGTAGCTGAGGTGGTAGATGCTGTCCGCCCAATCGAAACCGAGCTTGCCGAGGATAAGCTTGAGTACCTGGAAATGGTAATTCTGCTCGTTACCGACGACATAGATATGCTCATCGAGGCTATATTCCGCAAAACGCTGCTCTGCTGTTCCGAGATCCTGGGTCATGTACACAGAAGTTCCGTCTCCACGGAGAAGGAGCTTGCGGTCGAGACCATCAGAAGTGAGGTCGCACCATACGGAGTTGTCGGCCTGACGCTCGAAGATGCCCATATCGAGACCCTTCTGCACGAGAGCCTTGCCGAAAAGGTAGGTCTGCGACTCATAATATGTCCTGTCGAAGCTGATACCGAGATTCTTGTATGTCTGGCCGAAGCCCTCGTATACCCAGCCGTTCATCATCTCCCAGAGAGCACGTACCTCAGGGTCGTTGTTCTCCCAACGGAAGAGCATGTCCTGAGCCTCCTTGAGACTTGGAGCCTCCTTCTTCGCTTCGTCCTCGCTCATGCCCTTAGCCATGAGTTCCTTGACCTCAGCGACATATAGATTGTTGAACTTCACATAGTAATCACCGACGAGGTGGTCACCCTTCTTGCCAGAGCTGGCAGGTGTCTCTCCACCACCGAGCTTCTTCCATGCGAGCATGGACTTGCAGATGTGGATACCGCGGTCGTTCACAAGGTTCACTCTCATCACGTCATGGCCGTTTGCAGCGAGCAGCTGAGAAACTGACCAGCCGAGGAGATTGTTGCGGATGTGTCCGAGGTGGAGCGGCTTGTTTGTGTTAGGTGAAGAGAACTCCACCATGATGGTCTTTCCCGTAGGTTCATGCTGTCCATAGTCCTCGACAGCCACGATTGACGCGAAGACATTGTTCCAATAGACCTGGGAGAATGAAATGTTAAGGAAGCCTTTCACCACATTGAATGCGGCAATCTCAGGAAAGTTTGCGACGAAATAGTCGCCGAGTGCCTTACCTGTATTGTCCGGAGACGCGTGGGAAACCTTCAGAAGGGGAAACACAACAAGTGTGTAATCCCCTTCGAATTCCTTTCTTGTAACCTGTACCTGAAGGAGGGACGTATCAACGTCCGCTCCATAAAGTGCCTTGACTGCTTCAGCAGCCTTTGCGATGATAAAATTTTCTGGTGTCATTGATTAGCCAAGGTAGCTCTTGAGAAGCTTGCTTCTCGAGTTCTGTTTAAGTCTGCGTATCGCCTTTTCCTTGATCTGGCGTACGCGTTCACGTGTGAGGTTGAATTTCTCGCCAATTTCCTCAAGGGTCATTTCCTGACAGCCTATTCCGAAGAAATACTTGACGATATCCCTTTCGCGAGGTGCAAGAGTGGAGAGCGCACGTTCGATTTCCCTGTTCAGGGATTCGTTCACGAGTCCCCTGTCAGCGCTCGGTGAATCATCGTTCACGAGCACGTCGAGAAGACTGTTGTCCTCTCCCTCTACGAAAGGAGCATCTACGGACACATGACGGCCTGAAACCCTGAGGGTGTCAGAAATCTTTTCCTTCGGAACGTCTATCATCTCCGCGAGTTCCTCGCTGGATGGCATACGCTCGTTCTCCTGCTCGAACTTTGAGAGAGCCTTATTGATCTTGTTGAGAGAGCCTACCTGGTTGAGGGGGAGTCTCACGATACGCGACTGCTCGGCAAGGGCCTGAAGTATGGACTGGCGTATCCACCAGACCGCGTATGATATGAACTTGAAACCACGAGTCTCATCGAATTTCTCAGCCGCCTTGATAAGTCCGAGGTTGCCCTCGTTTATCAGGTCCGGAAGGCTTAGTCCCTGGTTCTGGTACTGCTTTGCCACAGACACCACGAACCTGAGGTTCGCCCTTGTGAGTTTTTCCAGAGCCTCCTGATCGCCCTTGCGGATGCGTTGGGCGAGTTCGACTTCTTCCTCAACTGTGATTAGTTCTTCTCTGCCGATCTCCTGGAGATACTTGTCGAGGGACGCGCTCTCTCGATTGGTGATCGACTTGGTGATCTTTAGCTGTCTCATTTATCTTGTTCGTTTTCCTTTCTATTTGGCGAAGCCGAAATAGGAAGCCTTACCCGAAGGTGTGATACCCTCGACATAGACAGCCCTCTCTGACTTCTTGACGATATCCGTCACGTCCTGAGGCTTGCTTACAGGCTTGTTGTTGACGTACAAGATAATGAATCCCTCACTCACACCGGCATCCTGAACCTTGCCCGGAGCCACTGACACGATCTCCACGCCGTGCTTGATTCCGTACTTTGCAAGGGTCTCCTTGTCGGCTTCCTTGATCTTGGAGCCATAGAATGCAACAGCTCCCTCATCATCCACGGCACCATTCTCAGAAGACTGTGCGAGGAAGGTAACCTCCACATCCTTGGATTTGCCATCCCTGATGACAGTTACAGTCGCCTTGTCACCTGGGTGATATGTGCTGACAAGAGCCTGCACCGAGGCACCGTCGACCACCTTCACGCCATTGATCGCAACGAGTACGTCACCCTTCTTGATACCAGCCTTGTCGGCTGCGCCACCTGCTGAAACCTCATAAACATATACTCCGTTCGAAGACGAAAGTTTCAATTCGTCAACTATTTTTTTATCAACATTTTGCATAGTTATTCCGAGCATCGCTCTCTTCACGGAACCGAAATCGATGAGGTCATCTACTATCCTCTTCACGATGTTGACAGGGACCGCAAACGAATAACCAGCATAAGAACCTGTCTGTGAGATAATTGCAGTATTTATACCGACAAGCTGGCCGGCCTTGTTGACGAGGGCTCCGCCACTGTTTCCAGGATTTACGGCAGCATCGGTCTGGATGAATGATTCAATCTTGAATTCGCCGGTGTAATTCGGCATTGAACGGCCCTTCGCGCTGACGATTCCGGCAGTGATGGTAGAGCGGAGATCGTAAGGGCTTCCGATTGCTATCACCCACTCGCCGAGCCTGAGAGCGTCAGAGTCGCCGAACGGTACGACAGGGAGTCCGTTCGCATCGATCTTGATAAGAGCGACGTCAGTTGCAGGATCGGTTCCTACGAGAGTCGCGGTATAGGTTTCGTTGTTGTTGAGCGTAACCTCAATCTTGCTGGCATTCTCAATCACATGGTTGTTGGTCACGATGTAACCGTCCTCACGGATGATCACGCCTGAACCGCTGCCGGTACGCTCACGCTCCTGCGGAGTGCCTTCGTAGCCGAAGAAGAAATCAAATATGGAGTTCGGTGCGGATGCCACCTTGTCAGTGACAGTCACTTTGACATATACGACGGCATCGACAGCCGACTCTGCCGCGTAGGTAAAGTCAGGATAGTCCTCAAGATTGAGATTAACTGTCCTGTATGGATTGCCCGCAGGTGCGTCCATATCCGATGAAGGGTCAGTGGCGTAAGCCGCTTTAGCTACGCCGAAAGAGGTAAGCCCGGCGATGAGAGCCGAGCATGCGAACATTGCTATAAGGGTCTTTTTCATAGTGAAAATATTTAACATTCAATTTTTGGTTTGCTACGGATGATTTTTCAAAATATATGCCACAACATTCATGCGGATTTTGTATATTTGTAACCTATATAGACCACCGATTATTGATCAATAAATCCTATACTTATGAAACTGGTTATTTCAAGTTCCGAATTGCTCAAGGGCACCCTGGCCGTATCGAAGGCCATCCCGGCAAAGTCGTCGAACCCGATTCTCGAGAACTTCCTTTTCGTGCTTGCTGACGGCAAGCTCGAGATCACGGCCTCGGATACCGAGCTCACCCTCAAGACCACCATCGATGTAGAGAATTCTGCATCCGAAGGTAGAATCGCCGTCCCTGCAAAGCATCTTATCGAACTCCTCAAGGAGCTTCCTGACCAGCCGCTCACCATCAACACCGTAAGCGACAGCTCATTCGAGTGCATCTGGGCCAGCGGTCAGTCGACACTCCCATATTTCCCAGCAGAGGATTATCCTGACATCACAGGTACCGACGAGACGGCAGTGAGCGTACAGTTCCCTGCAGCAGCCCTTGTCGAGGGTATCTCAAGCACCATATACGCGACTGCCGACGACGAGATCCGTCCTACCATGAACGGTATCTTCTTCGACATCGACACCGAGTCCACCACTCTCGTGGCATCAGATGCGCACAAGCTCATCTGCTATACCACCAAGGACGTGAAGTCTGAGCAGAAAGCCTCATTCATCCTCCACAAGAAGACAGCTGCCATCCTCAGGGCTATCATCGGCAAGGATGTAGAGGAAGTGACCGTCGCATTCGACGCCAAGAACGCATCATTCAGCTTCGACAACACTCTCGTCATCTGCCGCCAGATCGTAGGCCGCTACCCTAAGTACCGCGACGTGATCCCGCAGAACAACGCCAACACCCTCAAGATCGACCGCGCTCTGTTCCTCAACACAGTACGTCGTATCGCAGTCTGCTCGAACAAGGCCTCGAACCAGATCAAGTTCGACCTCAGGGAGAATTCACTCGAGATTTCAGCTCAGGACCTCGGATTCTCAATCGCAGCATACGAGAAGGTCGCATGTCAGTATGACGGAGAGGAACTCACCATCGGCTTCAAGTCAACCTTCCTCGCCGAGATTCTCAGCAACATGTCATGCAACGAGATCGTGATGAAGTTTGCAGACAGCAAGCGCGCTGCCCTCATCGTTCCAGCCGAGGATGAAGCAGAAAGCGAGAAGCTCTGCGGCATCATCATGCCAATCATGTTCTCTTAGTCGTAGGCCATGGAACTGAACCTCAAGAGACCGCTGCTCTTCTTTGACATAGAGAGCACCGGTCTTAACATTGCGTCCGATTGCATCGCGGAGCTCAGCTTCGTCAAGATACTTCCAGGCGGAGAACAGCGCATCAAGACCTGGCGTGTACGTCCGTGGGACTATGTCAACAACTGTCAGAAGCTGATGAATCCGTCAGCTCAGGCTGTCCACGGCATCAGCGACGAGGAACTCGCTGACAAGCCACGCTTCTTCGAGATACTCCCCGAAGTCTGCGAATGGCTATCAGACAGCGACCTTGCCGGATATAACTCAGCAAAGTTCGACCTTCCTCTCCTTGCAGAGGAGATAGAAAGAGCAAGGGCCGCCGTTCCAGGCATCGGCGTCGACATCGACCTTCACCAGAAGAAGATGGTCGACGTGCAGGTAATCTACCACAAGAACGAGCCAAGAAATCTCAAGGCAGCGTACAACTTCTATGTCGGAGGCGACTTCGAAAACGCACATGCAGCCGAAGCTGACACGCTCGCCACATATGCTGTGCTCAAGGGCCAGCTCGACAAGTACCCTGAGGAAGTGATCAAGAACGATGTCGACTGGCTTGCGAACTACACCGAGAACCAGAAGGTCGTGGACTATGCAGGAAGGATTGTCCTGAATGCAGACAAGGAACCATGCATCAGCTTTGGCAAGCATAAGGGAAAGACCTGCCGTGAAGTATATATGAGCGAGCCATCATATTTCGCATGGATCGCGAACGGAGATTTCACGCTTGACACGAAGAGACAGTTCGCACTGCTCAAGGAAAAATACGAAGCAGAGAAGAAAGCCGCAAGGACTAGGCCGCTGAATGAGCAGCAGATGAATGACGCCGCTGCCCAGCTCCGCGGGAAATGGGGCGGTAACGGAAGATCCGGAAGTCTTTTTTAGGAAGCAGATATGAACATAATCGTAAGAACGGCATCAGGGGCGACCTACTGCAGACCGGACACTACTTGGGAGAGAGAGAACAAGGACCTCTTCGTTCCCGACGATGTGGCGGCTTATCGCTATGCTCCCGTACTGTTCGCCAGGATCAGCAAGGCAGGAAAGTGTGTCAGCGAGAAATTCGCCGGGCGCTATTACGACAGCATAGGATTCGGCGTTCTGCTCTATGTAGGGAATGACCTCGCCACAGGCTCTTGCCACGACCATACTTCAATCCTACCAACCCCTCTGAAGGAGAAGGCAGGCTTGGATGACAATGCTCTCACCTGCTCTTTCAAGATGGACGACAAGCTCATTTTCGACACCATACTCGAAGGTTGTGCAGACATGATATGCAAGGCAATTTCCGAAGCCTCGAAGATCGTGTCCATGAGAATAGGTGACTATATTGCCATCGAGCTTCAGCAGATGATGGAGCTCACCGAAAGGGAAAAGCAGAGCAGGCATCTCAGCGCGGACATGGACGGAGAAAGCCTATTCGACTTCAATATGGTATTCTAGATCCGACGCGTTGCCGGAGAATATCGAAATAAGATCCTTCAGGATAAGATCTGGACGCATCGCGCCGCTTTCATAAAAGTCATTACCACCCTCGGAATTCTTTCTGAGGGTGTTATTGTATATCCTCAGCCCGTCTCTGCAAAACTCAATGAAAAGCGGGTGCATGGCTATCAGCGTCTCCTTGATGTCTGCGATACCCGGATTCAGCCACACATCAGCTTCCCTGGAAAAACCGTACGCTGTCTCAAGAGAGATAAGCGAGGACTCAAGCCCGTCTTCCGAGCCAAGCAGCACTCCGCCGGCATCGCTGACAAGCCTGCTCATATAGCTGTCCTTACCAGGTACATACCAGGCATCGCCATACGGGGCATTGATCATTACCTTGACATCGTTGCTCCGGACATCATCCATGGCTTTGTAGTATGAGGATGAGACCGAGGCATATATGGAATCTGCCTTATCCCTTTCTGCAGTCAGGGCTGCGCATAACCTTATATATTCTGCACGCGCGAGAGGATGAGACTCGAAATTATCATAGACCATCAGAACTTTCACTCCCAGCGAGCGAAGCTTCTGGACATAAGGTGGCTCAACGGAAGATACGGCATAAGCAAGCACAAGGTCCGGATTCAGCGAAAGCATGGTCTCATAGTCAAGGGCAGAGTCAAATCCGACTTCTGCAACATATGGATTTTCCGAAATTCTTGGATCCGTGACATAATTCTTTCCTGAGACCCCGGTCACGACATCAGTTCGTCCAAGCTGCTCAAAAGCTGCCACCATGGTGGTAGACATGCACACAATGCTCTTCATCGGGTCGCTCACCACGAGAGAATCCGTAGTACCGTCAAACGGAGATGAAATCCTCACGACAACGCCAGCAGGTCCGTCAGTGACACTGAAATAGCGCGCAGAATCCGACAGATGTCGAGCTTCCGGAGCAGAACATGCGAAAAAAAAGAAAGCCGCGATTAGCGGCATTATAAGTCTGAAGTATTTCATATCAGAGCCACCTATGGGAATCGAACCCACGACCTTCGCGTTACGAATGCGATGCTCTACCGACTAAGCTAAAGTGGCTGATGCGTTTTTGGAAGCGCGCTGCAAATATATGTTATTTTTTTCAGATATTTGCCGTGATATGAAAGAAGCAGGAATTATTGTTATTGGAGCCGGAGCGGCCGGCCTGATGGCAGCCTACGGTGCTGCATCGTGCGGAGAAGATGTCGTAGTACTGGAAAAGATGCCACGTCCGGGTAGAAAGATCATGATTACCGGGAAAGGCAGGTGCAACTTCACAAACGTCAAGGAGTGGAATGACTTTCAGGAACACGTACATCCAAAGGCGAATTTCCTGCGTCCTTCTTTCCAGAACCTTACTCCGGAGAGGCTAATATCGTTCTTCGAGGAACAGGGCATGTCCTGCGTGGTAGAAAGAGGAGATCGAGCATTCCCAAGCTCGCACCTGGCTTCCGACGTCGTTGACAGCCTGGTATATGCCGCCAGCCATGCTGGTGCGAAGATCATTTGTGAATGTACCGTCACGAACGTGATTGACGACAATCTTGAAGAGGGGTTCATCGTCAACTGCGGAGACGGATCTTCATGGCACTGCCGCAAGCTCATAATAACCACGGGTGGTCTCTCCTACCCCAAGACAGGATCCACAGGAGACGGATACGGTTGGGCAGAATCTTTCGGTCACAAACTTACTCCCCGATTTCCAAGCCTGACTGCAATTACGCCAAAGGACTACCGGTTTACAGAATGGATTTCACTCAAGAACGTAGGTCTCAGCACGATCATAGACGGAAATCTCTCACAGGAAGAATTCGGCGACCTGGACTTCACCAACGGTGGTATCGAGGGGCCTATAGGATTCAAGGTCAGCAGAAAGTGTGTCAAGGCGCTTCTCAACGGCTCTAAGGTCCAGGCAGTCATCGACCTCAAACCTGCAGTTGAAGAGTCAGATCTCGACAGAAGGATACAGAAACTCTGGGATGAGGTCTGCAAGGACAAGCGTAGCGAAGGAAAGCCATCCAAGACACTTTTCAGTGTGCTTCTTGGAAAGGTGCTGCCGATGGAAGTAATCCCTATGTTCATGGCAGGAAATCCCGAGATAGACCACAAGAGACTGGCAAAGGCACTCAAGAACTGGAAGATAGACATAGCCGGCAATGTCGGATACGAGCGTTGTGTCATCACCGCCGGTGGTGTCAGTCTCGATGAAGTCAATCAAAAGACTCTCGAATCCAAGAAAAGAAAAGGACTCCACCTTGCAGGCGAAGTCCTTGACCTTGACGCCGACACCGGCGGCTATAATCTTCATATTGCCTTCTCGACCGGCTATCTCGCCGGTCTTTCGGCAAGTCGTTCCTAATATCCGAAGATATCCTCGAGGCTGACGATCTTAACGTCACCGAGAGTCTTGAGGTATGCCACGTCGAGATCCTTGATATCACCGAGGATTGCGTAGGTGTAGTCACGACCCTTGACCCACTTCTGCTGAGTAGCCACCACATCCTGGAGAGTCATGCCCTGAAGTGCCTGGAACACCTGCCTGTCAAGAGGCTCGTCGAGTCCGAGTTCACGGCAGCTGCGATATGCGCTGAGCACGGCAGCACCGACGGTCCTGTCGGTACGCATACGTGAGATGATGGCCTCCTTGGCAATTGCGAACGAAGACTCAGACTCCGGCATCTGGTTGATGATGTCGTCGAATGCCTCGATGGCGATTCGCATCTTGTCGTTCTGGGTCGCGATGAATGCCATATAGTAGTAGTCACTCTTGAGGAAGCTTGGCTGATAGAGGCGTGCCCATGCCGAATAGGCAAGACCACGGGCCTCGCGCATCTCCTGGAACACCACTGTATTCATGCCGCCACCGAAGTACTCATTGTAGAGGTTGATTGCTGCTGCCTCCGGTGCCATGAACTTCTCTCCCCTGTTGGAATACTGTATATAGTAGATCTGCTTAGCATCATACTGAGCCATGACGACAGAGTTTCCGGCATTCTGCTTAAGGGTCGGATAAGACTTCTGAAGCGGAGTAAGGTCAGCATTCATCAAATGACTGTCAGTGATGAGAGCCTTAGCTTCTGATTCTGATGCAGGACCATAATAGAGGACCTCATGAGCATTTGTATAGAGCTGGGAGAACTTCGAAAGAAGATCCTCAGACTTGAGCGACGCAAGCTGAGCGTTGCTGAGGGTCACCTTGTCAATGTACTCTCCACCATATACGACATAGTTGGTGAGAGCATTGTAGCAGGCACGCTGATTGAGCTTGCGGTCAGCCCTTGACTTGAGGGCATCAGCCTTGAGCGCAGCGAGGATGTTCTCGTCAGCCTTGGCTTTGAAGAGGAGGTTCTCGACGATCTTGACAGCCTCAGGGACGTTCTCATTGAGACCGCTGACGCTGATGGTTGTCTCACTCGAACCTACACGCACGCTGTAGCTGCATGCCAGTTCATACATCCTGGTCGCAATCTGCTCAGCACTCATATCCTCAGTACCGAGGTAGTCGATGTAATCGGAAGCAAGACCGAGGGCAGGATCATTCTCAGAACCGGTGTTGAAGACAAATGACACGCTGGCAATATCATTGATCGTATTCTTCTTATAGAGCACGTTCACGCCTTCCGCAGCAGCGAACTGGCCCATATCCTTGCTGAAATCCACGAACACAGGTTCGATAGGCTTCACCTGAGAGTTGGTCATCTCCACAAGGAATGCACTCTGCTTGTCGCGGTTTGTTGCGATAGGAGTGATGGCTGGAGCCGAGATCTTCTGGACATCCTTGTCCTCGCCCATCCTCTTATAGATTACGACATAGTTGTCATCGCGGAGGAATTCGTCAGCCCACGCAATCACGTCATCCTTGGTCACAGCGGAATAACGCTCGATATCCTTGCATGCATCAGACCAGCTGATACCGTTGATGAAGGCATCGATATAGAGCTGCGCACGGGACTCGTTGTCCTCGAGCTCCTTCATCTTGGAAAGCTTGATATTGTTGATGGTAGCCTCTATGAGAGCCTCGCTGAAATCGCCTGAACGAAGCTTCGCGACCTCTTCGAGAAGAAGTGAACTGAGCTCCTCGAGGGACTGTCCTGCCTTAGGGTTACCCATCGCGATGAAGCTTGAACAATCCGGCTGAATCTGGGTTCCGGCATAAGCGGAGAGCACCTTCTGCTGCTGATTGAGGTCGAGGTCCATGAGACCGGCCTGACCATTGGAAAGGATTGAGCCGGCAATTTCAGCTACGGCAGTGTTCCTGAGATCGGTAGCTGCAGGAAGACGCCATCCGAGCGCAACGTTCTCAGACTCGAGGCCATAGACATCGCGTACGATAGGGCTGGTGATTGGGCTCTCCTTCTCGAACTGGAGAGCAGGGATATTCGGATTTGGCTTCCACTCGCCGAAGTACTTCTCGATGGTCTTCACCATCTCGTCAGGATCGAAGTCACCGGAAAGACAGATACGGATGTTGTTAGGGACATAGTAGGTGTCATGGTACTTCTTGACATTGGTGATTGAAGGATTCTTGAGATGGTCCTGGAAACCAAGCACGTCATGTATTCCATAAGGATGGTGAGGATAGAGAGCATTGTCGAGAGCCTGCCATACCTTGCGGCTGTCCTGGGTAAGGGACATGTTCTTCTCCTCATAGATGGTCTCAAGCTCGGTATGGAAACCACGGAGCACCGGGTGCATGAAACGGTCCGACTGGATACGAGCCCAGTTGTCGATCTGGTTTGAAGGAATATCCTCGGTATAGACAGTCTCGTCATGGGATGTCCAAGCATTGGTTCCGTCAGCACCGATGAGGGCCATGAGCTTGTCATACTCGTTAGGGATGGCGATCTGCGAAGCAAGGTAGCTCACGGAGTCGATCTTGTGGTAGATAGCCTCGCGCTGTGCCGGGTCCACGGTCTGACGGTAAGTCTCGAAGAGGGCCTCGATCTCATCGAGGAGAGGCTTTTCCGCGGCATAATCTGAAGTACCGAACTGCTCCGTTCCCTTGAACATGAGATGCTCGAAATAATGTGCGAGACCGGTGGTCTCGAGAGGATCGTTCTTTGCACCGACCTTCACCGCGATGTAGGTCTGGATGCGTGGAGTCTCCTTGTTTACCGTCATATACACCTCGAGTCCGTTGTCGAGAGTATAGATCTTCGTGTTGAGAGGGTCGCCTGCGACGGTCTCATACTTGATGCCAGAGCATGACGCTGCAATAAGCAGGGACGCTGCGGCAACTACGACTGTGATTATACGTTTCATGATAACTGTTTGAATATCCAAAGTAAATGACCGGAAGGCAGTCTGGAAGACACGCCGCCGGTCATGGAGCGGAAAACGGGTTTCGAACCCGCGACCTTCGGCTTGGGAAGCCAACGCTCTGCCAACTGAGCTATTTCCGCAAAGAAAAAGGGTAAGCTGATTACATCGCACCGCTACGACCTCCTACCCTTGCTGCCTTCCGACCCTGGGGGAATTCAGAGGGAGCTGGTCGTGTAAGACTTACCCCGATGCAAATTTATGTAATTTTTAGAGACTGTCAAAAATAAATGGAAGAATGCACTCCACTCTTTCGAATTTGAGGACCTTCTTCTTACCGACGAGCAGAATCTCAAGCGGATGTCCGGACTTGGTCTGGAACTCAGCCATTACCTGACGGCAGTCCCCGCATGGGGATGCAGGAGAATCGAGCAGCACGCCGCCCTGACTTGCAGCAACAGCAATCTTGCTGAAATAAGCACCGTCCGCATGGGCATGGGCATAGAACATGGTAGTCCTCTCAGCACAGAGTCCAGAAGGATACGCGGCATTCTCCTGATTGGCTCCGGTGAACACGCGTCCGTCCGAGAGAAGCAGGGCTGCACCTACGTCGAACTTGGAATATGGCGCATATGAAAATCTGGTTGCATCCACAGCTTTCTGTGCAAGTTCCTTGTCTTCCTGTGGAAGCTCTTCGATTGATCCAAACTCCTGATAGGAGATTTTTAACTCTTTGTTTGTCATTGGCGGTCAATTAGTGTTATCTTTGCATGTCTGCATGCCTAACAAAGTTAAACATAATATCCAAAAGTCAATGAAAGTTTGCATAGGTCTGTCCGGAGGCGTGGACTCCAGCGTCGCTGCCCTGCTGCTCAAGCAGGCAGGATACGATGTCTTCGCTCTTTTCATGCAGAACTGGCATGACACCACCGGAACCCTACACGGTGACTGCGAATGGGAGGAGGACCGCTTCGTCGCTGAGCTCGTAGCCCGCAAGATAGGAATACCGTTCTATTTCGTGGATCTAAGCAAAGAGTACCGCCAGAGGGTGGTAGACTATATGTTTGACGAATATTCAAAGGGCAGGACTCCGAACCCGGACGTTCTCTGCAACAGGGAGATAAAGTTCGACGCCTTTCTCAAGACCGCAGAGAAACTTGGTGCGGAAATGGTTGCGACCGGACATTACTGCCGCAAGGAGACCGCACTTGACGCCGACGGCAATGAGATAATGGGAAAGGACGGCAAGCCGGTTTACAGGATACTCGCAGGAAGCGACCCCAACAAGGACCAGAGCTATTTCCTCTGCCAGCTCACCCAGGAGCAGCTCTCCAAGGCGATGTTCCCTATAGGGGACATCATCAAGCCGGAAGTAAGAAGAATTGCAAAGGAAGCAGATCTGCCGTCAGCAGAGAAAAAGGACTCACAGGGAATATGTTTCGTAGGAAAGGTTGATTTGCCGACATTCCTCCAGCAGCAGCTCAAGTCCGTGACAGGAAACGTAGTCGAGGTATTCGACCCGTTCTACGAGGCCTCGGAGCAGTACGCCTGGCTTAAAGAAACCCTCCAGGGCCTTCTGAAGGATGGCGCAGGGGAAGTGAACATGGTCACCAGCTACATCTCCGAGGACAAGGGTATGGTGACCGACCCGGGCATCATCAACGACTGGGACCAGGAAAAGATGGCGCAGCTTTCCGACGAGGACTGGCTGAGGCTCTCGATGCCGGTGCGCCATGGATCGATAAAGTTCGAGACGGAGACCTACCGAAGTGGGAAGAAGCATGTCAGGAAGACCAGATACAAGGAGAATCCTTTCGGGAAGATAGTCGGAGAGCATGTCGGAGCCCAGTTCTACACCATAGGACAGCGCAAGGGCCTCAACATCGGCGGCCATCAGGACTCCATATTCGTCATTGAGACGGACATCGAGAACAACATAATCTATGTCGGTGAAGGCCACAGGCACAAGGGCCTCTCACGCAGCGTGCTCCGCGTCGCCCCGGAGGAGATACACTGGATACGCGAGGACCTTGAGATGAGGATTGGAGAGATCCGCCGCCAACGCGTCCGCATCCGTTACCGCCAGCCTCTTCAGGAGGCCACCCTCATCCGCAGGGAGAACGGTCTGTACATCATCTTCGACACGCCTCAGAGGGGCATCACCCCCGGTCAGTTCGCCGTATGGTATACGGCTGACGACGAAATGACAGGCTCCGGAGTCATCTAGATAAAAAGAGAGGGCTGTTGCACAGCCCTCTCTTCTATTATTCCATAAGTTTCTTGTACTTGAACCTCTTAGGCTCCTCGTTGCCAAGGCG
>JAGHUQ010000144.1 GCA_018064725.1 Candidatus Cryptobacteroides caccocaballi
GAGGTATGGTCAAGGGTCTTGGTCCACATGTTGATGATGTTACCCTTGGTCTTACCGTCAGTCTCAGGGAAGGTAGATGAGTATGATACGAGATAGCGGTCACCGATCTTGATCACGTCCGGTGCCACACCGCCACCGATACGGACTGCACCGGTGTGCCAGGTGTAACCATCCTCTGACCAGCTTCCACCGCTTCCGGTACCGAATGTATAGTACTTACCGTCGCATTTCACGATGGTTGATGGGTCGTGTACATAGATATCGCCGGTGATCTGTGCATTGGCAGAAATTGAGAGGCCGGCAATCATGGCTGCTGCCAAAATGAATCTTGTCTTCATAATTTACTGGCGATTACTGGTTAGACACTTTGAGATTGGTTACAGGCTTGCCCTTCTCGTCGAGGAAACGGACGCAGAAGTCAGACATGCCAGGGCCGTTGATAACGACACCGCGAACGATGTTCTTACCAGCGTGAAGAGTGATCTTCTTTGAAACCACATCGTCAACAACCATACGGCGGTCGTTTGCAAGAAGGAGAGCCTCCTCACCGTTAACCCACCACATAGAACCTGAGTTGGAGCCGACTGCCATGCGGACAGTCATATCCTTGTCACACTCGATGACAGTGACGGCAAAATACTTGCCCTCGGTTGGACGGAGTCCGAGACCGGTGGCGAAGCGGTAGAGCTTGACGTTCCAGCGCTTGCTGTCGAGGCAGTGCCATGTACGGGTGGTCTTCTTGTCGAGCTTCACCTTCTGGCCATCGGTAGGGACGATAGTCCACTGGCCAGGGAAATGCTCGGTAGCGAACTCCTCGCGGAGCCAGCTGTCGGTGAACATGTCGTTGCTCCTGAGCTCAAGCTTGTCGATAGGCTCGAGGAGAGTCCACCTGCGGATGAAGCCGTCCTTGTCTGGAGTTGCGGGAGCAACCACTACAGGCTTCTTTGACTTGGTGGCAGGATAGACTGGAGTGAAATATTCATCCAAGGTAGGGTGAGTTACATTCTGCACTGACGCTGGGGTAGGTGCAAAATTAGGCATAACTTCCGGAGCGCGGCGAGGCTGTGCTGATGCAGCGACAGCGAAGGTCAGCGCAAGGGCAGCTACTGAAAGTTTGGTGAATTTAGTGTACATAATTGTATTGTGATTGTATTTGGTTACTTGTTTTATATTGCAAATTTACTCCGTTTACAGGTAAAGGGATGACAAATTTTGGATTAGAATCATCAAAATATGAATCATAATCAGCACGATTTTGCTATTGTATGTAACAAAACCGAAGCATGGACGACAACAAGGTCCGTACACGGAAGCTCAACGGAGGGGCTTCAGAGGCACATTGGGTTTCAGCAATCGCGTATAATTCATATATTTGTACAAAATTGGCATTCCATGAAAAAAGCACTCCTCGCAGCGACAGCCCTTCTTTGCTTCGGCTCTCTCGCTTCCGGTGAAACAATCCGTTTCGCATACAACCCGTCACTCTCCCCAGACGGCAGCAGAATATATTTCTCATACGACGGTGACATCTGTTCCGTACCTGTCGAAGGTGGACTTGCGTCGACCTTCATATCGCTCGGAGGTAACGAAGGACACCCCATTGTCTCACCTGACGGGAAATGGATTGCATTCTCATCAGACATACAGGGCAACAACGACGTCTACGTAGTACCGGCAGTTGGCGGTCAGGCCCGACAGCTTACATACCACGAGGCAGGCGACATTCCTGTTTCATGGTCAGCAGACTCGAAGTACATCTATTTCGAATCGACCAGAGGCAGTGCCAGGAAGACCACATACAGGGTTGCCGTGAGCGGCGGCACGCCATCACTGATGTTCGATGGCTTCTTCAACACCGTCGTGAACCTCGTCGAAAACCCGAAGACAGGCGAATTCCTCTTCAATGAGTCCATGGAAAGCATCAGCTTCCCTACCAGGAAGAGATATGTCGGAGACCACAATCCAAATATCAAGTCATGGAATCCCAAGAAGAAGGAATACACGGAACTTACAGACTACATAGGCAAGGACACCTGGCCAATGGTCGACAAGTCAGGCAACATCTACTACGTGAGTGACGAATACAACCAGGAGTCAAACGTAGTCAAATATGTAAAGGGTGGAAAGCCGCAGCAGCTCACGACCTTCGACAAGTCAATCCAGTATCCTTCCATCGCAGCAGACGGATCGTCAATGGTCTTCCTCAGGGAATATCAGATCAACGTGCTCGATCTCAGGACGGGAAAGACCAGCGTGCCTGAAATCAGCGTCGCATCCGGCGGAGTGACCGTCAAGAGGTCATTTGCCGACCAGAAGCCAAGCTACGCGTCAATATCTCCGGACGGCAAGAAGTTCGCACTCGTGATCAGGGGTGAGCTCTATGTCGCTGACGCAAAGTGCGAGTATCTCACCAAGCTCAGCACACCGGCGAACGAAAGGGTGAACGAGGCAGAATGGAGCAAGGACAACAAGACAATCTATTATACCAGGACCAACAAAGGCTACATAAATCTCTACAAGATCGCCGGAGACGGCTCTTCGAAGGAGAGTTCAGTGTATGAGCCTATGACCATAATAAAGGGTCTCAGCGTATCCAACAGGCACGACAAGCTCGCATTCATCGACGGAAACAATTCGGTGAAGGTATGCGAAATGGAGAGCGGCAACGTATTCGAGGTCGCAGAGGCAGAGTTCTGGTCATACCAGAGCTATGACATCAGCTTCTCTGCTGACGACAGCTATCTCGCATTCGAGGCGATGGACAGGTTCGAGAGTGACATCTACCTCTATTCGTTCAAGGACAAGAAGCTCACCAACATGACTTCATCGGCATCGTCGGAGGGTGGAATGGTGTTCTCGCCTGACGGAAAGTACATGTATCTGCTCGCAAACCTTACCGCGACGACCTTCCCTCGAGGTGGAGCCAGCTATCTCTACAAGCTTCCGCTCCAGAAATATGACAGCGCGTTCAAGTCCGACAAGTATGACAAGCTTTTCGAAGACGATAAGAAGGACGAGGCTGAGACTAAGGACACAGGCAAGAACTCTAAGAAGAGTGCCAAGGTAGAAAAGGGAAAGAAGGAGTCCGAAGACACAGCTGGTGACAAGAAGGAAGAGCTGAAGATAGACTTCAGCAACATCTTCCGTCGAATGAAGAGAGTTGACAATGAAGGCTCTCAGAGCGGACTCTTTGTCTTTGCTGCCAAGGACAAGGAGCTCCTTCTCTACAACTCGTATGCTAGCGGTCAGAGGTCGGCTTTCGCACTTGACCTCAAGGACTCTGAAGCAAAGCCTAAGCGCATCAAGGAGTTCAACGGCGGCGGATTCTTCTCTTCAGATGATGAGCTCTTCGCAATAGGAGGAGGATCACTTTATAAGATTGACCCTAATTCGCTTAGCGCAAGCAAGATAGAAGTAAGTAAAAACGTCGAGAAAGTTCTCTCCGACGAGTTCTCGGAGATGTTCTATGAATGTTGGGGTGCTCTTGACCAGAACTACTATGACGTGAATTTCCACGGCGCTGACTGGAAAGCCGTGCGAGACTACTACGCAACTCTTCTCCCGTATGTCAGGACACGTGACAATCTGCGTACCCTCCTTGCAGACATGCTCGGAGAGCTCAATTCCTCTCACCTCGGATTCTCATCCACTGGTTCAGAGGAGAAGACCGAAACCAAGATGCGCAGCTACCTCACAGGCATCGTGTTCTCAACTGACGACCCGTACAAGGTCGATAGGATCATCCCAGACTCCCCTGCCGACAAATACGGCATCGATATCAGGAAGAACGACGTACTCGTGGCAGTGAACGGGGTTAAGGTCGATGCATCCATGAACAGGGAATCATACTTCAGCAGCAGCGTCCCTATGGACGAAGTGAAGCTCACCTTCCGTCGTGGAGGAAAGGAGAACGACGTGAAGATCCACACCACCGGCCCGTCTGCAATCCGCAGCCTCGAATACCGCGAGTGGGAGGACCAGAGGCGCGAGATGGTCGAGAGGAAGACTGACGGCAAGGTCGCTTACCTCCATATGCAGGCTATGGGAGACGAAGATCTCAACAACTTCCTGCTCGACATGCACACATATGCTGACGATAAGGAAGCTATCATCCTGGACCTCCGATACAACAATGGAGGAAACGTCCATAAGGAAGTAATCGATTTCCTCCGTCAGCAGGAGCATTTCCAGTGGTCATTCAGGGATTTCCCTAAGACTACGCACCCTAATGTGGTGCCAGCAGGAAAGCCTATCGTCGTGCTCGTGAACGAGCATAGCCTCTCTGATGCAGAGGTCACTTCCAACGGTATCAAGACTCTCGGAATAGCAAAGCTCGTGGGTACGGAAACTTACAGATGGATAATCTTCACATCTTCGGTAAGGCTCATCGACGGTTCTACATGCAGGATGCCGGCATGGGGCTGCTACAATGTGAACGGCGAAGACCTCGAGCACATTGGCGTGACTCCTGACATCTACGTGAAAAACACCTTCAAGGACCGTCTGGAGGGAAAGGATCCGCAGCTTGACGCAGCCATAGCTGAGATCCTGAGTCAGATGAACAGATAGGCCGGCTGAAGGATGCCGGTCTGTGTGGAATCAGAACGAGAAGCATCCCACCTCCTCGGAGGTTTCCCGGAGGCTCTCGGAAAGGCTTTCCGTGTCCGTCCTCTTCCCCATCCAGAATGCCATCTCGCAGACGACGGCTTCGTCGTGCGACTTCTTTCTGTTGTCTTTTCTTTCCATGATGAAATCCGTCTTGTGGTTGAACTAACGACGCCTGTCCCATACGGGACGGTCTGTATGACCTATGAGACGTACAGGATCTTCGCCGAAGCAATAGGCATAGTCCCATACTTCTATATTACGGTAGGTATTGACGACCCATTTGGTCAGATTGTCCCAGTCTCTGGAAATCTGTGAACGAGAAATCTTGATGCTCATAGTCCTTTGCGTTTTTGATTATGACGCAAAGCTATAGCGAGCTTGTCCAATTTCGTTGGACAATACAGAAAGAATGCTGAATTATCAAAGAAAATCGACGATAATCTGTTTGGTCTGCTTGAAATGGCTTAGAATGAGGTGATTCTCACCATCAATATAGTGCAATCGCGATTGCACAAAGCAGGATAACCGCTGCCATTACAGTATCGACGGCCTTCCTGTGGTTGGTGAAAAGCGGTTTGAGCACAGAGCCTGCCATAAGCCACGCAAGGTTTGCAAGAGGTCCTGCCATCAACAGCCATGCTGCGACCTTATAGAGATCGATGAGCTTGTCGGAATACGGAAGGACGAAAGTGGAGTAGACAGTCAGCTCGTAGATGATCATCTTAGCATTGGTGAACTGCACGATGAAGCCGGACGCGAAGGAACATGATGAGTCCTCACCGTTTTCTTTGACTTCTGCATGGAAGATGACCCATGCCAGGTACACGAGATACGCAGCTCCAACATATTTCAGGTAGACTATATAATCTCCGAGGGCGAGGCCGACATAGTGGGAAAGAGTGCTGGCGATGAGGGCCATGACACTGAATCCGCATAACATACCCAGCCACATGGGCATGGACTTCTTTCGTCCGTGACGCAGTGCACACGAGAGCGCATACAGATTGGCTGGTCCGGGAGTATAGCCAACTGCAAAGATGGACAGGAGAAAGGATGCTAATAAATGTGTCGGCATATCTGTCACAAATTAAGCAAAAAAAGACAAGAGTTTGTAAAAAAACTTATATTTGGCAAAGAATAACACAAACATTCGCTTTCACACGGACATAATAGACCTGAAATGAGAATCTATGTAGCAAGCAGCTGGCGCAACCAGCACTACACGGCAGTCGTGGAGACCCTTCGCAATGCAGGTTTCGACGTATATGACTTCCGCAATCCGGGCGACGGCGAAGAACCATTCAAGTGGCAGTATGTCGGCGAAGACTGGCTTGAATGGACTCCTCAGCAATACAGAGAAAAGCTTGAACACCCACGCTCAGTACGCCAGTTCGGCAATGACCTCAAAGCGATGGAGAGCTGCGACGCATGCGTGCTCGTACTCCCCTGCGGCAGGTCCGCACACACAGAGGCCGGATGGTTCGCCGGACGCGGCAAGAAAGTCATAGTCCTGATTCCTGAACGCCAGGAACCGGAGCTCATGTACAAGCTTTTCGACTCAGTCGCATGCTCCACTGAAGAAATAATAAATTTTTTACGCAAAACTGAGGAGTAAAACAATAAGAATTCACTATATTTGTGGAATACCATACGCATTAACTTTAATATACACTTATATGATCAATCAACCTACCGTGAAGCTCGGTATCGTAGGCGTTAGCCGCGACTGCTTCCCTATCACACTTACACAGGCTCGTCTCGCTGCCATCATGGCAGAGGTAAAGGCAGCAGGTCTCCCAGAAGTATACGATTGTCCTGTTACAATCGAAAACGACGTTGACACCTACAAGGCTCTCGATTGGGCTAAGGAGAACGGAATCAACGCTGTCTGCATGTTCCTCGGAAACTTCGGTCCTGAGGGTCCTACTACTTTGTTCATCCAGAAGTTCGGCGGTCCAGCAATGGTACTCGCTGCAAAGGAGGAAGGCAAGGCTAACCTCGCTAACGATCGTGGTGACGCTCTCTGCGGTGTCCTCAACTTCTCTTACAGCGTAGGTCTCCGTCGTCTCAAGGTATACATCCCTGAGTATCCTAACGTAACTCCTGCAGAGGCTGTCAAGGAGCTCGCAGACTTCCGCAACATCGCACGCGTCGTTATCGGCGTGAAGAACCTCAAGGTTATCGGCTTCGGTCCACGTCCTTGGGACTTCCTCGCCTGCAACGCACCTATCCAGCCTATGTACGATCTCGGAATCGAGGTTCAGGAGAACTCTGAGCTCGACCTCAAGAAGGCATTCGACGAGACTGCATGCAAGACTGCTGAGATCGATGCTGTAGCTAAGGACATGGAGAAGGAGCTCGGTCCTCAGCGTAATACATATCCTGAGATCATCCGCAAGATGGCTCAGCTCGAGGTTACCCTCATGGACTGGTACAACAACCAGAAGGGTGGCTCAAAGTACGCCGTATTCGCTAACAAGTGCTGGCCAGCATGGCAGCCTATCTTCGAGTTCGAGCCTTGCTACGTAAACTCACGCCTCACTGGTCGTGGTATTCCTGTAGCTTGCGAGGTTGACCTCTACGGTGCACTCTCTGAGTACATGGCAGAGCTCGCAACCGAGAAGCCAGCTACCCTCCTCGACATCAACAACTCAGTTCCTGCTGACGTAATCCCTGAAGGTGCATGCCTCGCAGGCGCAGACCTCAAGGACCTCTACATGGGCTTCCACTGCGGTAACACCTGCTCACAGTGCATGAAGGACTGCAAGATCAAGTACCAGCTCATCCAGGCTCGTCTCATGAGCCCAGATATCACCAAGGGTACTCTCGAGGGTCAGATCAAGCCTGGCAAGTCAACCATGTTCCGTCTCCAGTCTAACTCAGACTCTAAGCTCGTTTCTTACATCGCTCAGGGCGAGTTCCTCGATGTTGATCCATGCTCATTCGGTGGTATCGGTATCCACGCTATCCCAGGCTTCGCACGCTTCTACCGCCACGTCCTCGTTGGCAAGCACTTCCCTCACCACGGTGCTTACGCATTCGATCATTGCGGTAAGGTGCTCTTCGAGGCTCTTAAGATGCTCGGCGTTGAGGACATCAACACTCCTCTCCCAGCAGGTCAGCTCTACCCAGGCGAGAATCCTTTCGCTATCTAATCGAATTCTCAGCATACAGAAGAGGCCGTCCCTTTCGGGGTCGGCCTCTTTCATTTACCCCCGCCGCAGCGCTTGATCTTCAGCTGCCGGAGATACCACATTCCGGCAGCGGTGCCTCCCTGACCGATCTACCCCGTCAACACCTCTCAGGAATTCCTGACCCGAACTCAAATAATCCGAAGAAAACTTAAGTCCGCGAAAGGGAAACTGCGGCGCAAAAGCTACAACTCGCTGCGAACTCAAGAAAACGACCCAAAAGTTAAGTTCGCAACACCCTGTATTTTCCTGATTTTGGTTGACTCGGGTTTATAGATTATTACTGGTATAAGTTGACTTTTAGTCTTTATCACTGAGATGGGTTTACCATCCGAGTCTTATCACTGTCAGGGGTTGACTGGAGACCGTAGGCCGGAAGGAGACCCCTGACATGCTGGCAAAGGTAAAGAGTTTTCAGTGATATATAAGTTATCCCTGGATTTTATTGCCATGTGCCTGTAGCTCGTCCATCTCATATCCCTGTCTCCGGTTGACTCGGCTGCTTCTGACGGCGTCATCATGCCGATGCTCATGTGTGGCCTTCGGTTGTTGTAGAAGTCCACTGCCAAGGCTACTGCGGCGATGACCTCGCCGATGCTCCTGAAGACCTTGTCCTTGAGAAGTTCATTCTTCATCGTGTTGTTGATGCGCTCGGCCTGGGCGTTGTCCTTCGGGTCGCCGGACTCGGTCATGCTGACTCGTATGCCATGCTGACGCAACGTGTTGACATACTCCCTGCTCGCATACTGGCAGCCACGGTCAGAGTGGTGTACGAGATTGACATCCTTGCCTTCTATACGTTTCAATGCCATCCTCAGCGCCTCTATGGGATACTCTGTGTCGAGTGTCGGCCCGACACTCCAGCCGACTATCTCTTCAGTGTATGCATCCAGTATCATTGACAGGTAGCAGAAGAGGTAATGAAAGTCATCGTCCATTATCACTATATAAGTGATGTCGCTCACCCACAGCTGGTTAGCTGCCGTAGGTATATACTCCTTGATGAGGTTGGGATAGGTCGGGAGGCCATGTGTGGAGTCAGTCGTACGTGGCTTCCTGATGCGAAGTCGCACCTTGAGATTGTTCTCGTCCATGATGCGGCAGAAGCGGTCGCGGCCGATCGGATTGTCAAAGCGGAAGTCACGCTGGTACATGTACCACAGCTTCATGCCGCCGATGCCTGGGTCCTCCTTGCGGATGTCGCGGATGTACTGGAGGGCGAACTCCTCTCGCGCAGCCTTGGCATGAGCGGCGTCCTCATCATACTGATAGTAAGCCTGCTTGCTTACACCAAACAGCCCGCAGAGCTCTGCCACCTGGCATTCGGTGGCAGATTCCGCGTGCAGGTCTCTCACTGCTTGGTGCCAGCTTTTTTTCTTATGTCGATGTGCCAGCGCTCCTCTGCGATGTCGATGATCTTCTCGTTCAGGCGGTTGCGCAGTTTCTCGACTCTCAGCTGTTCCTCCAAGTCAGCGACCTTTGCCTTCAGAGCTTCCAGCTCCTCGTTGGTCTGTGATTCTTGGGATCGCATAAGTGTCTGTGGAGTTACTTTACCGTTCTCCGATACAAAGTTAGCAATCCAATTGCTGATTGCCTTCCTCTCAATCGGCACAATGCCTAGTTTTTCTATTTGGTAGGCGCTGTATCCTGTCTTTTGGTATATCTCAATTACCTGATCATAGTACAGCTGTCTTTTGGTGGTGTGTTTAAAGTTCATCGTTAACTCTTTGTAAGAGTCAACTTTTTTCAGTTAAATACTCCCATACGACAGAAGGGCAAAAACACGCTGCGAACTTAAATAACCGCCACAAAAGTTGAGTTCGCGACACTGAAACAGGCAAAAACAACCCAAATGCCACCACGAACTCAAATAATCTGCAATAAAGTTAAGTTCGCGACACCAAAACGACGCCTAAGCCATTCTGATCCTGCCAGCAACATTCAAATAGAGCGGCAGACTGCCATGCCAAAGAAAAAATCCTTGAAAGAACATGACAAAGACCTGGAGTTTTTCCTATATTTGCTTATTCCCATAAAGCGAAAACACTATGAAACTCTCCCCCGACCAGAAAAAAGCGGCAAAGTCAATACTGATCTATACCCTGACATTCGTAATCGTATTCCCCATATTCCATCTTATCAAGGGTGACTTCAATTGGAAATACACTTTATGTCAAAGCGGTGTATTCATAGTTGCCGGCGTAATAATCACGGCATTCTACCTTCTGGGAATGAAGACGCCGGAGAAATAGCATCTGACAGCCCAAATCCGGATCATCATCAACACCGGTCAGTGATTGGGTTAAAATCAGCGTTGGTTCTAACGTATCACGAGACAGCGGCAAAGCTGCTCTCGTGTAAAGTATTTATTGAGAACCTTCACAAGGTATGTCTGGCGTTTGCAATCAACAAGAAGACGGTTTCCCAGATTAGTTCTTTCCCTGTCGGAAAGCTGATATATACTCTCGCGTCCCGGATACAGGCGAGGAAGGTACACCTTGTCTATGAGGGCGCATAATTCCATATCTGTCATCCACTTCCGGTCGACACGTCCATTCTCATTGACCAGCATCTCCCTGATCTCATCGGGCGTGACATGCTGTTCTATGGTATCAATTGACACCATCGGACCGGCATCAGTGTCAGTACCCTGCTCCCTCTTCCAATCGTCATTGGTGATACGATTCATATAGAAAAGAAAGTTTCGAGCAGTCATATAAAGTTCCTGGACATATTTAACGTCTATGACATCCTCCCTCAGAAGCTGGCCGTCGCTGCTCATTCGGCATCCCTTCATGAGGTCAATCTTGTCCCTGGGAATATAGTTATAGTAGGACCTCAATGAAAGAAGGTCAGCAGCGGGTGCCTTACCCAGTTCCTCTGCAAAAATCACATTTGCAGAACAATGCCTGTACCCAAACGGGGTCGAGCATAATCCGTGGTGAAGGGCCTGCCTGTTCACATATGATATCGCCGCCAGAAGGTGCCTGGTCCCCACAATTTCAGTGATGTAGAATTTCTTGTCGCCCAACCTGCCATCACGACCGTACTTTCTGTTGAAATAGCGTGTATAGTCATAGCGGAGTTGTCGAGTCAGCTCATCGGTATCGTCAGTAGCCACGACAAAGTGTACATGATCCGACATAAGACCGTCTGCCAGGGCACGTGTCTCTGTCAGCCTGCAAGCAACCGCAAATGAATTGAAACCACGAATAAGGTCTTCATCCGACCTGAAAAGAACCTCGTCATGAGACGCGAGGCATAGATGCACTGTCTTTCGCATAATTCCCTTTCACTATTCTCCCGCACATACGGAATGACATTGACAAATCTATGAAATCTCAACCTCATTCGCAACCTGTTTGTCACGAACCTCAAAAAAAGCCCGAAAAGTTAAGTTCGCGACACCCAAACAGGCGTAAACTGCCAAAATGCAATCACGAACTCAAAAAATCCGCTGAAAACTTGAGTTCGCGACACCGAAACGACGCCAGAAGGGCTAAAACACGCTGCGAACTTAAATAATAGCCGAAAAACTTGAGTTCGCGACACCCAAACAGGCGTAAACAGCCAAAATGCTATCGCGAACTCAAAAAATCCGCTGAAAACTTGAGTTCGCTACCCGATTCAGGGGTGAAACGCCCATAAACAAGCCACGAACCTCAAAAAAAAGCCCGAAAAACTTGAGTTCGCGACGCTGTAACAGGCAGTGAATGCAGGCCATCAGCCAAGGAATTCGGCGACACGCTTGTGATATTCTTCAGGAAAGATGTAGATGGTCTTAGCATGGCCTACGCCCTCGACCTTCCAAAGCTCCTTGCGACCTGTGATCTTGGAAGCGTGGAGAGAACGAGCCATCCAGTATGGCACGGTACTGTCCGAAGATCCGTGGATGAAGAACATCGGAATTGTGCTTTGGGATACGGACTTGATAGGCTTCACCATGGATGGGAACCAAACGAGACGGACGGCGTTGACTATTCCGAAGCCGAAAGCGCCAAGCACTCCCGGCATGTGCATATGGTAGAACTGATCTACGATCTCGCTGTGGAGGGTAGAATATCCGCAATCCTCTATGACCTCGGTCACATGTTCGTTCTGAGAGCAGAGCATTGCAGTAGCGGCACCCATGGAAACTCCGTGGAGAACAAGATGCTTCTTCGACGCCTCAGGATAGAGTTCCATGGCCTTTTCTATCCACATCGCGCAATCTTCCTTCTCCTGGAAACCCATCTGCGTAGCATCTCCCTCGCTGTCGCCATGATGTTCCCAGTTAGGGATAAGCACGTCATAGCCCATCTCGAGGTACATCTTTGAGTACGGCATCATCTGAAGCGCACATCCGTTCTGACCATGAAGCAGGAGAACGACACCGTTGCTTTCCTTTCCGGCAGTGGTATGGTATGCGGTCACCCTGTGTCCGTCCTTATTCGTCAGGGCAGTCTTCTGGTAGGTAGCGGCAGGATTGGGCTCGGCACCTGTCTGGTCACAGACATTCTCCCTGATCCATCCCGTAATTCCGGGGCAGCTCTTCTCCATCTTCTTCAGGTATGCCTCACTATCCTTTCCTAGAGGATCCCTGAAGACCATTTTCTTGTTGGCATAGAAGCCGATGACGATGCTGAACGCAAGTATCGCGACAAGCACGAGGATTACTATCAATGCTGTTGTATTCATACAACAAATATAACCTATCTCGTGGCTTTTTAGTACAAAAACTTCCCAAGATGGAAACCATAACAGCCAAAACGACTATTTAGCTTTCTATCCCGTGGCATTTTTTGAACCAGACGTCCCAGGATAGGACTAATTACAGAGGCATGTTGCCGTGTTTCTTCGGAGGATTGCTCTGGTTCTTGTTACGACAGCAGTCAAGTGCCTTGATGATGGCACGGCGGGTGTCTGACGGCTGGATAATGTCATCGACATATCCGAGCTCGGCAGCACGGTATGGATTGGCAAACTTCTCCTCATACTCCTTGATGCGCGCATCGAGAGTCTCCGGAGATTCCTTTCGATAAAGTATGCTGACAGCACCTTTCGCACCCATGACTGCAATCTCCGCACTAGGATAGGCAAGATTGATGTCCGCACCGATCTGCTTTGAATTCATCACGATGTATGCTCCACCGTACGCCTTCCTCGTTATGAGGGTAATCTTCGGAACCGTAGCCTCGGCAAAGGCATACACGATCTTGGCACCATGGCGGATGATTCCTGCGTGTTCCTGTCTGATGCCGGGAAGAAAGCCAGGAACATCTTCGACAGCAACGAGCGGAATGTTGAAGCAGTCACAGAACTGGATGAAACGGGCAGCCTTGTCGCTGGCATCAATGTCTATTGCACCCGCAAGATAGGCAGGCTGATTGGCGACGAAACCGACCGTCCTGCCTGCCATTCGGCCGAAACCTACGACTATGTTCTTTGCGAAGTCCGGCTGGATTTCGAAGAAATACTGCTGGTCGCAGATAGGTTCGATGATGTCCTTGATGTCGTATGGGATGTTAGGATTCGCCGGGACTACATTGTCAAGTTCATGGCACTCGCGGGCAACATCGTCGGACGCAGGGCGGACCGGAGCATCTTCCATGTTGTTCGATGGAAGGAAACCTATCATCTCGCGAATGGTCATGAGACATTCTTCGTCGTCATGGCAGACGAGAGAGCATACTCCGGACTCCTCTGAATGAACCCTCGCACCACCCAACGTTTCCTTGTCGCAATCCTCATCGGTCACCTGCTTCACGACATTCGGTCCAGTGACGAACATCTGGCTTTCCTGGTCCACCATGAGGATAAAGTCCGTGAGTGCAGGTGAGTAGCACGAGCCGCCGGCACATGGTCCCATGATGGCACTGATCTGCGGAATGACTCCCGAAGACATGACATTCCTGCGGAAGATTTCGGCAAAGCCGGTAAGGCTTTCCACGCCCTCCTGGATTCGAGCTCCACCAGAGTCATTGAGGCCGATGATAGGTGCTCCGCACTTCAATGCCATATCCTGCATCTTCGCAATCTTCCTCGCATTCGCTGCACTCAGAGAACCTCCGAGCACACTGAAATCAAAGGCATAGACAAAGACATTTCGCCCGTCAATCTTACCATATCCGCACACTACTCCGTCTCCCGTAATCCTCTTGTTCTCCATTCCGAAGTTAGTGCAATTATGCTTCACGAACCTATCTACCTCGACGAAGGTACCCTTGTCAAGAAGAATGTCTATCCTCTCGTAAACGCTCAGTTTCTTAGTCTCCATTTCCTTCATTATCCGTCCTTTTCCGCACCGAAATTCATAAAATCGGCGCTCCGATTATCTTTTAACAAAAATGTTATATAAATAACTAATTTGTTTTATACTCTAATTATGTGTTATTTATTAGGCTTTATTATACTCCCACTTTAAATAAGACCACATTACTGTTCCGATACAGCACCGTCAACTATTTCGAGCTGAATGAGAACCTGATCAGCCATCACGCTATCCCCTTCAGAGCAGTTGACGCTCTTTACGACACAATCGCAAGAAGCTTCTACACCTGACTGCATCTTCATTGCCTCAAGCACGATGAGAGTCTCCCCCTTGCTTACTTTCTGGCCAGGCTCAACCAAAAGCCTTATGACCTTCGATGGCATTGGTGCTACGATCTTGTCGTTAGGTCTTTCAAGCGAAGACTTGCGACGCATCCTCATATACTTCGCTTCAGAATCGAGCATGTCAATATCGTAGACCGAATAGTTCAGACTTACGCTGTAGTGCTTGGTTCCATCCTGATGAACCACGAAAGGATTATATGATGTACCCTTATGAAGAATGGAGCACTGCCCGTTTGCGAACATGCATACATCTATGTTGTAGACCTTGCCGTCCACCTCTATGCTCACCTTGTTGCCATCCTTGGAAAGAAGGGTAACCTCAGCGAGCCTTTCACCTATCTTGATATCCATAGTTGTCTTTCTTGTCAGTTATCACACTCGAAGCACACCTTTCTGCAGGCCGAACGCACGCCAGCGGCTGAGTGCCGAACTGCTGTCCTGGACCTCGGCAGAATTCTCTTCATAGTCCATGAGATAATCCATGTACGCCGCTATGGCTGCGATGTCCTCCGATTCGGTGTGGTATCCGCTACGCTTGCGGAGCCTGTCTCGGTTCGTCTCGATGAAAGAAGTGTCATAGCAGCCTTTCTTGAACTGAGGAACGTCGATGATACGGCGAAGATAACGGATGTTGGTCACAAGACCGATAACCTTGTACTCATAGAGTGCTCGGCGCATTCTCTCTATCGCATACTCTCGCTTGGTCGCCCACACTATGAGTTTTCCTATCATTGGGTCGTAATGGACAGGTATCTCATATCCCTGATAGACGGAAGAATCAATCCTTATACCCTTTCCCTGCGGTTCTATGAGCTGGTGGATCAGACCCGGGGATGGTCTGAAATCGTTGTCGGTATCCTCGGCACAGATTCGACACTCTATCGCATGTCCCCTCTGAAGGATATCCTCCTGACGATAGCTCAGCGGCTGTCCGTCGGCAATCTTTATCTGCTGCTTCACGAGGTCGATACCGCACACTTCCTCAGTGATGGGATGCTCGACCTGAAGTCTGGTGTTCATCTCAAGGAAATAGAAATTTCCGTGCTTGTCGACAAGGAACTCAATGGTTCCGGCACCGACGTAGCCTACATGCTTTGCAGCAGCGACGGCTGCTGCACCCATCTTCGCGCGAATCTCGTCGCTGATGAACGGGCTTGGGCTCTCCTCCACTATCTTCTGATGACGACGCTGCACCGAACATTCACGGTCGAAGAGATGGATCACGTTTCCATGCTTGTCACCGAGAATCTGGAACTCGATGTGGTGCGGAGACTCGACAAACTTCTCGATGTAGACTGTACCATCGCCGAACGACGATATAGCCTCCGAGCGAGCAGCCTCGTACATTGATGTCACCTCTTCTTCGCAGCTGGCCACTCTCATGCCCTTTCCGCCACCGCCCATGGACGCCTTGATCATGACAGGAAAACCTATCTCACGGCATATCTTAACGGCTTCTTCAGCGGAATTGAGTTTCTCATGGGTGCCAGGGACTACAGGGACACCGGCTGCAATCATATTGATACGAGCCTGTATCTTGTCGCCCATCTCCTGCATCGTCTCAGGTTCCGGTCCGATGAAGATGATGCCCTCCTCCTTGCAGCGGCGCGCAAACTCCGCATTCTCTGAAAGGAAACCATATCCAGGGTGGATGGCATCAACTTTATGGCGCTTGGCCACACTGATTATCTTGTCTATGCAAAGATAGCTTTCGAGGGAGGCGGCGGGTCCGATACACTCAGCTTCGTCGGCGTAGAGAACATGCCTGCTTGCACGGTCAGCCTCGCTGAACACTGCCACGGTCCTGATACCCATCTCGTAGCATGAGCGCATGACTCGTATGGCGATCTCTCCCCTGTTTGCTATCAGAATCTTCTTTATCATTATCCTTTATAGTTTGCCGCATCTGCGGCTCTTTCTGTCAGTTCTGACATCAAAACGATGCCATTATTCTCGAAATGGCAGCTATAGGCTGCGACGTATGCGGGCAACAAGATTGGCAATAACCGTGCCCGGACCGCACTCCACGAAATCGTCCATCCCGTCTGCGATCATATTCCTGACACTGTCGGTCCATCTTACCGGAGAAGTGAGCTGCATCAGCAGGTTTGCCTTGATTGAAGCAGGATCGCTGTATGGCTGAGCATCAACATTCTGGTATATCGGACATACAGGGACATGGAATTCCGTTGCCTCGATCGCCTTCGCAAGCCTTTCGCGAGCAGGCTCCATCAATGGTGAGTGGAATGCGCCGCCAACCGGAAGAGGAAGAGCCCTCTTCGCACCGGCTTCGAGCATCTTTTCGCATGCCTGTGCAACTGCATCGGCTGCACCGGAGATCACAACCTGGCCAGGGCAGTTGAAGTTCGCAGGAATCACGATCCCGTCCACTTCCGCGCAGAGCTGCGCTATCTTTTCGTCAGGGAGGTTGATAACTGCGGCCATTGAGCCAGGATTCATCTCACATGCCTGCTGCATGGCCATGGCACGCTCATAGACGAGCTTCAGACCGTCAGCAAAGTCGAGGGCACCGGATGCCACAAGGGCAGAGAACTCTCCGAGAGAATGGCCGGCTACCATATCAGGACGATCGCCCTGGTCCATCATGCAGATTGCGGCAATCACTGAATGGAGGAAAACCGCCGGCTGGGTCACACGGGTCTGACGCAATTCCTCGTCAGTACCTGAGAACATTATGTCCGTGATTCTGTATCCGAGTATCTCGTCTGCCTGTTCGAACAGTTCCCTTGCACGTGGTGAACTATCATACAGGTCCTTGCCCATTCCGACGAACTGTGAACCCTGACCGGGAAAGAGGAATGCCTTCATATCCTTAGAACATTTCCTGGGTTATCACCATGCTTGAGAAGCCTCCGTCGCTGTAGAGATTCTGCATGGTTATCTTTCTGGTATAGTCGCTGAAAAGAGTGACGAGGTAGTCAGCGCAGTCCTCTGCAGACGCATTGCCGAGCGGCGAAAGCTTGTCTGCATAGTCGAACATCTTGTCCATTCCGGCTATGCCCTGACCAGCAGAAGTCATGGTCGGAGACTGAGAGACGGTGTTCACCCTGACCCCGTTTCTGCGGCCGAAGATGGTTCCGAAGTTTCTTGTGATAGACTGAAGGAGAGCCTTTGCGTCTGCCATATCAGAATATCCACCTACGGCACGGTCCGCAGCTATATAGCTGAGAGCCACCACAGATCCGTTGTCTTTGAGTGCATCCTTCGCGTAGAGCACCTTGAGGAGCTTATGGAAGGACACTGCTGAGATATCGAGTGTCTTTGAGAGAAAATCATAGTTGAGATTCTCGTATGGTATGTTCTTTCTGATGTTCGGAGACATTCCCACAGAGTGGAGGACGAAATCAAACTTTCCTCCGAAGTGGTTCATGGTCTCGTCCACAAGATTCTCGAGATCCTCGACGCTGGTCGCATCTGCGACGACCACCGGAGCCGAGCACTTCTGTGCGAGCTCGTCCACGGTTCCGAATCTCAGTGCCATCGCCGTATTCGTGAGCACGATCGATGCACCTTCGCGTACGGCTGCCTCTGCCGCCTTCCACGCGATTGACTTATCATTGAGGGCTCCGAAAATCAAGCCCTTCTTTCCTTCAAGTATTCCTGCCATAATAAGTTTTCTGTTTTTACATTCCTCCGCAGCAGTTGATCACCTGCGCATTCACATAGGCTGACATGTCTGAAGCGAGGAAAAGTGCCACGCCAGCGACGTCACAAGGTGTTCCCGGACGCCTGAGAGCGATGCGCTCCTTCCACTCTTCAACAAGCTTCTCAGGCATGCCTGAGGTCATATCGGTAAGTATGAATCCCGGCGCAATGCAATTGGTCCGGATTCCCTTAGGGCCCATTTCCTTACCCAGAGAGCGGCTCATACCGATGAGGCCAGCCTTGGCCGCAGCATAGTTGCACTGGCCCGGGTTTCCGTTTACGCCGACGATGCTGGAAATATTGATGATGCTTCCGGCTTTCTTTCTGAGCATGAACGGAAGCACGGCCTGGATAGTATTGAATGAGGATTTAAGATCCACTGAGAGCACGTCGTCCCAGTCCTTCTCACTCATCCTCAGAAGAAGTCCGTCACGGGTGATACCGGCATTGTTGACGAGAATGTCAACACCGCCCATCTCCTTTACAGCTTCCGGGAGCTTCTCTGAGACCTCAGCCTTGTCAGCGACATTGAGACGTATTGCCATCACCTTTGTTCCATAGGAACGAAGACGGGCGAGTTCATCTGACGAAGACTCAGGCTCTCTGGTCGTAGTAACTATGAGGTCAGCGCCAGCAGCAGCAAAGCTCTCTGCGATCGCGTACCCGATTCCACGCACGCCACCGGTGACGATGGCAACCATTCCGTGGAGAAGATTTGGTATGTTCATCATGCTATTCCTGAGGTGCTACGAGGGCCACGCTGAGGTGTGCAGAGCAGCATAGCTTCCCGCCCACGGTGGCCTTTGATTCTACAAATACGAGGTTTGCCCTGCATTCCTTGAGTCTGGAACGGGTCTCGACGACATCTCCCGGATGCACAGCATGCTTGAAGCGTACGTGCTCCATACCCACGAACATAGGAAGAGTCTTGCCGTCGAGCTTGTCCTCGAGAAGCAGCGCCGAGCCCTGTCCCATCATCTCGCAAAGGATGACACCAGGAACTGTCGGCTGGCCAGGGAAATGACCCTGGAGGAAGTACTCATCTCCCCTGACTTCATATCTTGACATACAGACGTCGCCTTCGATATGCATCTCATCTACAAGGAGCATTGGCTCCCTGTGAGGCAGCAACTTCTTAATATCTTCTCTTTCCATATCTTCTATCTTATCTTTCTGAGGACGATGGCTGCGTTGTGACCGCCGAATCCAAGAGAATTTGACATCGCAAGGTCGATATCCATCTTACGGGCCTTGAGAGGAGCATAATCAAGGTCACACTCCGGATCTGGTTCAGTAAGTCCGATGGTCGGAGGTACCATTCCCTCCTTGATTGCAATTGCGCATGCAACTGCCTCGATGGCACCCGCTGCACCGAGCATGTGTCCTGTCATTGACTTGGTCGAGCTGACAACTGCCTTGCGGGCCTGATCCTCACCGAGAGCAATCTTCATGGCGATCGTCTCGCACTTGTCGTTCAGGTGGGTTCCTGTGCCGTGTGCGTTGATATAAAGGGCCTCTCCTTCCTTGAATCCAGCCTGTTCGAGCGCATGCTTCATTGCCCTCGCAGCAGGCTTTCCGTCAGGCGATGGAGCTGTCACGTGATGTGCGTCGCAAGTGTTGCCATATCCGGCGAGCTCAGCGATGATGTTTGCACCGCGTGCCACTGCGTGCTCGTATTCTTCGAGTATCACCACTCCGGCACCTTCTCCGATGACGAATCCGCTCCTGCGTGCATCGAAAGGAAGGCACGCCTTAGTCGGATCAGATTCAGTAGAAAGCGCGCGGGCATTCTGGAAACCTCCGAGAGCAATAGGATTTATCGCAGCCTCGCTGCCACCTGCCACGATTGCGTCTGCATCTCCCCTGCGGATTGCAAGGAAGGCCTCACCTATCGAGTTTGTACCGCTGGCGCATGCTGAGACTGTAGTGAGACATGGGCCCTGTGCTCCGAGTCGGATAGCGACGTTGGCACCACCTATGTTGGCAATCATCATAGGAATGAAAAGAGGAGATACCATTCCACCGCCGTTCTCAATCATGTTCCTGGACTGGCGCACAAAGGTTTCAAGTCCTCCGATGCCGGATCCCATGTAGACACCGAGCCTCTCGGATGAGATGTTCTCGTCTACCTTGAGTCCGCTGTCAGCCATTGCCTGAAGCGAAGCTGCCACGGCGAACTGGCTGTATCGGTCACTCCTGCGTGCGTCTTGAGGCGTAAGGCCGAAATCTGCAGGTACGAAGTCTCTTACCTGGCCTGCGACCTTGATATTGATACCTTTGTTCTCCTCGGAATCTCCGAGTTCAAGTTCGGTAATTCCACATTTCCCCGCCATGAGCGAGTCTCTGAAGTCATTGATATTGTTACCGATAGGAGATATTACTCCCATTCCAGTGATGACAACTCGTCTTTCTGTGTTCATATCAGATTAAAAATCTTTTTTGTATCTTGCGACGTTTTTACGTGTATGATTCTAAACCATGGAAATGCCAAAATATCTGTTATCAAAACGATTTCTGACGGTTTCCGTCCTTGTAATATTTCTTTTCTCGATACCTTTTCTCCTGATATACAGGCCGTTCTCCGCAACGATATGGATAGGATTCAGGCCTGTCAGACATCTGGTTTTCACGATAGTGTTCTACGCAATCGCGATCCTCATGATGGGTCTGAGCAAGATGGCCATGTACCATTTCCAGTCAAGGCGTGAACTCACCGTGGGAAAGTTCATTCTCTGGGCTCTGTCAGAATTCGTAGCGATAGCGTTGGTCTATATTGCATTCACTCCGATTGCGACCGGACATGCCCTCCAGGCCAGCCTTCCAGTTGTATTCAAGGCTTCTCTCTGCGTGGGCCTCATACTCGCTCTTCCATACGGCTATCTTTCGCTGATTGCAGCAAACAAGGCGCTGAGGGAAGAATATGAAGCCCTCCGGGCCGGGATAGGTTCTGAGGATCAGAGCGGGAAGCTACTGCTCCACGACTACAAGGGAGATCCGGCAATCGCTCTGGATGTAGAATCGATCTTCTACATGGAAGCCCAGGACAATTACGTTCAGATCTACTACGAATCGGAAGGTAAGCAGCACAAGTACATGCTTCGTTGTCCTACCCAGAAGCTCGAGTCCGTCATCGCAGGAACTACGCTCGTGAGGTGCCACAGATCATATATAGTGAATCTCAGCCATCTCGAGAAGTTCATGCGCGGTCACAATTGTGCAACCATCGTCCTCGACAATCCCGACCGTAAGGAGGTTTCAGTTTCAAAGAGCTATTATAAACAGACGCTTGCGCATCTTCTTGAGTTGAATCCGGCTCAGGACAAGTTCGTCAAGCGTACATAAAACGCCTGATACTGCCCTTAGGAGTCTTCGCGAACGGCTCGAATCTGAGCTCGAATGAGGTCACAGCTGAATACTTAGGGATCTGAGTGTTCAGATACTTGACGTTCTCTGCCATGACAGCATTCACAGTTGCAGCGTCGAAGCCGGCCTGCTCGATTGCATTTCCGTCAGGTACGATGATAGCGTGAATATTGTTGTTTCTCATCACGACGAGTGACTCAGCGACGTAAGGGAGAGAGTTCAGAACGACTTCAACTTCCTCTGGGAAAATATTCTGTCCGTTGGTTCCGAGAATCATGTTCTTGCAACGTCCTGAGAGGAAGAGGATGTTGTCCTCATCGATGGTGCCGACGTCTCCTGTCCTGAGCCATCCATCCTCAGAGAGGACCTCTTTGGTCGCCTCCGGGTTCTTGTAATAGCCCATGAACACGATATCGCCCTTGACGCATACCTCGCCTGGAATGGAATGAGGCATAGGTGAATTTACCTTTACATCGATATAGTCCTTGTAAACCATACCGCAAGATTTTGCCTTATAGTTGCCTACAGGACCGAGAGAAATGACTGGTGCAGTCTCTGTCATGCCATATCCGGTGATGAACGGTGTCTTAAGCTTGAATGCAAGCATGGACTCGACCTCAGGCGGGATTGCTGCGCCGCCGGTAGCGAATGCCTCGAGACGGCCGCCCATTGCATCGATGACCATCTGTCTGAGATAATCGCAATACTCAGGATTATCCTCGTAGTTGTCAAGTTTCTTCTTGTTTTCCTCGTCCTTGAGTTCTTCACCTACAACATAGTCCACGAACTTGCTGAGGATAAGTGGGACAGCAAAGAATACTGCCGGACGGAGTTCCTGGAAAGCCTCCTTGAGAGTGCTTGGAAGAGGAAGCTTGCCAAGTATGCAGAGATGCATTCCGACGCTGAGCGAAGTTACGCCATCCACAGTAAGTCCGAAGATGTGTGCATATGGGAGCACGCTGAGGTGGTTCGCGCCACGACGCATAGGAATCTTCTCGCTTATGAGCTTGACGTTTGCACTGAAGTTCTTCACGCTGAGCATTACGCCCTTAGGGTTGCCGGTCGAACCGGATGTATACATGATTGCGCACATGTCTTCCATGCCAATCTCAGGGCCATTTGCGACCCTTGCAAGGAAGTCCGACTTGCCGTATCCCTGTGGATACTTCGCATCGAATGCAGCATAACGGTTTTCATACAGTTCTTCAAAGCCGTTCCTTGATGCAAGGAGCTCGCCTGACTCTGTATCTATTGCAGCGATAAGCTCCGGCATGGATTCGAAGTCCATTGCCGAGAAAATAGTCTTTTCAGTATAAAGGATACGGCTGTCTGAATGTGCGACCAGCTTCTGTGTGTCAGCGGGAGTGAACCCGTTGAAGAGCTGAACACTCACATATCCTCCGGTTACGGATGCCATGAATACGGTCATCCAGTTCACGCCACTCTTCGCGTTGATGGAGATCTTCTCTCCCCTCTCGAGACCGGCCGCCTTCCACATTTCCTGAAGAACAGCGATCTCCTTAGCAAACTCTGAATAGTTGAGTTCCTTCACATGAAACTGTGAAATTGCCTTGTTATCCCAGCAATCTGCCACAGATGAGTGGAACAAGTTGATGAATGATTCCATAAATAGTCTAGGTTTGGTTTCACCGCAAAGATCTATATGGAATATTGAATAGAAGGCACTCCATGGCCGATTTGTGCCGAACGGGCCCGCCGTTTGTGGCGATCAGACCACTATCTGTGGCGAATGGACAGCGTATTGTCCGTAGATTTTTTGCCTATCTGAGCTTCTGACCCAGCATGCATCCCAGCCATGCAGCGAGCACACACACGACGAGAGTGCCGAGTGCATAGAGAAGGGCTGGTCCGGGTTTGCCCTGCTGAAGGAGATTCACCGTCTGGTTGGAGAAAGTGCTGAAGGTCGTGAAACCTCCGCATATTCCGACTGTCGCAAGAAGCAACCATGTGCCCTGTTCGCACGACGAAGTAAGCACACCGATAATGAACGATCCCAGGACGTTCACTGCAAAGGTCGAAAGATTGGATGACCAGCCGATGTGATTACCGAGCAAGGTCATTCCGTAACGGAGCATCGCGCCAAACGCACCTCCAAGTCCTACTGCGAGAAAATTCTTAATCATGGCTTAGTAGAGAAGTTTGATTCGTCCTTCAGGATTGGCGTAACGGGCAGGAATGACACCTCCGAGGTTCTCTGTGATGTAGCGTTCGAGTATGTCCACGTCATCAATCTTCGTGTCGACGACCTTCACTCCATCAAAAAGATTTTCATAGCCGTCGCCATGCTCCACGAGTAGGTAGGTGCTGCCTGAAACGGTGTAGGAACGATCCTTATCGAGAGGCTGGTAGTTGCCTTCCCTATCGAGCACCATAGCGTTCGTCACTCGCCGCCCGTCACCTTCAAAGCCGGAGAAAACCTTGTTGGAATCAATGCGTGCAGGGGTGTTTGTGCGGACGTTGACATCGAACTTGATTCCGGAAACCTGAAGGAAGCCACCGAATTCGGCCGGCAGGACGGCAACGGAGAATTCGAGGATATCAAGTATCTGCTGACCGCTGAGAGTCGTAATTCCAATTGTATTTCGGAAAGGGAAACAGGTGAAGAGGTCGTTGTATGTGACATCTCCCTTGTTGATGGCTGCACGGATGGAACCACCTCCAAGCATGGAAACCTCGGTACCCATGGTGAGCCTGATGGCATCTGCGCAGAAATCACCGAGTCCGGACTCCCTTTCACGCACGATGCGCGGGCTTGAAGCATCTGCGAATATGAGCTCAGCCTCGCTGCGTCCTACCACACGTGAGCCGACGGATTCGTAGTCCTTTTTCACTCTGTCGATGACAGCGAGAGTCGCTGCGTCCTTTTCCTTGACCTTTGAGCTGCGTATGAGCTTAGCAGAAAGCTTTCCCTTATGAGAGATGGTAAGGCAGCCGACATGATCGAAATAAGAGCCTGTCTGGGTCAGCATCACGGGATCTCCATCGATGTTGCTGCGGTTGCAGGCAGGCAGGAAATGATGCGAATGTCCATCAAGGACCACGTCGATTCCGCGGGTATTGGCGATAAGCTCATGGGAATTGATAGGATCGAAGTAGACGTCATCTCCCAGGTGCGAAAGCACGATCACGTAGTCCGCACCTTCCTTGCGGGCATTGTCAACCGATTCCTGGACGACCTCGTAGAGGTTTTCTGCGCAGAGGGTGTAGAGCATGTTGCCATTCCCATCCTGGAAATATGACGGGACAGAAGAGACGAAGCTGTAAGGAGTAGAGACGCCAAGGAAAGCCACCTTCACGGCTCCCATCTGGAAAATCTTGTATGGCGCGAACATCCTGCCTGTGCGAAGGTCCTTAAGGTTGCAATCGACGACGGTTGCGTTCAATGCCTTTGAAAGTTCAGCCAGACGGGGCATGCCATAGTCAAACTCGTGATTCCCGAGGGTTACGGCATCGTAGCCGGCCGTATTCATGATTTCAACGATAGATCCCCCCTTTGTGCTCGCTCCGAGGCTTGCACCCTGCACGAAATCACCGCTCGAGACAAGGCAGGCTGCGATTCCGGCATTGACCGCGTCCTTCTTAAGCTTCGCAGCGACTGCGTATCCGTCTACATGACTGTGGACATCGTTGTCGAAATATATCACGGCCTGGACCTTGGACTTCCTGGGAACGAAATTCTTCGCCGACGCCGGCTCGGTACCCACACAGATTCCGAGGGCAAGCACAGCAAGCGACAGTATGTATCTATGTAATGTCTTCATATGGTTGTCAAATTGTCACGCAAAAATAGCAAATAAAGTCCAACGGCACGACTTATGCTCCATGCAAATAAAACAGAAACCAGTCAAAACAGAATAATTATGAAAGACAACAAATGGTTTGCACCAACAATACTTGCGGCCGCGATAGTGGTCGCCGGTCTGGCATTACGTTCAGGAATGGTCGCAGTCAAGGATCGCGACCGTAAGGTAAGCGTCAAAGGCCTCGCAGAGAAAGAGGTCATGGCAGACAAGGTCATCTGGCCGCTCGTCTATCAGGAAGTCGGGAATGACCCTAACCAGATGTACTCAATAATCGAATCAAAGAACGCCGCAATCGTGTCCTTCCTCAAAGCAGGAGGTGTGAACGAAGCAGAAATCAGCGTCAACCCTCCGGCAATAACTGACCGCAAGGCATACGACTACGGTGAGAACAACATTGCCAGCCGCTATAAGGCCACAAGCGTGATCACGGTCAACAGCAACAACGTGGACAAGATCCGCGCACTGATGAACCGTCAGGGCGAGCTGATGAAACAGGGAATTCCTATCATCTATGAGGAATATGGAGACAACCGCATAGTCTACGAATTCACCGGCCTCAACGACATCAAGCCGGCGATGGTCGAGGAAGCCACCAAGAATGCCCGTGCGACTGCACAGAAATTCGCAGAGGACTCCAACAGCAAGGTTGGCAAGATCAGTCATGCAAGCCAGGGCCAGTTCTCAATCTACGACC
>JAGHUQ010000028.1 GCA_018064725.1 Candidatus Cryptobacteroides caccocaballi
ACGATACCGTGCGTTCCGCTGCAGCGAAGGGTGCCGATGTCGTGCTGATCGATACCGCAGGTCGTCTCCATAACAGGATTGACCTTATGAACGAGCTCACCAAGATCAGGAACGTCGTACGCAAGGTCGTTCCGGATGGCCCCCACGAGGTCCTTCTTGTGCTTGACGGCTCTACAGGCCAGAATGCTTTCCAGCAGGCCAAGGAGTTCATGCGTGCTACCGATATCACTTCTTTGGCTGTCACAAAGCTTGACGGCTCGGCGAAGGGTGGTGTCGTGATCGGCATTGTCGACCAGTTCAAGATTCCTATCAAGTTCCTCGGAATCGGTGAGGGAATTGATGACCTTAAGATTTTCGACAAGAAGGAATTCGTGGATTCTCTCTTCTCGATGGATGATTTACTCGGTAAAGAAAATTAAAAGATATATACAATGAAAGTCTCTTACAATTGGTTGAAGGATTATATCCACTGCGACCTCACTCCGGAGCAGGTTTGTGAGGCGCTTACCTCTATCGGCCTTGAGGTCGATGCTCTTGAACAGACAGAGTCGATCCCTGGTGGCCTCAAGGGTGTTATCGTTGCGGAGGTTGTCGAGTGCGTAGAGCATCCTGATTCAGACCATCTTCATGTGACAAAGCTCAATACCGGCGATCCTGAGCTCCTTCAGGTTGTCTGCGGTGCACCTAACGTGGCTGCAGGTCAGAAGGTTCTTCTCGCTACTGTAGGTACCGTACTCGGCGAGGATTTCAAGATAAAGAAGTCCAAGATCCGTGGAGTTGAATCATTCGGTATGATATGCGCCGAGGATGAACTCGGTATCGGTGAGGATCATTCAGGCATCATGGTGCTTGATCCTTCTGCCGTTCCAGGTACTCCTGCCAAGGATTATCTCAAGCTTGAGACCCAGTCTCTCATCGAGATCGGACTTACCGCCAACCGAGTTGATGCCGCTTCGCATATCGGAGTGGCTCGTGACCTCTACGCTTATCTCAAGCTCAATGGCATCCCATGCGAGCTCTGCATACCTGATGTGACTGCGTTCCAGGAGGGTGAGGGAGAGGCTACTCCTATCGAGGTGATCGCGACAGATGCGGCCCCTCGCTATTCGGGTATCACTATCAAGGGCGTCAAGGTAGCCCCATCTCCTGAGTGGCTCCAGAAGAAGCTCCTCAGCATAGGCCTTCGTCCAATCAACAATGTTGTCGACATCACCAACTTCGTGCTCATGGAGATCGGCCAGCCGCTCCATGCATTCGACCTTGCAAAGATCGAAGGTGGCAAGGTAATAGTTCGCAAGGCTGAGGAAGGCGAGACCATCGTAACCCTCGATGGCGTCGAGCGCAAGCTCAGCTCAGCAGATCTCGTCATAGCTGACTCAAAGCGTCCGATGTGCATCGCAGGCGTCTTCGGCGGTGAGGATTCGGGCGTAACCGACAGCACAGTGGATGTGTTCCTCGAGTGTGCATATTTCAATCCCGTATCGATACGTAAGACCTCCAAGAGGCATACACTCAAGACCGATGCTTCATTCCGCTATGAGCGTGGATGCGACCCTCTCATCACAGAATGGGCAGCAAGGCGTGCCGCGCTCCTTATCCAGGAAATTGCTGGCGGCAAGGTCGTAGGCAAGGTTCAGGAATCATATCCGGTTAAGATCGAGAAGAAGATGATCGACCTTGACTATGCCAGGATTGAGAATTTCATCGGCAAGAAGATCGGCTGGCAGGTAATTGAGGACATACTCACTTACCTTGGCTATGAGTTCGTCGAGAGGAGCTACGCTGCCGACGGAAGTCCTGTTGCAGCGAAGGTAGCTGCACCTTCATACATGATCGACGTATATCGTGAGTGCGACGTCGTGGAGGAGATACTCCGAATCTACGGCTATAACAATATCGAACTCCCTGCTGGTATGAGGATCAGCGTCAATGCGACAATCAAGCCAGAGCCTGAGGCATTGAGGAACACCATTTCTGACTTCCTCGCAGCCAACGGCTTCGTGGAGACCATGAACAACTCGCTTACCAAGAGCGAATATTACAGCAAGCTCAAGACTTGGCCTGAGGAGAAGTGCGTCAGGATCGTCAATCCTCTCAGCTCCGACCTCAATGTAATGCGTCAGACTCTTCTCCTCAACGGACTTGAGGTCATCGCATACAACATCAACCGTCAGGTGAACACGATGCGTACTTTCGAGTACGGATCCGTATACTCATTCAATCCTGAGACCGACGGCAAGACCCTTGCGTCTTATGAGGAGCATACCAACTATGCTCTCTTCATGACCGGTCCAAGCGAGAAGGTATGGCGTGCAGATGCTCAGAAGGGTAATTTCTTCCAGCTCAAGGGTTATGTCGAGCTTCTCGTCCGCCGTTTTGGTGGCGACCTCTATGCTATGGAGACGGTACCTGCACCAGCAGACATGTTCTCAGAGGGCTTGACCTACAAGCTTCTTGGAAGCGGCAAGGAACTCGTGACCCTCGGAACCATCTCTCCTGCAGTCTGCAAGCAGTTCGGCATCAAGCAGCCAGTGTTCGCAGCAGAAATCAACTGGCCTGTGTTCTTCGAGCTTATCAAGCGCGACAAGATCAAGTACAAGGAGCTTCCTAAGTTCCCTGAGGTCCGTCGTGACCTGGCGCTCCTCGTAGATGAGAGCGTGTCATACTCAGACCTTCGCAAGAGCGCATTCAAGGCTGGAAAGAAGCTTCTCAAGAACGTATCTCTCTTCGATGTATATAGGGGCGACAAGATCCCTCAGGGCAAGAAGCAGTATGCTCTCTCATTTACCCTTCAGGATCTCGAGAAGACCCTCGTGGATGCAGACGTGGAGAAGATCATGAGCAAGCTCCTCTCTACCTTTACCAACGAGTGGGGTGCAACTCTCCGATAATTGATGAAGCGTCTTCTGCATATCTTTGCGGTGGTCCTGGCCGTCATGCTCCTTTCGGCAGCTTGTAAGAAGGAGGGCGGTCGAATAATTCCGCGTGCAAAGATGTCGCAGATTTACGCTGAAATGCTCCTCCTGGACCAGTGGACCGTGCTCCATGCGGTAAACAGCAGGCAGACGGATACAAGTCTGGTATATGAGCCTATCTTCAATCGTTATGGCTACACTACCGAAGATTATCAGGCAAGTGTGACCTACTACATGAAGACGACGGACAGATTCGCCAGGATAATGAAGTCGACCTCCGATCTGCTCGCAAAAAGGGAACACGAATTGGATGCGCTTGTGAACCTTGAGCATAGGAGGGATTCCTTGCTCATGGTGTTGAGCAAGTACAGACCGGAGAAGATATACTGGATGTGCGGCATGTATGACAAGGAAGCTTTCGTGGAGAACGGAGTCAAGTTCCTCGTAGATACGGCTGGCGGAGAGTGGATGTTCGATCCATGCAAGGATATCGATACCTTGTGGAAAGGACCTATGCTCGTCATTCCTGCGCCGTTTGACTCAGCCGCATTCATCGCTGACTCCCTTGCGCGTCTGGATGCCATTGCTGAGGCCGCAAAGGCTGATTCGATCGCGAAGGCTGATTCGGCTTTGGCCGCGAAGGAGAAGGCTAAGGCACAGATCAGAGAACGCGTCAAGGCGGGCAACAATGGATCGACTTTGTCCGGGGCCAAGAACAGACCGTCCATAGCCAGGGAGAGACCATCTTCTCCAAGGACAGAGAGACCTGAAAATTTGAAAGTAGAAGAAGTACACTGATAGATATGTTGCAGTTTGACGAAATAGTATTCGGTCCGATCCGAAGCAGAAGGCTTGGCTCTTCACTGGGAATCAATCTTCTCCCGGCGAAGGGAAAGTTCTGTAATTTCGACTGCGTGTATTGCGAGTGCGGATGGAATAAGGATGGCCTGAATGACAGACATCTTCCTGGCGTCGATGATCTGAGAGAGGCACTGGAAGCCAAACTGTCGAAGTGCATCGCTGAAGGTACGCCGATAGATTCCATAACGTTTTCCGGGAACGGCGAACCGACGCTTAATCCTGATTTCGCAAAGATCGTGGATGTGGTCATTGAAAAACGCGACAAGTACTATCCAGGTGCGGTGGTATCCGTCCTCTCGAATGCGACAATGCTGGGTGACGTAAATGTTGCTGCAGCGCTCAGGAAAGTGGACAATGCCATTCTCAAGCTGGATGCTCCTTTCAGGGAGGGTGTCCTTGCCGTGAACAGGCCTGCCGGACCATGGGAGCTTGAGACAGTGCTCCGCAATATGGAGTCTTTCGAAGGAAAGTTCGTACTGCAGACCATGTTCCTCAAATGGGATGAGTTCGATTCATCGAAGCATGTCGCTGGCTGGATGGACATAGTAAGGAGACTCAAGCCTCGTGAGATCATGGTGTATACTCTCGACAGGGAGACACCGCAGAAGGGACTGGTGAAGTTCAGCGTCGAGGAAATGACCGAATTGGTCCGTCCGCTTATGGAAGAAGGATTCAAGATACAGATTAAAGGATAAACACTAAAATATGATCGATTATTTAAGCAAGTACGGATATACTCCGGACATTGATGCCATCAACAGAGCGCTCCAGATTATCGCGGGTAACCTTGACAAGATAATGTGTGAGCAGGTACTCAAGGACTGCTTCTCCATGATGGATCTGACAACCCTGAAGACCAACGACACTCCGACTTCAGTTTCGAAGCTGGTGAATAAGGTCAATGCTTTCCAGACCCGTTACCCAGACTATCCTAATCCTGCTTCTATCTGTGTGTTCTCAAACTTCGCTCCTCTCCTCAAGAAGGAACTCACTGCAGAAGGCGTTCACATCACAGTCGTATCTGCATGCTTCCCAAGCTCACAGAGCTTCATCGAGGTAAAGGTGAAGGAGGTTGAGATGGCCGTCCTGGCCGGTGCGGATGAGGTCGACATCGTTCTTGCTCTCAACTCTTTCCTTGAGGGTGATTATGAGGCGGCGAGTGCTGAGATTGCTGCCGTACGTGCATGCATAGATAGGATTTCAGCCGAGCAGAACCGAGAGGTTCATCTTAAGGTCATCCTTGAGACCGGTCTCCTCGTTTCTCCGGAGAACATCGCGAATGCATCGTTCCTTGCCATGGAAGCCGGTGCTGATTTCATCAAGACCTCTACAGGTAAAGTCGATGTCAACGCCACTCCTACCGCAGCATATATCATGTGCGAGTGCATAGCTGCCTTCTATAAGAATACCGGAAAGAAGATAGGATTCAAGCCTGCAGGCGGTATGTCATCGGCAATGGATGCAGTATCTTACTACTCAATCGTGTCTTCCGTTCTTGGAAAGGAATGGCTCAACAAGGACCTTTTCCGATTCGGTGTCAGCAGGATGGCTAACAATCTTCTTTCGGAAATAGAGCAGAAGACTGTGGCATATTTCTAGAATTTCCGGAAAAATTTGAATTAACGAATATGAAAATCGCTCCTGTAGATGCCTGCAGGAGCGATTTTTACCTTTATCCGTTGAGCTTTTTCGCAAACGGATAGCTCCCGATACCTTTGCCATTGAGAAAAACAAATGATATGAAAAGGTATCTGAATGTTCTGATCGCGGCTTCTGCCGCACTCTTTCCTTCCTGCGACAGGGGTGCTCTGGATCCTTATGATTCTACCGATTTCGAATATGGAACCGGCATCGAGCACGAGATGATCCAGTTAGGAGAGCGCCTTGAGAACCCGTACAAGGTGGACAATGTATCGGCAGCTCTTTCTGCCCTGTATCCGACCAAGGCAAGGGTTGAGGTGGAAACGACGAATCTCTATGTCCGTTTTCTCCCTGCTGATGAGAGCGAAATGGATCTTCTCTCCGGTCTTGAACTTACGGACCATCCTTTGGACTATGCAATCGCAAAGGAGGGCGATTGGTATCATGACCCGTCGCTTTCTTCTGACGAGATCACGTGGATGTATGCTGTCGTCGACAAGGATTATAAGTTCCCGGACGTCAGATATGAGATAATAGATAATTGTTTCCTGAGCGAAAATCATATTCAGACACGTGCAGACGAGGGTATTGACTGGGAAGAGGTCATCAGGGAATCATACAGACTCACTGGCAACGGCGACATGCTTCAGCCTCTGACTAAGGCCGAGCCGGGTACTCCGGCCGGCAGGATAACCATAGTCGATGAGGATGCGAACGGAGGCAAGCCTATAGGCGTCGCCGGTGTCCAGGTGGTCTGCAACTCTTTTGTCCGCATTGCCGTTGCGACTACGGATGTCGACGGATACTATGCAATGGAAAAGAGCTTTACGACCGATATCAGATACAGGCTCGTGTTCAAGAACGGAAAGAACTACTCTCTTGGATTTAACCTTATCTTGGTCCCGGCTTCCGTGTCAACGCTCGGAAAGACGGCTCCTACAGGGGTGAACGTCACTATCACGACAGAATCCGACCCAAAGCTCTTCCGCCGTTGCGTGGTCAACAATGCGGTATATGACTATATCACTCGCTGCAATAAGGAAGACCTGGGAATCATGCCACCTCCGTCAGACCTGAGAATCTGGATATTCCCTCAGCTCGAGTCCAGCTCGGCAATTATGATGCATCATGGCACCGTCGTGGAGAATGCTGTCGTCGCTTCATGGCTTGGAGCGTATACCAAGGTCGTCAGCTTCTTTGCCCCGGACATCACCCTAGGTGTCAATGGAATCACTTCATATAAGGATATATATACCATCACGAGTCATGAGCTTGCGCACACAAGCCATTTCGCCAAGGTCGGAAAGCAATGGTGGGACAAATACATTGCCTTCATCCTTACATCTTTCCTTTCCTCTCATGGCCAGACCTATGGGACCGGCAGCGAGAATGGAGCAGGATACTGCGAGGTCGGCGAGATGTGGGCGTATTATCTCCAGAGCAAGATCCATAAGGAAAGGTACGGCGGAAACATGCCATCCTTCGGAACCTCATGGTGGTTCTACCCTCAGATTTTCAGATATCTCGATGAGCGCGGAGTGTCTGCCTCAGACATATTCGAGGCCTTGTGCCCCGAAGTGACTGACAGGAATCAACTCAAGAGCGAGCTGGAGTCACTTTATCCTGGCAAGGCTGGCGTGATCAGCCAGGTGTTCTCGAGATATGAATGATATGAAACGTATAGGTGCAGTTCTCGTGTTCCTGCTTGTTTCTACTACCGTGGTCTTCTCGCAGGAATGGGCGGTGTCCACCAATCTGGTCGGATATCTCAACCTTGGAACGCTGAACGTGGAAGCTTCCTATGCTCCGCTACGGCATATGAGCATACACGCATCAGCAAAGTACAACCCTTTCACCTTCCATTCGCCTAATGGAACGCAGTTCCAGGAAAGACAACAGAGTTATGCTGTCGGCTTAAGGTGGTGGCCCTGGCACATACAGTCTGGATGGTGGGTGGCGGCAAAGCTCCAATATCAGGAGTACAACATCGGGGGTATTACCTCGAGCCGGACAGAAGAAGGGGACAGAGCGGGGCTCGGCCTCACGGCGGGCTACACCTATATGCTTCATCAGCATATCAATCTTGAATTCGGAATCGGAGGCTGGGCTGGCTACAAATGGTACACAGCCTACTCCTGCCCGAAATGTGGAATGACTACGGACGAAGGAGGTAAGCCCTTCGCCCTCCCGAATGACCTGATCGTGTCCATCGTCTATGTGTTCTAGAAGAGTTTGGGTTTGTGGCCTGTTGGTAATCACATTTGCGGTGACGTGTTCTTCACCGAGGAAGCTTGGAGGCATCCGCAGTGGCGAGATGGCTGTGAGCATGACCCTTCCGTCGGATGAGGATATTGCAGAGGAAAACGAAGAGGAGATAGCTGCCGTGGCGGTGGACACCTCCAGGAACGGGGAGCCAATCATCATGAATGCCATCAGAGATGATTCCACTGGCGAGATGGTGGCGACTGATGTCATCGTGGCGAGTACCGTGACGGCGCGTTTCCGTCACGTCGCTGAGCGTTTCGGCAAGATAATGCTCGAGTTTGACATTTCCGTGCCTGGAGAAATGATGGATTCCAAGTGGCAGCTTCGCTTCCTTCCGACCATGGTCGTAATGGAGGATACCTTATCTATGGATCCGATTTTCATAACGGGAAAGAAGTATAGGGATGCACAGTTGCGCGGGTATCAGAGATACGAGGCTTTCCTGAGGTCAATAGTCACAGATACCTTGGATTTCGTGCAGATCAGGCAGCTGGAAATCTTCCTCAAGAGGAACTTTCCGCAGACCTATGCGATGAAGAATGATACTACGATAATAACTGAACCGGACGTGGAGGGCCTTTTCGGCGTCACCCAGCGCAACGCACTGGAACATTATACCAGGCATGACCTTGTGTCAAGGAACGAGAGGAGGAAAGGGAATATGGGGAAGATGTTCCGAAAATATGTCAAGGATCCTATCGAGACGGATGGAATACGCCTTGACACGGTGATAACCGGTGACGGTGGAAACCTGATTTTCCGCTATCGTCAGCAGGTCTCCAGCCGTCCGGGTCTCAGGAAGATAGTTGTATCCCTTAAGGGTGAGGTCTATGATTTCGGAAAGTGCATCGGCGTGATGCCGCAGCCAGAAGACCTGGTTTTCTATGTCAGCTCGCTTTCCTCTCTGGCGGATAACACACAGCGATATCTGCTGAGGGTTCTTGAAAGGAGAGTTCATGACCGTACACTTGCTCTTATCGATTTCAACCAGGGCAGTTCCGTGCTGGACACCACCCTTGGGGACAACTCTTCCGAACTTGTGAGGATACGTAAGGTCATTGATGACTTGTCGTCTCGGGATGAGTTCGAGCCGGATTCGATAGTTGTCACGGCGTCTTGTTCTCCAGAGGGAGGATATAGGTCAAATTCCGAGCTTGCCAGGAGACGGTCGGAAGCCTTGGCCGTTCATCTTGATGAGATTCAGCAGGACGAGAGCTGGAAGATGGTGGCAAGGTCCATTCCCGAGAACTGGGGCCTGCTGGAGACCTTGGTATCGAATGACAGCCTGCTTTCAGACAGGTCCAGGAAGGAAATGCTGGAGGTGATACGGTCGTCAGGAGATAGAGATGCCACGGAAAGACGGCTCTCACGTATGGCAGACTACCGCTATCTGCGAGAGAGGATTTATCCTCGTCTGAGGACCGTCAGCCTTGAGTTCTATCTCCATCGTCGTGGAATGGTCAAGGATACCGTCCATACCACGGAACCGGATACCAGGTATATGGAGGGCGTTGAGGCCTTGAAGAACCTTGACTACCCGAGAGCTTGTGAGCTGTTGCGTTCATACAGAGATTACAATGCTGCACTTGCCCTTGTGGCATCCTCATATAACTGGTCTGCATTGGAGATCCTGGAAGAACTTAAACAGGATAATCCTCAGGTCCAATACCTGAAGGCCATAGTATATTCCCGCCTCGAGAAGAGGGATGAGGCTTTGGATGCTTACCGGAGGAGCGTCGAGATGGATCCGGCCATGGCATACAGGGCGAACCTTGATCCGGAAGTGTCTGAACTGGTCAGACGTTATGACCACACAACAAATTAAAACATATATGAAATCTTACTTTTTCCTGGCAGCTGCAGCAGCTGTGGCTTGCCTGACGTCCTGCAACAAGGATGTCATCCAGACAAATCATGAACAAATGGGAGAGACAGCTGAAATCACTGTTCGTCTTCCTCCGCTTGCGACCAAGGCGGCGAGCTCTCTTACGGATACGGAGGCGACCGTTAAGAGTCTGCAGGTCTATGTCTTCAATGCCAATGGAACGAAACTGGAGTCCTATGCAAGGTCTAACAGTTCAGAGGTTTCCATCAATGTGGCACTTGGAGAAAAGACCATCGCTGCCGTGGTGAATTCTGCGGATATTGTCGATGTCACCAACCTGGCAGCTCTCAAGGCCAAGGTGAGTCCGCTCGAGGCGAATTCTACTGAGGATGGCTTCGTCATGTTTGGTGAAACAAAGAAAATCGTATCTGCAAACGAAAGGGTGACCATAGATGTGACTCGCCTTGTCTCACGCGTTGTCATCTCCAAGATAACTAACGGTATCGATATTCCACAATACGCCGGACAGGATCTGAAGGTCAAGGGTATCTATCTCGTCAATGCCGTGGGAAAGACCAACCTCGGATCAACATATACGCCTGTGGCTGGGGACTTCCTGAATCAATTCGAGCTCAAGGATGGCCAGACAGCGCTTCTTGGCGGCAGATTCACTCCTGTCAGCATCGCCAAGAGTGCATCTTACACTCAGGAGAAAAGGATGTATTGCTGCCCTAATCCGGTCGCCACGGACTCCCAGAGCACGACATGGTCGATGCGATTCACAAGACTTGTCGTCGAGGTAGAGTTTGCTGGCGAGACACTTTATTACCCGATTACTTTCGACAAGAAGCTCGCGGCAGGCAGTTCTTACGAAATTGAAGAACTCAAGATCACCAGACCGGGTTCTACAAGGCCGGATGACCCGCTTGTGATCGGGTCTGTGACATATACCGTGAAGGTAAATCCATGGGAACTCTCCAGCATGGGAACAGTAACAATCTAAATTATTGGTGTTATGAATGTAAAGCTGTCCGCGGTTGTGCTGGCTTTGCTGACAATGATGTCGGTTGCCTGTTCTGTCAAGGAAAAACGATGTGACTGCCCCTGCTACCTTATGATGGATTTCAGTAAGGTGGATAGTGTCAGTGTGCCATCGGTCAGCATAGGTATGCATTCTGCGGATGGCTTTCAGATGACCATGGAACTGGGCTGTGAGAAATATGGACGCCCTCTTGTCGTTGAGGTTCCGAGAAGTGACATTTTCATAAATGCAGTGTCGGATGACAGAGGATTATTTGGTGCACATGGACTTGTGATCCCTCAAGGCGAGCAGTGTCCGCCACTCTACATGCACAGTTCCAAGGTCAATACTGAAAAGGATACGGTGACGGATACAGTCGTCCTGCATAAGAATTATTGTGCTCTCTCGGTCGGAATGATTGCTGATGGCAAGTCGCAGCCATTTCAGATTGGTGTCAAGGGCAACGTGTGCGGATACGAAGATGACGGACGTCCAATGGGAGGCGATTTCCTGGTGGTACATTCCCTGCCTGCGGGAAATCTTGACGTGATCAATCTTCCGAGGCAGAAGGATTCGTCTCTTTCCTTGCAGATTCTGGATGATGGTCAGGTGGTCAGAGAGTTCGCCTTGGGCGAATATATGGTTTCAAGTGGGTATGACTGGACTGCTCCTGACCTTGAGGATGTCGAGGTGAAGGTTGACTTTGCGCTTGCTGAGGTTGCGATCAGGATAAATGAATGGGAGACTCGATATGTATATGGCGTTGAAATATAAAAAGTTTTCCGGAGATAGATTTTTTTCCTAAATTTGCAACTCACATCCAAGCGCGGGTGGCGGAATGGTAGACGCTCTAGTCTCAGAAGCTAGTGGGGTAAAACCCGTGTGAGTTCGAGTCTCATCTCGCGCACATCAGTGGCCTTAGAGTTCATCTGAGGCCACTTTTTTATGGCCCCAGATTTGCCGTACCATTTGCGGCATTTGTGTAACTTTGCACTTAAATTGTTGAAACAATGAAAAAGGAGATCTTAAGAAACATATCCGTAGCGGCTGCTGTCATCGCAGCTGCAGCCTGCGGAACGACCGTGAAGGTCGGTACGGACAATCCGAAACAGAGGATACCGACTCAGCAAGAAGCAGACTCTCTCGTAATCGCGATGGCCGGTGGAGCACAGGGACGCTCGATTGCAATCGTGGAAGGGGAGAAGGTCATAGGCCTCGTTCCCAACGCGGATTCTGCGAAGGTGAGATGTGTGACCATCGTGGACCAGAAGGGAACATGGACAGTCACCGACTCATTCAGCATGCCGTGCGGCGATGAGAATGGACTTCCGTTCACCGGACTGACAGACTCAGTCTGCGTGAGACAGCTCGGTGCGGACAGGTATATCACATATTCGGAGCAGCGTGGTGATGGCGCCAATGTCCAGAGGACGGTGGTTGCTTATTCTCCGGCGACTCTTGCAATCAATGCCGTTTCGTTCAACGGTAAGGTGGTCAAGGATGGTAAATATAAGGGCACCAGCAACAAGAACGTGCTGACAGGAACAGACCGTCCGGAGATGGCCTGGATCATTCAGAGGCTCGAGTCATATCCCGATCTCGTTTTCCAGAGTGAGGGCGAGATCATGAGCGAGCAGGCTATCGAGTGGTGGCTTTCGAAGAATCCGAAGGCACTTACTTCCTCTACCAGGATAACCTTTGGCCAGCTCCCTGCGGAAAGCTCGCTTGCAGCGCTCTACGAGAAGTCCAAGAAAGAAAAAGGAGATAAGTTCTATGCCGCTCAGGTCGATACTGACGAATACGCTATGGTGATTGCCAAGAACCGTTCGACAGGTCAATATCTCCTGGCATGGGTCGAGCCACAGTGCAAGAACAAGAAGACTGACAGGCTCCTGAATTCAGTCTATTTCTCTAACGGAAGCTATCTCACCATGTTCTATTACAAGGGCAAGACGACATTCACATACCGCCTCAACCTTGCGAACGGAACTCTGCAGAGGTAGAGAATTCCACAGAAAATAAAAGGACCGGAAGCAGTTCCGGTCCTTTTTCTATTTCACTCTCAGCTTCCTGCCGAGCTGAAGTATCGTAGTCTCCTTGATTCCGTTGAGCTGGCAGAGCTTCTTCACGGTAGTGTGGTACTTGACTGCAAGCTTTCCGAGAGTATCGCCGCTGCGGACGGTGTGGTACTGGATGGCAGCGGCTGCTGCGGCAGCCTTCTTTGCTGCCTCGTCCTCCTTGACGTCATCCTCTTCGTTCTTGAGCTCGTCTTCGAAATCCTGCTCGTAGTTGCTGGTCTGCTGGAAGTACTTCTTCTTGAGCACGAAGAGCTGCTTGCGGAGCTCTCCCTTCTGGAAATCGATGATCCACTGAGGGTCGAACGCATATCCCTTGTGACGGGTCTCGAAGTGGAGATGAGGACCGGTGCTGCGTCCGGTGCTTCCTCCGAGACCGATTACCTGACCGGCTTCAACCCAGTCGTCCGCCTTGACGTTGCTCTTTGACAAGTGACCGTAGAAGGTCTCCAGTCCGTTGGTGTGACGGATGATCACGACATTTCCGTATCCGTGCATATATTTGGATACGCGCACCTTGCCGGCGAAAGCCGCATGGATTGGCTCTCCCGTGCTGAGCGGCAAGTCGATTCCCTGATGGCGGCGACCGCGTCTAGGACCGAACTTTCCGCGTGGGTGTATGGTTCCTACGTATGGGCAGCAGAACTCGCTGGCATCGTCCACGAGCCATATTGACCATTGGGATTCAAGCTCCGAGTATGGTATTCCATAGGCATCCGGAGCGTCTGTATTCCAGTTCTTGGTGAAATCTTCCTTTGCGAGAGTCATGGAAGGGTCCTTCCAATACTTCCAGGTGTTGTCGTTGAAAAGAATGATCTTGATCTGCTCGTTGATCGTGTCGAGGGTATCGATAGGGTCTCCGGGACAAGATATGATACTGGACTTTATCGGATGAAGTGCCGGCCTCGGTATGATGAGCTCAGCTTTTTCTATCTCTTTCTTGGTAAATTTCCTTTCGGTGGTCTGAGCGTGTAGCGTTGCGAAAGCCAGCAGACCGACCGCGATTGTGATCAGCTTCCTATTCATTTGGTTATTTTGCGCCGAAGCGACTTTCAAGTAAGGTCCTGACTGCGCCAACCTTCTCGTCGAGAAGTTCCTGACTGGTTGCTTCGCAGATGAACCTAAGGTAAGGTTCTGTATTTGATGGGCGGATGTTGAACCACCACTGTGGGAATTCGACCCTGTAGCCGTCGAAATCCATATATGCTGTGTGCTTCTCCTGGGCCATGAACATGTCGCGCACTGCGTCCATTGCTCCGGCCTTGTCCTCGAGTCGGAAGTTGATCTCTCCTGAGTTCTTGTACGCCTCGATGTCAGCGATGAGCTGGCTGAGCGTACGACCTTCCTTCTTGAGTCGTGCCACGGTATTGAGTATGATCATCGATGCGAGAAGTCCGCTGTCTGAGTAGAAGAAGTCGCGGAAATAGTAATGGCCTGCGAGCTCACCACCGAAAACTCCGTCTATCTCGCGAAGTTTCTCTGCCGCGAAAGCGCGCCCTACCTTCCATACCCTCATCTCTCCTCCGAGAGGTGCGAGATACTCTCCGACGGCCTTGCTGGTGCGTATGTCCTGGAGCACGAGGCCCTTCTCTCCTCTTTCCTGCAGGAAGTAGGTTCCGAGCACGGCGATCATAAGGTCCGGCGAGATGAATCTGGCGTTCTCGTCCACGAACATCACTCGGTCGGCATCACCGTCGTAGATGACTCCCACGTCTGCACCCGTCTTGCGCACGAGTTCCTGAAGTGCCACGACGTTCTTTGGGACGAGCGGATTCGGCTCATGGTTAGGGAATCGTCCGTCAATCTCGTCATATATGTATGCCGGCTGATCTCCGAAGAGCTCCTTTGCATAGAGGTTCGCCATTCCGTTGGAAAGGTCCATGGCAATCCTGATTCCGCTGTAGTCTCCCTTGTACCTGAGCAGGAAGTCGAGATAGTCCTTGTGGACATCCATTTCGTGGATTTCTCCTCTCTTCTGAGCTACAGGGGTGGCTTTACCCTCATCGATCCAGGACTTGATGGTTCCGAGTCCGGCATCATATCCCACCGCGCGCGCATTCTCGGTAGAAACCTTCATTCCGTTGTATTCCGCCGGATTGTGGGATGCGGTGATCTGGATGGATGCCTTGAATCCATAATTTGCAGTGGCGAAATATACCATCGGAGTGGTGCTCATGCCGATGTCATAGACATCTGCACCTGCATCGCAGATTCCTTTTACTACCGCCTCATGGATCTCGTCTGAGGAAACCCTGCAGTCGCGGCCGACGATAACCTTGTCGGTGTGGAGCAGGGCAGGGACGAAGTATGCCACCTTGTAGGCGGTCTCCTTGTTGAAATCTACTCCATATATTCCCCTGATATCGTATGCGTGGAATGCTCCCATGGCTTATTTCGATTTGTAGTGGGTGGATACCTTGCCCTTTGAAATGCTGATGAGCTTCTTGCCCAGCATCTTCTTCCTGATAGGGGCTACGGTGTCGACGAACAGACCTCCGTCGAGGTGCTGGTACTCGTGCTGCACTATCCTTGCGCCGAACTTGTCGAGGGTCTCGGTGACCTGCTCGAAGTTCTCATTATAGTATCGTATGGTAATCTTCGATGGCCTGCGCACGTCTGCGTAAACTCCCGGAACGCTGAGGCATCCTTCGTTGTATTCGCAGGTTTCATCGCTCTCCTCGATAATTTCAGGATTGATCATGGTGCGCTTGAAGTCGTGGAGGTAGCTGTAGGCGTCTGACACCATTGTTCCGTCCACTATGAAAACCCTCAGTGACACTCCTACCTGAGGTGCAGCGAGGCCGCATCCGTCAGCTTTTGCGAGGGTGTCCCAAAGGTCAGTGATCAAAGTCTTGAGTGTCTCCTTGTCGTTGAGGTCGGCCTCCTTGGCAGTTTCCCTGAGGACCTGCTGGCCGTAAAGGTAGATTGGTAATACCATTGTCTTTCTCTCCTGTTGTCAATGTGTTCTGTCCATGTAGGACTGGAGTATGATCGCGGCGCTGATCTTGTCAACCGACGCCTTGTCTCTTCGGTCCTGATACTTCATCCCTCCGTCTATCATGGCGCGGTGCGCAAGGACGGATGTGAAGCGCTCGTCTTCTTTCACCACCGGTATTTCCGGGAAAGCTTTCGACAGCTGCCTGAGAAAGACATCGACGTCTTTCTGAGCTTCTGAAGGCTTGCCGTTCATGTTGATCGGATAGCCTACCACGAAGAGCTTTATGGTCTCGGTTTCAGCGTATTTTTTGAGATATTCTATTATCTTTGCAGAATGGACTGTCTCCAACGCAGAGGCGAAGATTCCGAGCGGGTCGCTGGCAGCGACGCCGACCCTTTTCCTTCCATAATCTATGCCAACGAGCCTGTCCATACTACGGCAAAATTAACAAATTACTATGTCCCGTCAAAATAAAGTTGAGAAGTTGAGGTTCTCCCTGACAGAAGAACAGACCAACCAGGACCTGTTCTCCTTCAGCCGTACCAGGACCAGATTCGTGCTGGAGGCCCTCCTGACTGCCGTTCTCGTGATTGCGGCGATATTCGCAATCATCGCGTACACTCCGGTCAGGACTCTCGTTCCGGGATATCCTGACGCCAACTCTCACAGGGCTGCAATCCAGACCGCCCTCAGGGTGGACTCGCTCCAGACCGTAGTGCTTCGCTGGGAACTTTATTCAAACAACCTCCTTCGCATCGTCGAAGGCCAGGAGCCTGTCAAGATAGACAGCCTCATAAAGCAGGCCGAACTCCAGAAGAACGTCAGCGGTGAGGAACTCAAGCATCTCCAGGCACAGGATTCACTCCTCCGCGCTATGGTGCTCGAGCAGGAGCAGTTTGAACTTACCGGGAAGAAGGGAAGGAACCTCTCCATCGAGGGATTCCATTTCTTTGCGCCTCTCAAGGGCGTCGTCTCTCAGGGCTACACCGCAGTTACCCATCCGTGGCTGGACATAATGGCCCCGTCCAATTCGGTGGTGATGGCTGCGCTTGACGGCTCGGTCGTCTATTCCGGGTGGAGTGATGCAGACAGATATACCGTCGTGCTCCAGCACGCTGACAATATCATAACTATTTACAGACATAACCAGAAGGTACTCGTCAGGACTGGCGACAAGGTTGTAGCAGGTGCGTCAATTGCGCTTATCGGAGACGCTGGTACCTCGGCAGGTGAATATCTTCAGTTTGAACTCTGGCACAAGGGTGAGGCTGTGGACCCTGCTAAATACATAAAGTTCTGATGGGAAAGAGAAGACTTGCAATCCTCGGTTCCACGGGCTCAATAGGAACCCAGACTCTTGACGTAGTCCGTCAGCATCCCGACCTCTTCCAGGTCGAGCTCCTTACAGCAAACAATAGCACTGAACTTCTTATAAGCCAGGCAATCGAATTCGACGCAAATGCCGTCGTGATCTGCAATGAGGCCAAGTATAAGGAGGTCGCAGACGCTCTCCAGCCACATGGCATAAAGGTTTTCGCCGGAATGGATTCTGTATGTGACCTCGTGGCGGGGGACAATATCGACATGGTGGTCACCGCAATGGTCGGCTTCAGCGGACTTGCCTCGACCGTTGCCGCCGTAAAGGCCGGAAAGGCCATCGCTCTTGCGAACAAGGAGACTCTGGTCGCTGCGGGAGAGGTGGTTACCGCACTCGCAAAGCAGAACAAGGTTCCTATCCTTCCTGTCGATTCGGAACATTCCGCAATCTTCCAGTGTCTTCAGGGCGCGAATGGAAACAGGATAGAGAAGATTCATCTCACTGCTTCCGGTGGCCCTTTCAGGACTTGGGAACGCGAAAGGATAGCGGCTGCTGCTGCAAAGGAAGCCCTCAAGCATCCGAATTGGAACATGGGCGCCAAGGTGACCATAGATTCAGCCACGATGATGAACAAGGGCCTGGAAGTGATAGAGGCGAAATGGCTCTTTGACGTGACTCCGGAAACGATCAATGTGGTCGTCCATCCTGAGTCCATCGTTCATTCTATGGTGGAGTTCCTCGACGGAAGTGTCATCGCCCAGCTCGGACATCCTGACATGCGTGAGCCTATACAGTATGCCGTAGGATATCCTTCACGCCTGACTCTTACCAACAAAAAACTGAATTTCGCAGAGCTCGGTTCTCTTTCATTCTTCGCTCCGGACATGGATAAGTTCCCGTGCCTGAGGCTGGCCTTCGAGGCGATTGGCCAGGGCGGAAACATGCCTTGTGTGATGAATGCGGCCAACGAGGTGGCAGTCGCGGCGTATCTCCGTGACCAGATCGGCTTCTATGATATTGCTGCCGTCGTCAGGGATACAATGGCTGGTGTGGAATTTGCTGCATCACCGAGCCTGGATGATATCTTCTGCACGAACGACCTTGCTAAGGTCCGTGCAAAAGAGATAGTTGATAAAATCGCAAGATAGCAGATGATTCTTCTCCTTAAGGTGGTGCAGGTCGTGCTTGCGCTATCCATACTCATAATAGTTCACGAGTTCGGACACTTCATGTTCTCGAAGATGTTCGGAGCCCGCGTGGAGAAGTTCTACCTTTTCTTCGACGCGAACGGCATAAGGCTTTTCAGCACCAAGCACAGCTCATTTGTAAAGAAGCATTTCCCTAAGCTGGCGGAGTCCGAGACGGATTACGGCATCGGATGGCTTCCTTTCGGCGGTTATTGCAAGATCACCGGAATGGTGGATGAGTCCATGGATACTGATTTTACCAAGGAAGAGGCCAAGCCGTACGAGTTCAGAAGCAAGAAGGCATGGCAGCGACTGCTCATCATGGCCGGTGGCGTGCTGAACAACTTCATCCTCGCCATATTGCTCTATGTGGCCATCCTGGCTATCTGGGGCCAGAGCTATGTGAGCACGAGGGACAACGAGGTCTATGTCAATGAACTCGCATATGACATGGGATTCCGCTCCGGAGACAGGATACTTGCGCTCGATGACTACGTTCCGGACAATATATATCTTCTTCAGGCGGAGATCGCGCGACGTGGGGCATTCAAGGTCAGTGTCCTCAGGGGCGGTGACACCGTGAATGTGTACATCGATCAGAGCAGGATGGAGGAGATCCTCAACACTCCCGGCATGTTCGACGTGGCGATTCCTTTCGTGGTCGACAGCGTTCCGGAAGGCTCTCTGAACGAGGCTGCCGGATTGGAAGCGGGGGACAGAATAGTGAGCGTGGACTCGTCTTCAACCCCATATCTCCAGGATGCGCGCTCCGTGCTTGCGGACGCCTCCGGTATGGTGGTTCCGATCACCGTGCTCAGGGATGCCGATTCCCTCACCATGGATGTGCAGGTCGATACCGCCGGCAGGATAGGGGTGTATACCAGGATGCCTAGCGTGCAGTCGAAGAAATATGGCTTCCTCGAGGCCATCCCGGCCGGATTGAAACTTACCTGGACCACCATTGCCGGATATGTCAGTGACCTCAAGCTCGTCGCGACCCCTAGCACTGGCGCATACAAGTCGGTCGGAAGTTTCGTCGCTATCGGACAGGTTTTCCCTAACAAGTGGGATTGGTATCAGTTCATAAACATCCTCGCAATGCTTTCGATCATGCTTGGCGTGATGAACCTGCTCCCTATCCCGGCTCTTGACGGTGGACACATACTCTTCACTCTCTATGAAATGGTGACTGGGAGAAAGCCGAGCGACAAGTTCCTCATTGCCATGCAGTGGCTGGGCATGATACTGATATTCATGCTGATGTTCCTTGCCATGGGAAATGATATCCTCAGACTTATCAGATAATTAGAAAATATAGATCACTAGTGTCCGGTAAAAATTCATAAAAGTTCTTTGAAAATATTGATTGTTAGGTAATTACAGAGGTTTTGAGACCGCGCCGATTTGAAATTATCTTTG
>JAGHUQ010000135.1 GCA_018064725.1 Candidatus Cryptobacteroides caccocaballi
GCAAAAGCACTGGCTGAATCCGGGATAAAACCGACAAATGTCAAAATCAACGACCAAGCTGTCCAATCCCTATGGATTAAGATGAGCCAAGAAGGGAAAGACATTAAGAGTTAGTCGAAGAAGATATTGATATTTGAAATGTACTACGCCGCACCTCGATGTGTCCCGAATTGGACGGGCCATCTAGGTGCGGTACTTTTTTACTGACAAAGGTTACACCTCTGTATGCCTACGAAAAAGAACTAATGCTAACCTTACATCACATGAGTTTTCCGTCATTTTGTACAATTAACTCTCCAGCATCGTAGTCTTGGGCTTTGAAGGGCGTCCGCGATGTGGTGCGGACTTCTTCCTGGAGGCGTATTTCGGGGTGCAGCCTTCGGGTACCTTGAAGCCGAAGGCCTCGCAGATATCGAGCTGGCCGCCGACGAACGGCGTGATGAACTTCGCCCTGTTCGTGTGCTCGATGCACCGGATGGAGCGCATCTCGTCCAGGACCTCAAGGGTTGACGAGAACTGCTTGTGAAGGTTCGTGGTTTTCCAGATGTGGCGGACGTATGAGCTGAGGACCAGACCCACGAAGAGTACGAGAAGCCGTCCCGTCTTGCCCTCCTCAGACCAGTTCCGCTGGCGGTTGAAGCCCAGCTGGCTCTTCATCTGCTGGAAGTATTTCTCCTGCTCGTCACGCAGTCCGTACAGTTCCCAGGTCTGCATCGCAGTGAGATCCATACCGAGGGTGGCTATCGCATAGAAGCCGGAGGTGCGCCGTGCCATCGCAACCTTCTTCTCATTGAGGGAGAAGCCGCTGATTATACGGGTGCTGTTGTCATATTCGATATTGAACCACCTGTACAGGCGCTTTACGGTATTGTCGTCATCCAACGGCAACTTATTGTCCAGCATATCCTGCAATGCGGCCCTCTGCATCTCGATTTCGGTCATCTGGGCGGATATGTCGGAGCCTCGCTTAATGGGATCGAAGTATATGTTGAGCTTGTAGCGGTCGGCCTTGTGGACGGCATCGCCGTTGCCCCTGACATCGTAGTCGATGTCGTACTGGCGGTAGAACACCTGGGTGTCAACGTCGATGGACATCTGCTCCGGAGCACCCGCGAAGTCACCGTACTCCATTATGTGCTTCAGAACAAACTCCTGATTCACCTTGACGCACATCACCATCTTCTGCGAAGCGAGTATGTACCGCTCAAGGTTCTGGACAGACTCATATCCCCTGTCCGTAAGGAGGGCGACATCGGGAAAGCCGGCATGCTTAAGGTCAGTCAGCAGCGTCTCCACGCTCCTCGAGTCAGGGATGTTCCCGGGGAACGTCCTGTAATAGACCGGCATATGGTCGTCAAGGGAATAAACCACGACCTCGGATGTTTGGGGCAGTTTGATGCCTTCCTTGTTCTTGCCCCACTTGATGTCCGCCAAGGCATCGCCATAGGCGGATCTGGTGGTGGAATCGACAGCGCAGACCGCATTGTCCGACAGTCTCGCGGCACGCAGGCTGAACAGCTTCATCCTCTCCGATTCAGTGATGTTCTGTGTCAGATATGTGATAGCAGCCGGAGACAGCTCCTTGCCGTACGGGGTTTTCTCTATCCGCCGCCAGCGGGCAACCCGGTTGTAGGAGTATCCGGTGAGAATCGAGAAGTACGCAAGAGTGAGGACGCTGTCCACATATTCGGCGTTACCCTCGAAGACCTTGTTCAGGTCATCTCTCAGGCCGGTCTTTGCGGCAACCTGCTCAAGCAGCCAGATGTCTCCATAGAACCTGTTCCTGTCGGAGTCGGTATATGCAGGCCGTCCCGCAGACTTGGCTCCGGAGAGTTTGTTCGCCTCACTGAGGTCCCAGTCCTTCGGGAACACAAGCCTTGCGCGCTCCTCGGGACTCGCGAAGATGTAACGCCTGCCAGGAATGAACCGGTTGCCCTCTTCGACGGTGCCCCAATGAAGGTTGACGTACTTGCGCTTGCCGGTCTTCTCGTCAGTTGTATATGGATGGGTGGATGCGTACATATAACCTCCGTTGCGATGGATTGATACTTGATAGATGCTCTCTTCTCTGGTTGGTCTGGACATTGTCGTATTGCTTCTTTAGTTGTACAAATGTACAAATTAAATTCGAAAGAAACAATAGGCAATCCGATTAATTTTCAATTATTTGCAGGGAAAATCGCGATTATTTGTACAAATTGGTTTGAAACTCATGT
>JAGHUQ010000062.1 GCA_018064725.1 Candidatus Cryptobacteroides caccocaballi
TCTTATGCCGGGACGGCTATCGTACGGTCACGGCATTGCCGCTGTACCTGACTGTCTTCTGGATGTTCCTGTCCATGAACACGACCCTGAAGGTGCGATCCATCAGCATGCCTTCGAACGAGCCTTCGCGGGCGCCGATGGTGAGTGTGCTGCCCTTGAGGGTGAACTTGATGGTACTGTATGCACCGTCCTTGTAGTTCTGGTTGTCTCCCTCATCCTCGTAAAGGGTGAAGCTGCCGTCTGCACCCGGATACACGCGGATTTCGAGATCGTCCCAAGGCTTTTCGTTCACGTACTGCACGTCGGGTCCGACAGGGATGATGCTGCCGGCCTTCACATATACAGGGCAGCGGTCGATGGCTGCGTCTGCGGATATGGTCTGACCTCCATTGTACAGCTTTCCTGTCCACCAGTCATACCATTTTGCGCCAGTAGGAAGGTATACGTCGAAGCTTTGATGCACGGTCCAATCCACCTTTTCCTCCGACCAGGTCCTGTCTTCGCGAGTATAAAGTGCCTTGTTAACCGGAGCTACGAGCAGAGACTTTCCGAACATGAATTCGCTGTTGTTTTCCCAGGTATTCCTGTCCTTTGGGAAATCCATCATGAGAGCCCTCATGAAACTTCCGTTGTCGGAGGTTACCTGCCAGGATGTGCTGTAGATATATGGCATTAGGGCATACCTCATGCGAATCGACTTTTCGATTGCATCATATATAGGCTCTCCCTTCTCTCCGAATTCCCATATTTCGCGCCTTGAGGTCTCTCCATGGCTTCTCATCATCGGATTGAAAAGTCCGAACTGGAGCCAACGCACGTAGAGTTCCTGGAATAGAGGGTTCTTATGGCAGGTCTGAGCTTCGCCTCTCTTGTTGTAGCCGCCAGGGAAGAATCCTCCGATATCAGAATTGAAGTTAGGATTGCCGGTAAGGGTGAAGCCGAGGCCGGCCGGAATCTGATGACGGAGATCGTCCCATGTGGACTGGACGTCACCGCTCCATGTGTTGGCTCCGGTTCTCTGCTGGCCTGCATAGGCTGAACGTGTGAGTATCATCGGCCTCCTGTCTGATACGCCGAGCTGCTTGTTCACTACGCCTTCGACGGAGAAAAGAGGGTATGCGTTCAGGACTGAGCGGTATGAACCCTGCCCCGTCATCTGCTCGAGGTCGCTGTCCTGGTAGTCGAGGTGGTCTGGCTCGGTGGAATCCATCCACCATCCGTCGATGCCCATGTTCTCGAGACGGAGAAGATTGTTCCAGTAAATGTCGCGTGCTTCTTCGCTGAATGGATCGTATGGGAGTACACCGGAAGGATAGTCCATGCGTGGCGGCCAGTCACTCAGTCCGCTCTGTGGCCATGTCCCGAAGTGAAGGAGGTGGCCTTTTGCGTCGAGCTCGCGGAAAGGTTTGGTCATCGGGCCGAAGGATGCCCAGATTGATATGAGAAGATGTGCGTTCTTGTCATGGATCTCGTCAATCATTGCCTGCGGACGACGGAACTCGTCGTTGAGGAATTCCATCGCGTTCCACTGGTAGTTGTTGCCCCAGTACTGCCAGTCCTGGATGACGCAGTCGATAGGGACATTCCTCTCGCGGTAGCCGTTCAGGGCTCCGAGAATTTCCGCCGAGCTCTTGTATCTCTCGCGGCTCTGCATGAATCCGTAGCTCCACATAGGCAGCATAGGGACGCTTCCGGTCAGCTTGCGGATGCCGGCGATCACTCCGTCGGCATTGCCTCCGTAGATGAAGTAATAATCGACCTGCTCACCGACCTCGGACTCGAACACGGTGCCGTTTTCATCGTCACGGAAATTTGCTGTAGAAGGGTTGTCCCACAGGATTCCGTAACCCTTTATCGACTGGATGATCGGGACGAAGTCCTCTGTGTTGTCCTGGCGGAGATAACGGCTCTTGCCTCTGAGACTGAGCTGGCCGTCCTGGAGTATTCCGAGGCCATATATGGGCTCGTCTGCGTCGAGCTTGAAGTTCTGGCTGACAATGTAGGCACCCTTGTCGAGGCCTTCCTGTCTCATCGTGAATGTATACGGGCCTTCTTTGAGGAGGGCCTTTCCGTTGGAGGTCGCAAAGCTTACCTGCCCGTCCTTGGTGACGGTCACGCTGAGTTTCGAACTGCTGTACCTGGTGCTTTCCTTGCCTTTGGAGGTCTTGACTGTGACGCTTTCCGGAGAGACGATGACGGAGAAGCTGTCCTTGTCCTTGACCGATCCTCCCTGCGGAGCTTTCTGAACCCTTACCATCTCCGGAGAGAAGAAGGTGATCCTGACATCCTGTGCGAA
>JAGHUQ010000109.1 GCA_018064725.1 Candidatus Cryptobacteroides caccocaballi
TCGTTGAGTCTCTGGATGTCCTCGTCGAACCAGATGTCCTTGCCACCGATGGTAGAGACGCCCTTGCTCTTGAGCGTGATGCTCTGGATAGGTGTCTTGGCAACGAGATTACCGCGACTGGTCTTACCCTTGATGGCAAGGGTGGAGAAATCATAGTCGTCTGCGAGCTTCTTGAGCTTCGGACGAGGGCGCAGGCGAATTCTCACGCTTTCAGCCTCACCGTTATGGTTAGCCGTGAACCAGAGAATCTTGCTGCCGGTAGTACCCATTGTTATGTCGTACTCCTTGTCGCGGGTGACTGAGGTGACAGCGAACCTCTTCGCATAGCTGACGCCGGTCTCGCCGTCCTTATATATACAGTTATAGATGGTCCTGGTGTCGTTTCTGTCGAAGACGCCTACATAGAGAAGGTCGTTTCCGTAGTAGTTCTTCTCAGTGACCTTGGTGATCTTGTACTTTCCGTCCTTGCCGATGACGATGATCTCGGAAAGGTCAGAGCAGTCGCAGATGTACTGTCCGTTATCCTCCCTCTTGAGGTTGGTTCCGACGAATCCGGCCTCGAGGTTTGCGTAGAGCTTGGCGTTGTTGCTTACGACCTTTGTTGCTGTGATGGATTCGAAGCTGGTGACTTCGGTGAGGCGAGGATATGCTTCACCGTACTTCTTCTTGAGAGCCTTGAACCAGTTGATGGTGTATTTCACGAGGTGATCGAGGTCATACTGCACCTGTGCCATCTCCTTCTCGATGCCCTTTAGCTTATCCTCCATGGCTTTTGCATCGAACTTGGAGATCTTTCTTACAGGCTTCTCCACAAGCTTGAGGATGTCGTCCATCACGATCTCCTTGCGGAGGAGGCTCTGGAATTCCTTCATCCTGGCGAATACGTCGCCGAGCTGCTCTTCCCATGTGCGGGCTGAGTCGTTCTCGAGGAGTTTGTAGACCCTGTTCTCGAAGAATATCTTCTCAAGCGAGTTGTAGTGCCAGTCGCGGGTGAGTTCGTCCAGACGGATCTGGAGTTCCCATCCGAGGAGGTACTTGGTGTGCTCGGTGTCATACTTGAGTACATCGTCCACGCCGAGGAATTCAGGCTTGTGATCCACAATCACACAGGCATTCGGCGAGATAGAAACCTCGCAGTCTGTGAATGCGTAGAGCGCGTCTATGGTCTTGTCCGGAGACACGTCGTTAGGAAGGTGGATGACGATCTTGGCAACCTTTGTCGTGAGGTCGTCAATCTTCTTGATCTTGATCTTGCCTTTGTCCTTGGCCTTGAGTATGGAGTCGCAGAGGTTTCCTGTTGTCTTGCCAAAAGGTACCTCGGTTATCTCGATGGTGTTCTTGTCGATCTTCTCAATCTTCGCACGTACCTTGACGACTCCGCCTCTGCGGCCGTTGTTGTACTTGCTGCAGTCCACGAAACCGCCGGTAGGGAAGTCCGGATATATCTCGAACGGCTTGTCCTCCAGAATGGCGATGGAGGCGTCGATGAGTTCGTTGAAGTTATGCGGGAGTATCTTGGACGCAAGTCCTACGGCAATACCCTCCGCACCCTGGGCGAGCAGGAGAGGGTACTTGACAGGAAGTTCGACCGGTTCGTCAAGCTTTCCGTCGTAGGTCTTCATGAAGTTGGTGGTCTTAGGGTTGAACACGACGTCCTTGGCGAACTTGGAGAGTCGGCATTCGATGTATCGGCCGGCAGCGTTGGAGTCGCCGGTGATGATGTTACCCCAGTTACCCTGAGTGTCGATGAGGAGGTTTTTCTGACCGAGCTGGACGAGGGCTCCGAAGATTGACTGGTCACCGTGCGGGTGATATGCCATGACCTGTCCCACGACCTTGGCAGCCTTGGTGAGGGTGCCGTCGTCGTTGACGAACATGGCTTGGAGCACGCGTCTCTGAACCGGCTTGAGGCCGTCCACGATGTGTGGTACGGCTCTCTGCAGGATTACATAAGACGAATAGTCCAGGAACCACTCCTTGAACATTCCGGAAAGTTTGTACTTTCTGCTGTTTACGTCAAGAAGCTTGTCAAATCTGCCTTCCTTGGCATTGGAGACGGCTTCTTCTCCCGAGGTCTCGTCTATTTCCTCTACTGGGAGGTCCTGATCTTCAATATCCATTTTTACTTCAACTTTTGGTTCTTAATTTCACTGCGGTATCCGTAAAAATGGATACCTTCGGTATCGTTATCACCCCCGCTGCTTCGCAGCTGCCCCGAGGGGCATGCCGCTTTCACTTCGTTCCAGCGGGCATCTCCGTGGCTCGACGATAGTCTCGCACACTTCGATGCGGCGCTGATGCGCCTTAATATTCGTAGCCGAAGCGTTTGAGCTCCTTCTTGTTCTCCCTCCAGTCGGTGTCAACCTTGACATAGAGGCTGAGGAACACCTTGGTCTGGAAGAAATCTTCCATATCGATTCTCGCCTCGGTGCCGACCTTCTTGAGCGAAGATCCGCCCTTGCCGATGATTATTCCCTTCTGGGAGTCGCGCATCACGTAGATGATGGCGCGGATGTCGTAGCGCTCCTTGCCCTCCTTGAATTCCTCGATCTCGACCTGACAGCTGTACGGAATCTCCTGGCTGTAGTTGAGGAAAATCTTCTCGCGGATGATCTCCGATGCGAAGAACCTCATGTTCCTGTCGGTGAAGGTGTCCTTGTCGTACCATGGCGGTGCGACGGGAAGCCTGCTCACGATTGCGTCGAGGATGTTGTCGAGGTTGAACTTCTCCTGTGCCGATGCCGGATATATGATGGCCTTTGGAAGCTGCTCCTTCCACCACTGCATGAGCTCCATGACCTTCTCCTGTGTGCTGATGTCGATCTTGTTGATCACGAGCACGACAGGACAGTCGATGCGGCTGAGCTTCTCGATATATTCTGCATTCTTGTCGCCCTTCTCTACGGTGTCAGTGACGTAGAGGATGATGTCCGCGTCGCCGAGAGCCTCGTCGACGAAGTTCATCATGCTCTGCTGGAGCCTGTAGTTTGGCTTGAGTATGCCTGGAGTGTCAGAGTACACAATCTGGTAATCATCTCCGTTGACGATTCCCATGATCCTGTGCCTTGTGGTCTGAGCCTTGGAGGTCACTATCGAAGGGCGTTCCCCGACGAGGGCATTCATCAATGTTGACTTGCCGACGTTGGGGTTACCTACGATGTTTACGAAACCTGCGCGATGTTTCTTTTCTTCAGCCATTACCTGTAAGCTCCCATTCTAAGGATGTTGGTCTCGCCCTCTGTGAGGTAGCGCCAACCACCACGCTTGATGCCCTTCTTGGTAAGACCTGCGAAGTATACGCGGTCGAGTCCCTTGACCTCGTAGCCGAGGCTCTCGAAGATACGACGTACGATGCGGTTCTTTCCTGAGTGGATTTCGATGCCGAGCTTGCGCTTGTCGTTCTCGTCGATATACTGGAGATCGTCTGCCGCAACCACACCGTCGGTAAGGGTCACGCCAGCCATGATCTTGTCGAAATCTTCCTTCTTGAGGTCGTGGTCGAGGCTCACCTGGTAGATCTTCTTCTTGTCGTAAGATGGGTGTGTGAGCTTCTCTGCGATCTCGCCGTCGTTGGTGAACATGAGCACGCCTGTGGTGTTCTTGTCGAGGCGGCCTACTGCGAATACCCTGGTGTTGCAGCCCTTGAGGAGCTCCATCACGGTCTTCTCCGCATGAGGGTCGCTTGCGGTGGTGACATAGCCCTTAGGCTTGTTCATCACGATGTATACCTTCTCCTCGCCCTTGAGCCTCTCGCCGTTGAAGCGGATGTCGTCGGTGATGACGTTCACCTTGCTTCCGAGCTCGGTAACCACTTCGCCGTTGACGGTGACCACGCCTGCGAGGATGTAGTTGTCAGCCTCTCTGCGTGAGCAGATACCAGAGTTAGCGATGTACTTGTTGAGGCGTACTTCGTTCTTGATAGGAATGTTTACGATGTCGTTGTCTGAATAGAGGTCTGCATCAAGCTGTGGACGATCGCTGATCATCTTGTTGATACCAGCGGTAGCCGCGTCGATGGTCCTGTTGAAAGGCTTCCTTCCGAATGGCTTGCCGCCACGGTTGTTGCCGCCTCTGCCGAATGAAGGCTTGCGGTCGCCATAGCTGCGTCCCTCGCCGTTGCTGTTGTAGCTACTGCGCTCGCCGCCGTTGAATGAGCGGTGCTCGCCGTAAGAAGGCTTGCGGTCACCATAGCTGCGACCCTCGCCGTTTCCGTTGTAGCTCCTGTGCTCTCCGCCGTTGAATGAGCGATGCTCGCCATAAGAAGGCTTGCGGTCGCCATAGCTGCGTCCCTCACCGTTGCTGTTGTAGCTTCTGCGCTCGCCGCCGTTGAATGAGCGGTGCTCGCCATAAGATGGTTTGCGGTCGCCATAGCTGCGGCTCTCGCCGTTGCTGCTGTAGCTTCTGCGCTCACCGCCGAAGCTGCGACCCTCGTTGCTGTAGTTACGGCGCTCGCCGTAGCTGTGGTTCTCTGAACCTGAATTGCTTGTGCTGCGGCTAATTCTTGGCCTGCGCACCTTTCCGTTGTTGTTTTCCATTGTCTTTTT
>JAGHUQ010000163.1 GCA_018064725.1 Candidatus Cryptobacteroides caccocaballi
CCGAGCTCGGCGGCGAGCTTCATACGCTGGCTCTCACCTCCTGAAAGTGTGACTGCGGACTGGCCAAGGCGTACATAGCCGAGTCCGACGTCGACCATGGCCTTCAGCTTGTCTGCGATCTTTGGGATGTTCCTGAAGAATTCGTATGCTTCGCTGACCGGCATCTCGAGCACGTCGTTTATGCTCTTGCCCTTGTACTTCACGGCCAGGGTGTCGTCCTTGTAGCGGCGTCCGCGGCATTCGCTGCAGACCACGTTCACGGACGGAAGGAAGTTCATCTCTATGACCTTGATTCCTGCTCCCTTACATTCCTCGCAGCGGCCTCCTGCAACGTTGAAGGAGAATCTTCCGGCCTTGAATCCACGCACCTTTGCGTCAGGGGTGTCCTCGAAGAGACTGCGTATGTCATTGAACACCCCCGTGAAGGTCGCAGGGTTGCTTCTCGGCGTCTTTCCGATAGGTGACTGGTCGATTTCTATGAGTTTGTCCAGGTGCTTCATCCCGTGAATATCTTCGTATGGGAGTGGCTTGAGCTTGCTTCGGTAGAACTTGTTCTTGAGGATAGGCATCAGGGTCTCGTTGATGAGAGTGGACTTTCCGCTGCCCGAGACGCCCGAGATTCCTATCAGACATCCAAGAGGGAAGTCCACGTCCACCGACTTGAGGTTGTTGCCTTTGCATCCTCTCAGCTGAAGGAAGTTTCCGTTGCCCGGTCTGCGCTGGACGGGGACGTCTATCGAGCATTCTCCCCTGAGATATTTCAGTGTCAAGGATTCGTCTTCTGCGGAAGGCGTATCTTCTGAGTCTGCTGCTTTTCCGGCCTTGACGGCTTCGATGGCAGCCGAAGACGGACCGTTGTAGCAGATCCTACCTCCTTCGGTGCCCGCGCCGGGACCTACGTCGATGAGCCAGTCAGCAGACTGCATGGTTTCGGCGTCATGCTCCACGACCATGACAGTGTTTCCTTCGTCGCGGAGGCTCTTGAGAGATGCGATGAGTTTGCGGTTGTCCCTCTGGTGGAGGCCGATCGAAGGCTCGTCGAGTATGTAGAGGACATTCACGAGGCGCGATCCGATCTGGGTTGCGAGCCTGATTCGCTGGCTTTCCCCTCCGGATAGAGATCCCGTAGGTCTGTCGAGAGAAAGGTACTCGAGTCCGACGTCGATGAGGAAGCGTGTCCTTTCCTTAAGTTCCTTGAGTATGTCGTATGCAATAGTCTTCTCCCTGTTGTCGAACTTGCCGTCGAGCGAGCAAATCCACTCGTGGAGCGTGCTTATCTCCATCGCGGCTACTTCCGAGATGGTGAGTCCGTCAATCTTGAAGTAACTGGTTTCCTTGTTGAGCCTGGTACCGCCGCAGACAGGGCAGACGACCTTGTCCTCGATGTCCTCTACAATTCCGTCGAAAGCGACCATCTCCGAGAGCGATCCTTCTCCCACGCGGAAGAGTTCGTCAGATCCGTAGATGATATGGTCGAGCGCCTCTTCCGGAATGTCTGCGATAGGCTCATGGAGAGAGAATCCGTACTTCCTCGAGATTGCGCGTATGATGTCGAACTTCTTGCTCTCACGCAGCTTGCCAAGAGGTGCGAGTCCGCCATCGGCGATGGAGAGGCTCTTGTCCGGGACTATGGTGTCGATGTTCACGTCCACGATCATACCAAGTCCCTTGCAGTGCGGGCAATAGCCCTGAGGCGAATTGAAGGAGAATGTATGCGGCTCGGGCTGCGGGAGCGAGAGCCCTGTGTCCGGACAGACGAGGTTCTTTGAGTAGTGCCTTACCTCCGAGGTCTCCATATCCATCACCGCTACCGAACCCTTGCCGAAGTTGAGGGCCGAGGCTACGGATTCACGCACTCTCTTGGTGTCTCCCTCCTGGGGTTTGAGCCTGTCCACGACGAGGTCTACGAAATGGACTTTGTACCTGTCCAGGGACTCGGTGGTGGCGAGGTCGGTGATTTCCCCGTCGATTCGGATATGGGTGTACCCTCGCTTGCGAAGCTGTGCGAGGAGCTCCTTGTAATGTCCCTTTCTTCCCCGTACCAGCGGAGCGAGGAGATAGCATTTGCGGCCGGCGTAGTTTTCCATGATGAGGTCCACGATCTGCTCGTCGGTGTACCTGACCATTTCCTTGCCGGTTGCCGGTGAGTATGCCTTGGAGGCCCTCGCATAGAGGAGCCTCAGGAAATCGTAGATCTCCGTTATCGTGCCGACTGTTGAACGCGGGTTGCTTCCTGTGGTCTTCTGCTCTATCGCAATGATGGGGCTGAGACCCTCGATGCTCTCAACCTCCGGCTTCTCGAGTATTCCCATGAAATGCTTGGCGTAGGTGGACAGCGTGTCCATGTACCTGCGCTGGCCTTCGGCGTATATCGTGTCGAAGGCGAGGGAGGACTTGCCGCTTCCGCTGAGTCCGGTGATGACGATGAACTCGTTTCTCGGAATGTCGAGCGAGACGCCCTTCAGGTTGTGGGCCTTTGCTCCGTGTATCTCTATGAATTTATCACTCATCTTCTAGTTTTCTTCATACGGCTCATTGAACGGCTGGAGGAAAGGATTCTTTGTCCTTTCGTCGGCAATGGTGGTGTATGGGCCGTGTCCGGGGAGAACGTCGACGTCCCCTTCGATCTGCATAAGTTTTTCGAGGAGGCTGTGGATCAGCGCATCATAGTCTCCTCCCGGCATATCCGTGCGGCCGATGCTCCCTGCGAAGAGGGTGTCTCCGGTGAGGATGAGCCTGGCTTTCTCCTCGTACCAGCACACCCCTCCTGGCGTATGGCCGGGAGTCGCGATGACCTTGAAGTCCATGTCTCCGACGCTGACGATGTCGCCGTCGGCTATGTCGACGGTCTCGAAGCTGCAGTCCGGTTTCGGAAGTCCGAAAAGAGCTGCGGATTGTCCCTGCGCGGCTACGAGTTCCTTCTCCTGCGGAGCCATGTACACTGGAATGCCGAAATCCTTGGCAAGGGTGGCGACTCCGTAGATATGGTCGAAATGGCCGTGAGTCAGGAAGATCTTCTCCGGTGTGAGGCCTTCTTCCTTGAAATGGTCATAGAGTTCTGCCTTCTCTTCATTGTCGATGAAGCCGGGGTCCACGATGACGCACTTGCCGGCGGCGTCCCAGAGCACTATGCAATTCGACTGGAAATCATTGAAACGGAATATTCTTGCACCCTTCATGTCTGCTTGGATTTGTTTACTGCAAAAATACGAAATAGTTTTACTATTTTTGTCGAATTGATACAATAGAAATCATGCACATAGCAATTGCAGGAAACATAGGCAGCGGCAAGACGACGCTCACCAAGATGCTCGCGGCCCATTATGGCTGGACTCCAAAGTTCGAGTCAGTTGATTATAATCCCTATCTCTCTGACTTCTACGAGGATATGGAAAGATGGTCCTTCAATCTCCAGATCTACTTTCTCAACAAGCGCTTCAAGGATGTCGTCGATATCGCGAAGAGCAGCGATGTCATCATCCAGGACAGGACCATATATGAGGATGCCCGCATCTTTGCTCCTAACCTTCATGGGATGGGCTTGATGACCACCAGGGATTTCGAGAATTATTCGGATCTCTTCGACCTGATGATGTCACTTGTCAACCCGCCTGACCTGATGATATATCTCCGTTCGTCCATTCCGAACATCGTGGCTCAGATCCAGAAGCGTGGCCGCGAGTATGAGAAGAGCATCAGGATCGATTACCTCACCGGTCTTAACGAAAGGTATGAGAACTGGGTCAAGGATTACAAGGGAAGGCTTCTCATCCTTGATGTGGACAGGATCAAGTTCGAGAACCGTCCGGAGGATTTCAGGGAGGTCTGTGACAGGATAGACGCGGAGCTTTACGGCCTTTTCCCTCAGGAATAGCTGCGTGCACAAGTGACAATACAAAACTCAAACAAAGACAAATAAGATGACAGAAAGACTTACTATCGTCCAGTTCGTGGAGAAATACTGCGAGAAGTATGCGCAGAACACATTCCTTCGTGAGAAGGTGAACGGAGCATGGACAGAGACAACATTCAGCCAGACCAAGGCTGAGGCCTACAGGATTGCCGCTGGTTTCATGTCCCTCGGACTTCAGAAGGGAGACAAGGTGTGCCTTCTTTCAGAAGGTCGCAATCTATGGATTCTCGGTGAGCTTGGAATCCTCTATACCGGTGCGGTGAACGTACCGCTTTCAGTAAGCCTCGATGAGAATGAACTTCTCTTCAGAATCAACCACTCAGAGGCAAGATATATCGTGGTTTCAAGAAACCATCTCTCAAAGGTGCGTAAGGCTCTTCCTCAGTGCCCTGGCCTTGAGAGGGTTATCGTCCTTGACGAGCTCGATTCATACGAGGAGAAGGAGATGTGCATAACTGAGGTTGCGAAGCTCGGTGACGCTTTCCTTGCTGAGCACAAGGACGAGTTCGTCGCAAGGTACTCATCGATTCTCCCTGATGATTACGCGACCATCAGCTATACCTCAGGTACCACTGCTGATCCTAAGGGTATCCTTCTCACCCACCGCAACTATACCGCGAATGTCGAGCAGGCAGCGACCGCAATCACCATTCCTTCGGATTACGTGATGCTCATCATCCTTCCTCTCGACCACTGCTTCGCTCATGTTGCCGGATTCTACATCATGATGTACTCCGGAGCATCAATCGCCACCGTCCCTGCAGGAAAGGGTGGAATGGAGGCTCTCCGAAACATCCCTATCGCAATCAAGGAAATCCGTCCGCATGTGATGCTCTCGGTTCCTGCTCTCAGCAAGAACTTCAAGAAGGGTATCGAGGCCGGAATCAAGAAGAAGAGCCCTACCATCCAGAAGCTCTACGAGTTTGCCGTGAAGAACGCTATCGCATACAACAAGGAAGTCTACAACGCAGGCGGAATACTCAACTGCTGGAGAAAGCCTCTCATGGCTCTCTTCGACAAGCTCGTGTTCCAGAGCGTGCGTGAGGCAGGCTTCGGCGGACGCATGAAGTTCTTCGTCGGTGGCGGCGCGCTTCTCGACATCGACCTCCAGAGATACTATTATGCAATCGGCGTTCCTATCTTCCAGGGTTACGGACTCAGTGAGGCAACCCCTATCATCTGCGCGAACTCTCCTGTCCGCTATGTCATGGGTTCTTCTGGTCGTCTTGTCCAGCCTATGGAGTGCAAGATCTGCGACAGCGACGGAAAGGAGGTTCCTTACGGTCAGCTCGGCGAGATCGTTGTCAAGGGTGAGAACGTGATGGCTGGTTACTGGAAGAACCCTAAGAGCACGGCAGAGACCGTACGCGATGGCTGGCTCCATACCGGCGACATGGGTTATATCTGGCCAGAGGATCACAGGATTCTCTATGTCGTAGGACGTTTCAAGGCTCTGCTCATCTCTTCTGACGGTGAGAAGTATTCTCCTGAGCTCATGGAGGAATCATACGTTGAGGGATCCAAGTATATCGACGGTGCAGTGCTCCACAACAGTCAGGATCCTTATACCATCCTCCTCATGGTTCCTAACAAGGATGCACTCAAGGAATATATCAAGGAGAAGTTCCCTTCTCTCGACCTCGAGTCGGCAGAGGCAAAGGACAAGATGCTTGCAAAGCTCGGAGAAGAGGTCAACATGTTCCGCAAGGGCGGAAGCCATGCAGGTCAGTTCCCTGAGAAATGGCTTCCGGCTGCAGCCGTAGTGCTCCCTGAGCCTTTCACTGCAGCGAACGGTCAGCTCAACAGTACATCGAAGGTAGTCCGCAGGAAGGTGGAAGAGGCTGCTGCTCAGGCAATGGCATTTGCTTACACTCCTGAAGGAAAGAATATCGTCAATGAACTTAATCGAAAGGCGTTGTAAAAATTTTTAACCAAAAACTTGCATTTTGGTTTTAAATCTTTAACTTTGTCCTCGGACATGTGAAAACTCTTTTCCTTGTCTATTTGTTAAGTTCGTTTTATATACGAAGCCGGTTCCTTGGGGAGGGGACCGGCTTTTTCATTTATTTCGCTATTTTTGCACGCGTAATTGAAGTGGAATGAATCTTTTATCAATTTATAAGGTAAGCCAGCCCTCCATCGAAAAGGTCCCGGCGGACAAGGAACAGGAAGTTTACAAGCGACTCCGAAACAGAACGTTCTGGGGCGCCTGCTCGGCATATAGCCTCTATTATGTGTGTCGTCTTGCCCTCAGCGTAGTCAAGCAGCCCCTTATCGACGGTGGTGTACTGAGCGCAAGCCAGCTCGGCCTGATCGGTTCCGCGATGCTTTTCGTCTATGCGATCGGCAAGTTCATGAACGGTTTCGTCGCGGACTACTGCAACATCAGACGTTTCATGGCGACAGGACTTCTCATTTCGTCGCTGATCAACCTCCTTCTCGGCGGACTCGGCTATGCATCTGATATCATCACCATTCCTTCCTTCGCGCTCATGCTGATGTTCGCGATTCTCTGGGGAGCGAACGGATGGGCTCAGTCGATGGGATCTCCTCCTGCCGTGATCAGCCTCTCAAGGTGGTTCCCTCTAAAGGAGAGAGGAACATGGTACAGCATACTCAGTTCGACTCCGTACCTCGGAGAGTTCCTTACATTCAACCTTCTCGGCATGCTCGTAACGAGGCTTGGATGGGAATCGTGCTTCATCATCTCGTCCGTCATAGGAATGATAGGCTCTGCCGTCATCATCATTTTTGTGACCGACACCCCTGAGAGTCGCGGTCTGCGTTCAATTCAGGAACTTTCAGACGAGACGGTCACGACAGAGGATACCGAAAAAGTCAGCATACTCCAGAAGAAGGTACTTCTACATCCCGGCATATGGGTGATTGCGCTTTCCAGCTCTTTCATCTATATAACCAAGTACGCGCTCTCCGGATGGGGTGTGCTCTTCCTCCAGAAGGCAAAGGACTTCAGCCTTGAGTCTGCGACGCAGATAATCGCATGGTCCGCTGCGTCAGGTGTCCTTGGGACAATAGCCGCCGGATGGCTTTCAGACAAGGTTTTCAAGGGCGACAGGGCCAAGCCCGCACTCCTTTCCGGCTTCATCGGAATGGCATCTCTCGCTGGCTTCCTCTTCCTTGACGGCAGCTATGTGATGAATATAGTATTCGTTTCCCTGTTCAGTCTTGCCGTCGGCGTGTTGTACTGCATTGTCGCAGGTCTCATGGCGCTGGACATCGTTCCTCGCAAGGCCACCGGCGCTGCTCTCGGAATAGTGGGAATCTCAAGCTATGTCGCAGCTGGAATCCAGGATGTTGTCAGCGGCTATCTTATCGAAGGCTATCAGTCAATCGACGGCAGCTACAACTTCGTTCCTGTTTCGGTCTTCTGGCTGGTGGCTGCTTTCCTTGCATTCGTGCTTCCTGTGGTCAATTGGAGGCGACTGAAGAAATAATACGGTGACATGAAAATCAATTTCAGCATAGAATATTGGACCCGTTGGGGTGAGGTTTCTATTCTTTGACGAAAGACTCCGTACTCGACAGCGCAGCCGTATCTGCGCTGAGCTCATTCGTCAATTCCGAGGCTGTCAGCCATCCTGAGCCCGCATGCTCGATTTTGTATACCAAGGATAGGTCAGATGAGGCTGCTGGGGGGCTCGGCAGAATTGATGACAATATGACAATGCTCTGTTTCACTCTTCCTCAGGCGCATCCGATGATTGCCTTCGGCCAGGATACGACTTACGATTACAAGCCGCTGACAGCGATTCGTCATGAGCGTCCTGCTCTAAGGCAGGG
>JAGHUQ010000059.1 GCA_018064725.1 Candidatus Cryptobacteroides caccocaballi
ACCAACAAGGTGAATGACAGAGGGTGCGTGAACTGCCACACCTTCCCTTCCGGCGATCCTGGAAGAATGCTCTTCCACGCAAGAGGAAAGGGCGGCGGAACAGTATTCGTCGACAACGGGGATGTAAGCATAATGAACCTGGCGGAGCATGGACCGAACAGACAGGGAACATACACTGCATGGAAGCCTGACGGTCGCCACATAGTCTTCTCATCGAACTCCACCCATCAGAGTTTCTACGCATCCTCCCATCAGCCGTTGGAGGTATTCGACACGGCTTCGGACATCATACTGATGGACACGGAGACCGAAGAGATCACCGTCCCGGTCCAGACAGAAGACAGCCTGGAGACCTTCCCCGCATGGTCATCAGACGGTAAGACTCTCTACTTCTGTTCATCTCAGGACCCGGGCAATCTTCCGTACGACAGAGACAAGCTCAGATACCGTCTTATGGCCATGGATTTCGACGGGAGCAAATTCGTCGGAGAGCCGCGCTGCGTACTGGACATCGACAGTCTTTCCATATCCTTCCCAAGGATCAGCGGAAACAAGCTGGTATTCACCGCATCAGCCTATGGGACCTTCCCGATATGGCACGACGAGGCCGACCTATGGATCATGGACCTCGACGGGGGAAGCGTGAGACCTATCGACGAAGTGAACAGCACAGAGGCCGAGAGCTACCATTCGTGGTCCAGCAACGGCAGGTGGATGATCTTCAGCAGCCGACGCATTGACGGACGTTATACGAGGCTGTACATCACCCATTTCAATGAGGACGGAAGCTTCACGAAGCCTTTCCTTCTCCCTCAGAAGAGCAATAGGGACAATGAGCTCCGCCTCAAGTCATACAACATCCCGGAATTCATCCGGGGCAAGGTCGATGTAAGCCAGAAAGATATTGAACAGCTATTCAGATAATGGGAAGAGTTACGGAAAAGAGCAGAGCGTCACTGAGCTCGGCATTTATCACTTGCGTGATATTTGCCGCAGTGTGGTATGTCAGCAGCAACATCCTGCGCTACACCATGCTGATGCAGGAGCAGAAAGGAATCTTCCTCAATACGCCTGATTACTACAGACAGCTTTTCTCTGACCCTTGGCCGATAGCCAATCTGGTAAGCGATTTCCTCGTACAGTTCTACAGGACCGCAGGGCTCGGTGCGGCAATAGTCGCCCTGACAGTGACGCTGGTTTATCTTGCCACGGAGAAGCTCATACGCTTCCTACCTGTCAACAGACTGGTCGGAGCACTGGCAGCATCCGTTTCATGGTACGTCATCGCCCACGCAAATACGACTCTCACGGAGGCATTCTTCCTCCTTTCGTCAATAGTCGTGCTGCTCATCTCGGCATTCATTCCGTATGAGAAGATGAAGGCCATGGTAAAGCTCAGGGAAAAGCACAAGTCTGCCATGGATGGAATGGCAGTAGTCGTCATAGTCATCGCCGGAGTCCTGATCGTAAGGAACGAGAAGATCAGGGAGAACGAGCGATGGTACGCTGTCGAGTATCTCACCCGCGTGCACGACTGGGGAACGGTACTGGCAATCGCGACGCCTCAGCTTTGCAAGAGCGACATGTCCTATGTGCCGTACGCACTTCTTGCGCTGAACGCCACCGGACAGCTCGGGGAGAAGGTTTTCGACTACCCAGTCACCAGCAGCGAGAGTCTCGGTGAGACCGGAGAAGACAGCTGGAGCTCTTTTTCGCTGAGAAGCGTGATATACGAAACCATAGGATGCCCCAACGAAGCCATCCACCAGGCATTTCAGCTCGGCATGTCCCTGCCTCACGGCACCAGCTTCGGCATACTCCGCCAGCTGATCAGGCTTGAGATCGAAAGAGGAGACTATCAGCTCGCAATAAAACACGCAGAAATACTTGGGCGCAGTCCGTTCAACAGGAAGACGGCCAAGGCTGCGATAAAAATGGCAAAGGAAGGCGCAAAGGCCGGCAAGTCATCAGATGACGAGGGCAGAGAGAACGACACGATGATCTCGAACAGTCCAAGATACAACCTCAGCGGCATCCTTCTCAACTGCAAGGAGGCCAACAGCGCTGCCGTTGACAGGCTCCTCGTCCACCTCCTCATCGCAGGAGACATGGACAGTTTCAGAAAGACAATCAATGAATTTTACGGGACTGTCAGCCAGGACAGACTTCCGAAATACTTCAGACAAGCCCTCACTCAGGGAGCGACCCATGCAATAGCGTCACAGGATGGCGCCCAGACAGTCCTCGCCCCGGGACAGAGCTAAACCAACCATCGCTTTGAAATGAAAAGATTCATAATTACTCTTGCCATAATCATGGCAATGCCGGCGGTTATATTCGGTGCTGACAGGAAACGCATCCCCGATGAATGGCTCACGCTGGCCGAACAGACCGACTTCAGAAAGACTCCAAGATACGAAGAGACCATGGACTTTTTCAGAGGCATTGCGGAGCAGTCGCCTATGGTCAGCTTCGAGAGCTTCGGTGTAAGTCCTCAGGGAAGAGAGCTCAACCTCGTGATCGTGGATAAGAACGGTCTCAAGTCACCTGAGGAAATACGCGCGAAAGGGCGTGTCATAATACTTGTGGAATCATGTATCCACAGCGGAGAGCCCGACGGCAAGGATGCTTCCATGATATGGCTCCGCGACCTTGTCTTCTCCGGCAAGGACAAATCGCTGCTGGATGACGTGAGCTTCCTCATGATCCCTATATTCAACGTTGACGGACACGAGGACTTCCGTGCGACCAACAGAATCAACCAGAATGGACCTGATGAGCTCGGAACCCGCAACACGGCTCAGCTGCTGAACCTCAACAGAGACTTCCTCAAAAGCGATTCTCCGGAGCTCAAGGCATGGCTCAGGCTCTATAACCGATGGAATCCCGAGCTGTTCATAGATTGCCATGTCACCAATGGTGCTGACTTCCAGTATGTGATGACATACGATATCGAGAACCACGGCAAGGCAATGACAGAGCCTCTGCACAGTTTCTCACTCGATATTTTCGAGAAAGAATTCAATGAAAGGATGACAAAGGTCGGCTTTCCAATGTTCCCATATTGCGAATATGACCGCACATATGCGCCGGAAATAGGTGCGACCCTCGACGTGTTCGACCCGCGCTACTCCCAGAGCTATGTCGCATATCGCAACCGCCTCGGAGTCCTTCTCGAGACACATATCTACAAGCCGTACAAGGAGCGCGTCATGGCGACCCTTGAATCCATCAGACAATGTGCGTACATACTTCAGACCCACAAGGAGGAGCTCATGGAATCCATCGAAAAGGCGGACAAGGCAACTGCCTGCGCTGAATTCAGAAAGGATGCTTTCCCGATCAGATACGAGATTGACAGGAGCATGGTCACCTATGTAGACTACCTCGGATGGCAGCGTGACACCGTCAGGAGCGACCTGTCCGGAGGTCAGTGGGTCAAGCACAACTACGACAAGCCCATGACCTACAACGTGCCTCTCTACCAGAAACAGAAAGTCACACAGGAGATACGGATTCCGAAGGCATATGTCATCATGCCGCAGTACAGCCAGCTGTGCGAGCTTCTGGAGCTGCACGACCTGAAATATACCGTAACGACTCAGGAGCAGGAAATGGAGGTAGAGACCTATCGATACAAGGGAGGAGTCTTCTCAACCCGCCAAAGCGAAGGCCGAGTGCCGCTCGTATCCGTAAGCTACGACACCCAGACCGAAAAGCTCATCTGCCCGAAGGGAAGCATCGTCGTCGACATGAACCAGCCGAATGCGAAGCTCGCGATCTATCTTTTCGAGCCTGACGCACCGGGGTCACTCACATATTGGGGGTTCTTCAACTCCCATGTCCAGCCTGGAAATGAGTTCTGGGTCAATCAGGCATACATGGAGTTCAAGGGCAGAGAGATGCTCGAGACCAATCCTGCAATCCGCGCAGAATTCGAACAGAAGATGAAGGACCCGGACTTTGCCGGCAGTCCTGACGCAATCCTCAACTATTTCTACGAAATCTGCCGCAAGCAGTCTCACCAGGACAACGAGCTCCACCCCGTATGGAGGCTCATGGATTAAAGCACGTAAATCATCATGGAATATCTATCGAAAGAATGTTACGACAGCATAGCTGCCGAACTGAACAATCTCATAGATGTCGAGTATCCAAAGATAAAGGATGCGCTCTCGGAAGCCCGTGCACAGGGTGATCTGAGCGAGAATTTCGGCTATCGTGCTGCAAGAAGGGCCCAGGCAAAGATGATCAGCAGGATAAACTATCTACAGAAGGTCCTGAAATACGCGAGGGTTATTGACACCTCAGCTCTGCCTAAAGATCAGGTCAGCCTGCTCAGCAAGGTTGAATTCACCAACCTGGCCACCAACAAGAAGATGACCTTCACGATTGTAAGCCCCCACGAAATGAATCTGCAGGAGGGTAAGATATCGTTGAAATCCCCTATCGGAGAAGCCCTGATGGGAAAGAAGGTCGGAGACGTGGTAGAAGCCCACGCTCCTGCGGGCACCCTGAGGCTCAGAATCGACAGTATCTCGATGGGCTAGACGATGGCGATGCACTCCATCTCGACCAGCCATGCAGGACGGCAGACCGGAGCAAGCACGAACTCCGCGTTGAGTCCCGGGCATCTCTCCTCTATGACCCGTCTCACCACAAGGTAGTCTGCAGTATCCCTGAGATATACGACTGCCATGACTATATCGTTCAGGGTTGCCGAGGTTTCTGACAACAATGCCTCAACGTTCTCCAGCATACGCCGGGTCTGCATCCTGACATCGCCCGGATATAGCACGCAGCCCTTGGAATCGATGCTTGCAGTACCGCTTATATAAGCATGAGTCCTGTCCTCGAAATGGACAGCCGTGCCTCTCTCGAAGGTGACGCCATAATCTGCCGTAGGGCTGAGATGGTCCTTAGCATAGAGATACTGGACCTGTCCCGGCTTGAGTCCGCGCACCGCAAGCGCGTCCATGACCACGGTTCTCATCGGGTCAGGATGCCTTCCCTCAATGCCGGTGCTGGCGATGAAGTGCGTATCCGGGGTCAAACCCACAGTGCTGAAAAAATCACGTCTTCCCTTGACCACACCGCCGTAGTTGACATCCACGTCATGGACATAGATCCACGTCCTGACGCAGTCATCCGCCAGGTTCAGTCCCCTCTCATTGAGTTTCCTGCCATAGCCTGAGAAGATATCGGACATCTGATCGAGAGCCCCCATGGAGCCTGAACTCATATAGGCATCCCAGACGAGATCGATGTCGGCACTCTCACCCTGCGTATGGTAGACCCATGCGGCGAGCTTGGTTCCATCCAACGGAGGCTGCTGGATAAATGATATCGGGAAAGTATATGAAGGCATGGTCTGTGCGAGGAGCTTCTGCTGATTTGCGGCATCGCTGAGGAAGAATCTCACGAAACGCACATCACTGCCTGCGACGAGACCGGCAAGAGCAGACAAGACCGAGCCCATCTGATCCTCAAATGTCTGCTCAGGGCAAGACACCCGCACGAAGCTGTGGAACTCCGTCAACCCTTCCCGGTTATCTGTGCTGAATTTCCTAGTCTGAACAATTGCCTCCATATTGCAAAGATACATGAATTAACATTACACTGAAAACAAAAAAGAGGGGACGACATCGATGCCATCCCCTCTCATTATCTAAGAAAGCAAAACAGATTACTTCGCATTCTTGAAGTCACGTACAGTATAGTATACAGGCTTACGCTGGTTATCCTTGTCGTAAAGAAGAGGGAAATTGTTTGCGCCGAGCCATGAAACGCCATCATTTACGTTCCAGAAAGTTACGCAAGAGATGTTCTTGCTGTACTTACGGAGGATCTCGAAGAGATCAGCATACTTCTTCTGCTGCATTGCCTGAATCTCCTCAGTGTAAACCTGGCCCTCGCCACGGCTGAACTGGAGCTGTCCACCAGCCTCTTCGTTGATACGGATATCGAACTCAGTGATCTGGAGGTCATCCACAAGCTCAAGATACATCTGGATTGCCTTCTCGAAGTCCTCGAGGGTAGGGTTATCGTAGATGTTGTAGTGGCCCTGCATACCGATACCGTTGATAGGCGCGCCCTCTGCCTGAAGCTTCTTGACCATGTTGTAGATATAGGTCCTCTTTGCAGGAGTCCACGCGCTGTAATCGTTGTAGAAGAGACCTGCGTTAGGATCAGCCTCGTGAGCCCAGATGAATGCGTTCTTGATGAACTCGTCACCGCAGAGCTGGTAAGCCTGAGACTTGCGGAATGAATCATCATAGCTTGCATCGATGTTGTCAGAATCGCTCATAGCCTCATTTACTACATCCCAGCAGTAGATGACATCCTTGTAGCGGTTTACGACGGTGTTGATATGAACCTTGAGCGAATCGTAGAATTCCTCCTTGGTTGCCTTGACGATCTTAGGGACCATGGTGGTCTGGAACTGAGGGCGCTGACCAGGCTCTGAAGGCCTTACGAAAGTGCGCTGCTCAACATAGACGGTGTCGCCCTTCTCGTCAAGTTCGATGACAGGATTTCCGTTCTCATCATACTTATTGAACATCCAGTTTGCGAACTGGCTGTGCCATACAAGGTTGTGGCCACGCATCTTGATGCCGTTAGCACGGCAGAAATTTGCGATGATGTCGGCCTTCTCGAAGTTCCACACGCCAGGAGCTGGATGTATCTCACCTGGTTTCATGCAGTTCTCAGCAGTAATGCTGTTGTACTCGTGAAGGATGATTGAAGCGGTAAGTGAGTCGGTTACGTTATGCTCGGTAACGGCTACACCAATCTTGAAGTAGTTCTTGTATGCGTCCTTGAGACCTGGATCCTTAGGGCCGCATGCGCACATCATGGCAGCAGAAGCGATGATGGCAATTGCCTGAAGCTTTTTCATCTGGATTTGTATGATTATAGTGAATAATTTCGTGCGCCAAAGGTAATCATAAATATCAAATATTCAACATTTTCCATCCTACTGACACGAAACATGAAGAAAAGCGCCCTCGTCATGAACGCCAGCCCCGCCCCAAAACAAAAAAGCCACCCAAGGTATTGGATGACAGCTATATGGTGAGGTTCAGCGTTTGCCTTAGTATTCAGCAAGGCTGGTATCGTATTTTAATTAGCAGCCTACCCAGACAAAATATCGAACCTCATATCGGCTCTACAGGCATGGGAAAAGGTATTGGGGAGATGAGTTTTTGTCAAATCCCTGAAAATAGAGGCAGAAAAGGACCTTCACCAACACTGAAAAAGGTCCTTTGCTGCAATTTCCTCGACCCTGGTACATATGCTTTTTGAACCGTATGATGTTGTCACGATCAGGAGCTAATGTCCCTATGCTATTTGACGGGCCAGATTTGCTACGGGCGGAATAACATCGCGCCCATATAAAATACGCCCAAGCGTTGCTCTTCAAAATAGAATTCACGTGAGATTAATTCAAGTTTTGTCGGCATTTTCGAAAAATTTTA
>JAGHUQ010000158.1 GCA_018064725.1 Candidatus Cryptobacteroides caccocaballi
TCGACTTCGGTCGAAAGTTCATCAAGGAAATCCGGAACCGCTAGATTCACGACGACGAGTTATCAATCGGTAAATATCTAACACATGAACATCTATAGAACACTCTCATTGATGGCAGCCGCAATGCTCTCAGCCACTGCCTATTGTCAGATCATGCCAGACAACACAGCTCAGGTATGTGCCTATTGGACAAAGGGTGACAGCATCACATACGACTGTATTTCAAAGTCAGAAAAAACAGACAGAAATGGTGAGAAAACTATCACAGACAGTTCGTCCGAGAAGCGAACCCTGACAGTAATCGCGGAAGACGACAAATCCTACACGCTTCAGGTAAGCTACGAGGATGTCTACTCATCAAACCTCTCTCTGAAGCTCAACCTCTCCATCGAAGACTATTCGGAGTTATGCAGTTCGGTAAAATACAACGTGATAACTAACGAATTCGGAACAATGCAGGGACTCGGTGACCTTGAGCAGTCGCTCGCGGCCATGAAAACCTTGACACAAACAACCCTGGAAAAGGCTTACGCCGGATAGACAAGAAGACCTGGAAGACGCTGGGCATAACCAAGGAACAGGCTATTCAGAGTGTTACAGACGCATTATGCACCCCTGAAGCAATCAGCAAAAGCTGCATTGATGACATCGCTCCACTGCTGTTCTTCCATGGTGGACGTTACGACATGGATGAGGAATACACCATCGAGGAACCTTTCACAAACATCTTCTCCGAGGGACAGATCAATGGAGAAACCCACTTCTGGGTGGACACCGAGTACAGCGATTCTACTTATCTCGTCCTCCGCACATACACCAACATCGACAGTGAAAAGCTGATGCCTATGCTTCGCGACGCGACCATCGCGGTCCTCAAGAGTGCGATGGCCAACCAGGAAGTGGACGTTGAGCAGGCTTTCGAAGAGCAGGCTGCAGCAACCCACTTAGGGGCCGAATTGGAACAGTACTCTACCACTATGATCCACTTGTCATCCGGATGGCCAATCATGTGGGTCTGCGACCGTACCCTCACCATATACGACGACAACGGCAAAGAGCTTTCATCCACCCATAGAGAAGTCAATCTAGCTGAGGATTAGGGGCTTCAATCAACATAAGCATCACAGACACATTGCCACGTTTGAGTTCTCAAGCGTGTTGAGTTCACGTGGGCAAAAGCGTACACCGGCGAGCCGCTCATTCGAGCTCGCAAGGTAGCTCGCTTTAGCTGCCGTAGGTTCTCTATTCCGGCAGCGGTGCATCCCATGAACGCATGTAGACAACCCGAAAATCGGAGCGCACGCTGATATGGCCCAAAAGTGCGTCCAGAGCTGATGGGCGTGCGCTCCCAGCCAAAATCGTCGCGGAGCGCACATAAAATACCTATGGATGATCTATATGGCAGGTTTGTGTGCGCTCCGAATTTCGGGTTGCAAGAATCGGCAAAAAATGTAGATAAAAACCGAAGAAAATCGGTACAGATATAAGAAATATCCAAAAATATCACAGAATACTTCAAATTCATTACCAATGTCAGGAACACACTGCGAGTATCAAAGGAGGATTAGCAAATATCAAATATAATTCGTACCTTTGCCGCCCTTTTGCGCACGGCGCGCCTTACGCGCACGCACAATGTGCCAGAGCACGCGCAAGCAACGCACGCGTTAAACACACGCATTAAGAGAGCAACGCACGCACAAGGAAGACAGTTACGAATTATGAAACGCATCATTTTATACTTAACCACAGCTGCTATGGTTGTCGGAGGAATGTCGGTAGCATCATGCTCCGATCCATTCGACCCATCATATCTCGAGCAGCAGATCAAGGATCTCCAGTCAAGGGTACAGACCTTGGAGAACAGTCTCAAGGACGTGAACACCAGCATATCGTCCCTGCAGACAATAGTAAACGCAATCAACGGCAAGGCATTCGTAGTATCAATCGACCAGACCGAAAACGGATTCACCGTCACATTCTCTGACGGCAAGACCACGACCATCAAGACAGGATCCTCATCTTCAGATATCCCTCAGATAGGTGTCAAGGAAGCCGACGGAATCCTCTATTGGACCGTAAACGGAGATTTTCTTCTCGGCCCTGACGGCAACAAGGTACCAGCGACCGGAAAGGATGGCGAAGACGGCCAGGATGCTGTCGCACCTGTCATCGGGGTAAAGGAAATCGGCGGCACTCTCTACTGGACCGTTAACGGAGATTTTCTCCTCGACGCAGACGGTAACAAGGTCGCCGCTTCATATCCGGAGCCTCAGAACCCCGGCAGCGGCGACTCTGTCTTCAAGAGCGTGAAGGTGGAGGACGGCGTTGTCACCATCGAGCTCCAGGACGGAACAAGCTTCGTTATCCCTATGCGACTTGCAGCTGACCTCCGCATCGAGGCCAACAAACTCCACTTCGAGCTCGCCGAGTCCAAGGCAATCCACATCGCACTCACAAACATCATCGGCGTCACAGTGACCGAGAAGCCAGATGGATGGAAGGCAAGCGTGGACGGTTGTACAGTCAACGTCACGGCTCCAAGCTCATACTCTCAGGACAGCGAAGGCAAGGTCGTTCTCCTCGCCACCTCAGGCGACCAGACCTTCATCGGAAAGATTCAGGTGACCCTCGAGGCACCTCTCTTCGACATGGTTCTCGCACCTACCGGAAAGATGACCCTCGTACAGCTCGACACCGACTTCAACTCTCCGGGCTTCCTCGCAGGCTTCGTGAAGGCGGACGAGTTCGACCCGGCGAAGATCATCGAACCTGCAAAGGACTATGCCCCTGGCAACGAGGATATCTACCGTTCATGGAATCCCGTCACCGAGGGCAACGCATACGAAATGGACATCAAGAGCGTGCTCAATCCTGTGGTGGGCGAGAGGTACGCAGCATACTGCTACCCTGGTGCATATTCGAAGTGGATCGGCACCAACCCAGACCCATCCGACGTGTATGTGCAGTATTTCACCTACATAGAGGAGGATTTCAGCCTCACGAACGTCGGCGTCGACAAGGCGACCGTGAAGGCATCGTTCAGGGGCGCGGGCTCCTTCTACGGCGGCATCATGCGCTACTACGATGACTCCGAGCTCATGGACCTCCGCAGGGAGTTCCTCATCGACGCATCGGCCCCGCTCAACGGAGTCGGTGACGGAATGTACGGAGTGCTCATGACCTCATATTCGGGCGCGCTGAATATGTTTGCAGCGATGGATGACGGCGAGGGCAAGAAGAACGCAAGGTCCATCGTCCCAGGCGCGAAGTACGCACTCGCATTCATCCCGACCGACGAGGAGAGGGTATACGGCGAGTACACCGTGAATGACGTGATCATCAAGCC